>JAEZCL010000241.1 GCA_023433585.1 Pseudomonadota bacterium
GAGCAGTACCCTGTATCTTTTTATGGCACTACTCATTTTATTCAACCTGGTTAATTTCGTGAATGCAGTTTATCGACCAATCCTGCCAAAGCAGCAACAAAACATGTCATTCCAATCCAAAGAAAGATTTCAGAGCCTATCCGGTAGTTCATTAATTTCAGGGCGGTTCCGATCAGGGTAAATAAAACAGAGACAATCAGACTATATACAGGCCATCTATTTTTCATATTTTAAGAATTTATCAGGCATTACAGGAACAAGCAACAGCAATCAACATTGAAACAGTGGGATTGGTAGCCAATGCCACACACGACACGAACGAATCACAAAATTCATCCACTTCTTTATTATAACATTGCTTAAAGGTTTGGTTTTTTAATCGCTGGCAGAATTTGGCTTGGTAAAAATGGAGGGAATAAGCAGCTTCTTTAATTTCCGAAATGGTTCTAACTCCGTTTTTAATTTTTATAACTAATGCTTCATCGTTTTTTAAGATTCCGATCTGGCCATTGTTGAGATCGGTCATTTTTCGGGAAAATAAAATTTCATCCAAAACAACCAGGTTCTTGATTACAATAGCTTTGATAGCATATTTTTTATCAGGGTTATTTTTAAAACCAATAATATATACTCTGGTTTTGCTGACGGCCGATTCGAGTAATTCGACCTGGGTAAGATCAAGTTCATTCTCTATTTTCGTAAATATTGGTTGGCCAGGTAAAGCCCGGAATAAATCAGAATAATCCGCTGGCATGCGGACGAACTGATATTTTTTTAAAATTTGTTCGATTGTTGGGTCGGCATTTTGTAATGGCTTTTCCCGGGTGCAGGCCACCATAATCAGCAAGGAAAGGAATAATGTGTACTTCATAAAATAGATTGATAAGGTTTTAAAAGCGTTCCATTCATCCGCCGCAGTGTATTTCTACAAGCTGATAACGGTTCTGATAGCCAAAATTCTTATCAGCAATAAGGATATCCTATTCTGAGATCTGGTAATCCAGAAGAAAAAATGACTATTTTATTCCCCTGATAGTTTTAATATATTTGTCATATGTCAACATCTGCCGATATGCCCAAAACAATACACCATGGCCGGAACATCAAACGTTTCCGGGAAATGCTTGGAATTAAACAGGAAGGATTAGCCTATGAATTGGGGGAAGACTGGAATCAGAAGAAAGTGTCGCTATTGGAACAAAAAGAAGAGGTAGAACAACAAATACTGGAACAAGTGGCAAAAGTGTTGAAAGTACCCGCTGAAGCCATTAAAAATTTTGATACGGAACAAGCTATTCACAATATCAACAATAACTTCCATGATCATTCGGTCCAAAATCTCTTTAATCCGGTTGAAAAAATTATTGAGTTGTATGAAGTAAAAATTGTGGAATTATATGAAAGGATGCTGAAAGTGGAGAGAGAGAAGAATGAATTGCTGCAACAGATTATAACCCAAAAAGTCTGAATTAGCTAAAGAAACGATACTTTTAAATTAAGTCCCCCGGTTTTCAGTTGTTCCTATACGTTACTTAAAAACTGAATTTTTTCTATTTCATTTGCCTGCATTAAAAAAAAGAATATTTAGCGTTCCTCTTTAAATAAGCCGCTTAAAATTAGTATTTTACCCTACCTAAACTAAACCGTCTGAATTAAGAATGAGTGATTTCAAGAATCTGGAAAAAACCCTATGGACCGCTGCCGACAAACTTCGCAGCAATATGGACGCTGCTGAATACAAGCATGTTGTACTTGGACTGATCTTTCTCAAATACATTTCCGATGCCTTTAACGGTCGGTATGATCAACTGAAGTTGGAACTGGAAGACCCAACCAGCGAATGGTACGTTGAGGAAGAAGAAGCACGTTACCAGACGCTGAACGACAAAGACGAATACAGCAGTCACAATATATTTTACGTACCGGAGAAAGCCCGTTGGACTTATCTTCAATCAAAAGCTAAACTCCCCGAAATTGGCAAATTGGTGGATGATGCCATGGATGAAATTGAAAAAATTAATCCTTCGCTTAAAGGAGTATTGCCGAAAATTTACGCAGATCCGGATCTGAATAAACAGCGCCTTGGAGAATTGATAGACCTGATTGGAACTATTGGATTTAATCAACCTGGTCATAAAGCCAAAGACTTGTTGGGCAGGGTTTATGAGTACTTCCTCGGACAATTCGCCGATGCGGAAGGGAAAAGTGGGGGCCAGTTTTACACTCCCGCTTCCATTGTAAAGCTGCTGGTAGAAATGCTCGAACCCTATAAAGGGCGGGTGTATGATGGTTGCTGCGGTTCAGGGGGTATGTTTGTACAATCGGAAAAATTTATTGAAGGCCATGGTGGCCGCCTCGGAGATATATCGATTTATGGTCAGGAAAGCAACCCAACCACCTTACGACTTGCCAAAATGAACCTGGCCATCCGGGGTATTGATGCGAAAATTGAATTGGGTGACAGTTTTCTACACGACCGCCACAAAAACCTGAAGGCCGATTTCATCATGGCCAATCCCCCTTTCAACATCAGCGACTGGAGCGGTGAACAACTTCGGGAGGATATCCGCTGGAAATACGGCATACCACCGGTTGGCAACGCCAACTATGCCTGGCTACAGCATTTTGCACACAAGCTCTCACCAAACGGCACTGCCGGCATTGTGCTGGCTAATGGCAGCATGAATAGCAATACGGGCTCAGAAGGAGAGATTCGTAAGGCCATGATTGAGGCCGGGCTCATCGATTGTATGGTAGCCTTGCCTGCCCAATTGTTTTACAATACCATGATACCGGCTTGCCTTTGGTTCCTGGCAAGAAATAAAAAGAATGGCAAATTCAGGGATAGAAGTAATGAAATTTTATTTATAGATGCCCGGAAAATGGGAATAATGATCAACCGGCGAAACAAAGAACTTACCGATACCGATATTCAAAAAATTTCCGGCACCTATCACAACTGGCGAAATCCAAAAGGTGATTATGCGGACATAGCGGGATTTTGTAAATCAGCTACATTGGAAGAAGTACGAAACAGCAGCTATGTACTAATGCCTGGTCGTTATGTGGGTACGGAAGCAGAGGAAGATGATGGCATTTTGTTTTCCGATAAAATAGCAGCCCTTACTACCCAACTTGCCGAACAATTCAGTAAAGGGCATGTATTGGAAGCGGAGATCCGGGAAAATCTGAAAAGCATTGGCTATGCCTTTTAAGCCGTACATACAGGACATAAAGCAAATCCTGCAAAAAGCAAGGCAGAAAACCTATTCGACCATTAATGCCGCCATGCTGGAAGCATATTGGCAAATTGGCCGGCGTATTGTTGTAGAAGAGCAGGAGGGTGAAACCCGTGCCGCCTATGGTGAGGGATTGCTAAAAGAACTATCACTTGCTCTGACTGAAGAATTTGGTAAAGGATTTTCAGCACCTAATCTGAGAAACTTCCGGCAGTTTTATCTTACCTACCCCGACTGGAACATTTGCTATACACTGTGTAGCAAATTGACCTGGAGCCACAACCGGCTTATAATGCGGGTTGAAAATGATAAAGCACGAGACTTTTACCTGGTCGAGGCGGCGAATCAGGCCTGGAGTGTTCGGGTATTGGAGCGAAACATAAATACATTGTATTACGAAAGGGTACTTTCATCACCTGATAGAAAGGACACGACTGGATCTGCGAATCTCGAAAAACCCAACCCGCGTGATTTCATTAAGGATCCATATATTTTCGAGTTCCTTGATATACCTCAATCAAGCAAGCTCAGCGAGAGCGATTTAGAAACGGCTTTACTCGAAAATTTGCAACAGTTCTTACTGGAACTGGGCAAGGGATTTTCTTTTGTTGGCCGCCAATTTCGGATCAGCACTGAAACCAAACATTTTTTTATTGACCTGGTATTTTATAACTATCTGCTAAAATGTTTCGTGCTCTTCGACCTTAAAATAGGCGAGCTTACCCACCAGGACACTGGCCAGATGGATATGTATATCCGCATGTTTGACGAACTCAAAATGAGTGAAGGAGATAACCCGACCATTGGCGTTATACTATGCAGTGAAAAAGACGAGACCATTGTTAAGTACAGTATCGCCAAAGAAAACCGGCAACTGTTTGCCTCTAAATACCGATTATATCTGCCATCGGAAGAGGAATTGGTAGCGGAGATTGAAAGAGAAAAATTATTGTTGAAAGAAAAGTTTACGGAGGATAAGAGTTGAATTCACAAGATTTCAGAAGTTATAAAATCGGCGAACTGTTCGAGGTTTTCTCCGGTCTATCAAAATCCAGGGATCAATTCGGACATGGTTACCCTTTTGTTACGTTCAAAGATGTATTTAATAATTACTTTTTACCAGAACAGCTTAAAAGCTTAGCAAATACAAATGATAAAGAAAGAAATTCTTGTTCGGTAAAGAAGGGTGATGTTTTTTTAACAAGAACAAGCGAGACCCAAGATGAACTGGGCATGAGTTCAGTTGCTCTGAAAGATTATGAAAATGCCACATTCAATGGCTTTACAAAAAGATTAAGGCTAAAGAAAGATGTAAAGGTTGATATTGATTTAAAGTACTTGGGTTACTTTCTCAGAAGTCCAATGTTTCGTACTCAGGTTTCACAACATTCTTCCTTAACTACAAGAGCTAGCCTTAATAGCACATCTATCAGCTCGCTTGAAGTTTACTTGCCAGATATTAAAAAGCAACAAAAGATTGGTCAAATACTTAAATCTCTAGATGAAAAAATAGAGCTCAACCGCCAAACCAACCAAACACTTGAAGCCATTGCCCAAGCCATCTTTAAGGAATGGTTTGTAGATTTCAACTTTCCTGGTGCTACCGGTGAAATGCAGGATAGTGAATTGGGGAAGATACCGAAGGGATGGAAGGTTGGAAAGTTGGGAGATGTTTATAAAACAACATCAGGAGGAACACCAAGTAGAAGTAAGCCGGAATATTATGAGAATGGAAATATTCCATGGATTAAATCAAAAGAGTTAGATAACTCATTCATTACTGAAACTGAAGAAAAGATTACAGAAGCTGCTGTCAAAAATTCTTCTGCCAGAGTTTTACCTAAACATTCTGTTTTGATAGCAATGTATGGTGCTACAGTTGGTGAAATTGGCATCACAAGTATGGACGCAACTTGTAACCAAGCTATTTGTGCATTTATTGCTAACGCAAATCATCCTTATACATTCATTTATCAATTCCTAAAAAATAATAAGGCTGATATTATTTCAAGAGCAGTGGGTTCTGCGCAACAAAACATTAGTCAGGATTTATTGAAGAAAATTGATGTTATACTGCCACCAACCAAGTTAGGGCGAAAGTACCATGAACTAACAAACTCTATGTTTGAAACGATTGAAAACAATTTATTTAAAACCAAAATACTCACCCAATTGCGGGACAGCTTGTTGCCGAAGTTGATGAAGGGTGAGATCTTGAAATACTAATGAAGGAACTTGTACTCTCATATGATGCATTTCTTAGGACAATAAAACAGAATACAGAAGTTGACCATGTTGTACTGTTGGGTGCTGGTGCGTCGATTAGTTCCGGCGTTCAGGCTGCTGACGATTGCATTTGGGAGTGGAAGAGAGACATTTTCATTACAAAGAACCAGCACCTTGCTGGTCAATATAAAGAATACAAAACCGAAGCAATCAAAGACAGCGTTCAGAAGTGGTTAGACAACGAAGGTATCTATCCAACAAAGTACGATGCCAATGAGTATTCAACATATGCGGAATTAGCATATCCCATTGAAGATATAAGAAGAAAATACTTCGAGAACATTTGTAGAAACAAAGAGCCATATATAGGCTATAAGATATTAACCCTTCTAGCAAAGAATGGATTTGTGCGCGCATTATTCACTACAAATTTTGACGGCTTGATAGTCAAGGCAGCGCATCAATTAGGTATCACTCCAATCGAAATTACACTTGATTCGAAAGAGCGCATTTATAGACCCTACACGAAAAACGAATTACTATCTGTTTCATTGCATGGAGACTTCAAATATGGTCCTTTGAAAAACACGGATAAGGAATTGGATGCTCAACACGATGACTTTGTGGAGGCACTGATCCATCATCTTAATGATAAGCATTTGATCGTGTTTGGATACAGTGGAAGAGATCAAGCGCTAATGAATGCGCTTAAACTAGCCTATCAAAGCAAAGGGTCGGGAATGTTATTTTGGTGTTCACATGGACATGAGATTAGCGATAATGCCCGGGATTTAATTGAAAGTGCAAGAGCCGTTGGACGACAAGCATTTTATATCCCAACAGAAGGTTTCGATTCGACACTCATACATATTGCTAGAACATGCTTTGCAAATGACTTGCAATTTCAAGCTGCGGTTGAGGACATCCTAAAATCTTCGCAGCATTCAAATTTTGAACGTTCTCCGTTTTCAATGGATGTCAAGCATACAAGCAATCTAATTCGAAGCAACCTCTTTCCTGTTTTATTTCCGAAAGAGATTTTCCAATTCGAAACTGAATACAACGAAACTGAGGAGCCTTGGAAGGTTATCCGAGCGTTAACCAACGATACAGATATTGTTGCAGGTCCAATAAAAAAGATGGTTTACGCTTTTGGGACTTTAGACAGCATACATAAAACTTTTGCTGGCAGAATTAAAGGTGAAGTTCGACGAACACCCATATCTAAAGACGATTTACGAGGTGGGACAACGATTAAAAAACTCTGTCGTAACGCCATTTTCAAAGCCCTAACAAAAGAGCTCAACCTTAACGGGGCTGCATTCGAGAAGTTATGGCGAGATGAGGATAAAAAACTGATAAACACAGGTGGTATTGCCTATGAAGTTTTTGATGCGGTGAGAATCAGTTTCTTTCAGGATAGCAGGTATAACTACATCGCATTGCAGCCCACATTTTATATCGAGAATCGAAAAAAGTTATCTAAGGATATACTTCGGGAGATATCGCGGCTATTTTATAAGCAATTGCTTGCGCCAGTAGGTAAGCCGCAACTCAACGCCAACTATGATGCATTTATAGAGAAGTGGCGAATAATTTTGTTTGGCAAAGGTAAGCTGTCCTTCGATTATCCTGTTCGATCAGGCTCTGGTTTCAAATTCTCAATAAGTCCGAATACAATGTATTCCAGTATTATGAGAGCTCAAACCAATAGAGCACTCTTACTACCACAACAATTTGACAAAAATCAAATTCTGCATAATGGCATTCAGTACTTAGAGCCGGAATTGCAATTCATAGATAAGCATTCAGGTGGTATGGTTAAGGACTTCCATCCTATGCGGGGACTGATTAGAAATCGCCCCTATGATTATCCTTTGAATGGAAATGTGTTTGATCCAGAAATCAACTTAGGTATTATTTGCCCACCCGAATTTGGACATCAAGTGTTTGGTTTTTTGAATAGGTTGAATCAGCCCATTGGTGCAGGCAACTCAAATCCAGATTATTTGATGGATTACCCCGGATTTTTATCAGCTTACAACGTCCCTTTAAACATACCTGCTTTTCAGAGTGGATTCTGGCAAAGGTGTATCCTTCCAGTAAACACAGTGGATGAAAAGCAAGCAGCATTATCAATCTTAGAGACAATTAAAGTTGCCATAGATAAGCTTGTAGAGACTAAGAAAAAAATTGTCATTGTAATATTTATTCCCACTTCTTGGAATCATTTTACCCAAATCAATACCGAACAAGAAAAGTTCGATTTACATGATCACATAAAAGCCTACGCGGCACAAAACGGAATTGCAACTCAATTCTTGCGTGAAGACACATTAACAGACCTATTGGTTTGTCAGGTTAATTGGTGGCTATCACTATCATTCTATGTCAAATCACTTCGGACACCTTGGATATTGACTGGTTTAGAGAGAAACGCTGCATTTGTTGGGTTGGGCTACAGCGTTGATCACAGAAATAAGAAAGAAAAGGTTGTACTTGGGTGTAGCCACATTTATAACGCTAATGGGCAGGGTTTGAAATACAAATTGTCAAAAGTGGAAGATTGCACCTATGATAGAAAGAACAATCCGTTTTTATCTTATCAAGAAGGGTACAAGTTTGGTGTTATAATTAGAGAAATGTTTTTAACCGCAACAGGAGACTTGCCAAAGAGAGTAGTTGTACATAAAAGGACGCCTTTTAAAAGAGACGAAGTGCGAGGGATTGTAGATAGTTTGAGAAAATCCGGAATCGACGAAGCAGACCTAATCGAAATTAATTTTGAAGACAATGCACGTTTCGTTGCAATGTCAGTTAAGGGTGCTAACATCGAGGCTCATGGATTTCCGGTTTCAAGAGGAACATGTTTCCTTCTTGACAGTTCGTCTGCATTGCTTTGGACTCACGGAATAGTTCCTTCGATTAAAGAAGATTATCGTTCTTATTTCCTCGGAGGTAAGAATGTTCCAGTACCATTGAAAATCATTAAGCATTATGGAAACAGTAATATCAGCACTATTGCTACTGAGATTCTTGGACTGACGAAAATGAACTGGAATAGTTTCGATTTATACACGAAGCTTCCGGCCACTATTGAGACATCTAACGAGATCGCAAGAATAGGTTGGCTTCTAAACCGATTTGAAGGTAAAACTTACGACTATAGAAATTTTATGTAACCCATGCCCAACATCATCACTGAAGACGAAATCGAGCAACTCACCCTTGAAATCCTCCGGGATGATTTGGGCTTTGAAATCCTCTTTGGCCCTGATCTTGCCGAAGGCGATAACGCTGAACGCACATATATAGAAGTCGTATTAACAAATCGTCTTAGAGGAGCTATTGATAACATCAATCCTACTATCCCTGCAGAAGCGAGGGAAGAAGCCTGTAAAAAAGTGCTGCGCACCCTCTCTCTAGATCTACTGACCAACAACGAAGCCTTTCATGTAATGCTCACCGATGGCATTGATGTGAAGTTTCGTACCGAAGATGGAACGCGTAGTGATAAGGTCTGGCTCATTGATTATACACAGAACTCTACTAAAAATCAATTCCTGGCGGTGAATCAGTTCACGGTTATTGAGAATGGAAACAACAAAAGAGCTGATATAGTGATTTTCATTAACGGTCTTCCATTAGTTGTATTAGAACTTAAAAATGCCACCGATGAAAGCGCCGATATTTATGCTGCCTACCAGCAACTACAAACCTACAAGCAAACGGTTCCTTCGCTTTTCCAGTACAATGCGTTCATGATTGCTTCCGATGGCTGGTTTGCCAAAGCCGGTACGCTTAGTTCCGATTATAGCCGCTTTATGGAATGGAAAACTGCGGATGGCGAAAATATTGTAGATACCGAACACGAAGCGGAACTGGAGCCGATGCTGAAAGGAATGTTAAACAAAAATTCCATACTCGATATAATACGTGGTTTTATTGTATTTGAAAAAGGCAGGGATAGAACCATCAAGAAGATTGCAGCTTATCATCAATATTATGCGGTTAATAAAGCCATTGCCACCACTGTAAAGGCATCCGGTCTGGGAGGGGATAAACGGGCAGGGGTTATCTGGCATACCCAGGGAAGTGGTAAAAGTCTAAGCATGGTATTTTATACAGGAAAGATGGTGGTGGAGCCTAGAATGAATAATCCTACCATTGTCGTGCTTACCGATCGGAATGACCTGGATAACCAACTCTTTGATACTTTTTGCAATTGTAGTCAACTGCTTCGCCAGGAACCCAAACAGGCAACTGACCGTAAAACATTGCGATCACTGCTTTCAGTAGCTTCAGGTGGGATAGTGTTTACGACTAT
>JAEZCL010000267.1 GCA_023433585.1 Pseudomonadota bacterium
CCCTGGGGGGCGGTAGGTCGGCCAACCGTGCCTCCATCTCTGCGGCTGCAGTCGTCACACTCACAGAAAGGAGTTTGCGAGATTGCACCTGGAGCTGTCGAAGCCGCGAGGGGCCGACGATAACCCCTATGCTGCTCAGCAGGCTTCGTGCTGCAGCACGAGAAAGCAGCGGGGGAACGGCGTTGCCAATCTGTCGATGGGCGTGCCAGTTGGTCTCATGGAACTCGAACCAGTCAGGGAAGCTGTGGAGTCTTGCCGCCTCTCGCACGGTGATAACGCGCGGGCGCCAGGGATGAATGGGGCGTGGCGCTGTAAAAGCGCCGCGCTCGCGGCCCGTTCCTGCTCTGAGGGTAAGCGACGGTTTCGTTGCGCTGAGTCGGTACAGCCGACTCACGGGTTCTTTCGCGCCCTGCGGCGTCGCCTCGAATCGCGCGGTGGTCGTGGGGCTGTGGCGTACGCTACGCAGACCGGATAGATATGTGTCGTCGACCGCCCGTGTGTGGCCGTAGGGAGCCGGCCGACCCGCATTGATGCTCAACTCAGCGAGGTAGGCATTGGACGTCTGGAGCCAGCGCTTCCTGTCGTCATCCGTCAGCCTGAGGCGTGATTGTGTTGTGGCGTTCGGGTAGTACTCGAGGTCCGGCAGGCCGGCGAGAGCGTCGCCGACCGTATAGGCATCGTCGTGCGTAGGAGCCAGGGGGAGCGGCGATCTGTCTAGTTGGCCGAGTATTATCACGCGTCGCCGTGCTTGCGGCACGCCAAATTCGAGAGCCGAAACGGGGGCGTCGGCACCAATAATAGTGTATCCGGCCCGTTCGAGTCGCTCTAGCACCGTAGAGAGGACGGGTTGGTACTGCGGTTGAAGTAGCCCAGGTACGTTCTCAAGACAAAATGCTTGTGGCCGGATCTGCTCGACGAGCCGTACAAACTCGAGTATCAAGTCGTTGCGCTCGTCATCGGTATTTCTTTGGCCCATTACCGAGAAGCCTTGGCATGAGGGCCCGCCAGCGACGACGTCGATCGATCCGTCCCAGTCCGTTCGTCCATGACGGAGAGCGCCAGCCTTCGCTGCCTCGAGCACGTCACTTGCGCTGACGGTGCGGATGTCGCGGCAGAGCACTTCTGTTTGGGGAAAGTTGTAGCGATGCGTGGCGGCATGTACAGGGTCGTATTCGACGGCGGCGAACACGTCGAAGCCTGCAGCCTCGAAGCCCAGGCTCATCCCGCCAGCGCCCGCGAATAAGTCGATCATGACAGGTCTGGGCGCAACCGAATCTGTCATGAGGGAACGATCATGCGGTTGCTCAGTATCGCGTTCGCCCGTCTGCGTCACGGCAGCCTCCATCGAGTCGACCGGCCGTGCTCACCACGAGGACCAACGGGCGAGGGACGGTACACATCCAGCACTCTAGTGCGACGTGCGCGCCACAAGCTGGAGGTCAAGTTGCGGTGTGAAGGCAGCGTTCTGCTGGCCGACGGGCCATGCGAGTGTCGGGGGCGGGAACCCGAAGGTTGCTGACTGGTCTCGGCGGCGCAGAGGTTGCGCCAGCGCTGGATGGTCCTACTGCTCGGCGTGCCCGCTGCTCGCTGCCCGTAAGCCGCGTGCCGTCCCCACCTGCCAGGTCACCATTACGGTCCGGCGTCGGTGGCGGTCAGGTGGACACGTACAGCGCGATCGTCTGCGCCACGAGCGCCGGCCGCGGCGCGCCCTCGACCTCGACGGTCACGGTCGACGCCACGCGCACGCCTTGGGCTGTCGGCTCCACGCCCGCCACCACCGTCGTCGCCCGCACCCGCGACCCCGCGAGCACGGGCTGCAGGAACCGCACCCGGTCGATCCCGTAGTTGACGACCATCGCGGTCCCGCCCACGTCGAGCAGCCCGGCGGTCAGCGCGGGCAGCAGGGACAGCGTGAGGAACCCGTGCGCGACGGGCCCGCCGAACGGCGACTCGGCGGCGGCGCGCGCGGGGTCGACGTGGATCCACTGGTGGTCGTCGGTCGCGTCGGCGAACAGGTCGATGCGGTCCTGCTCGACGACGCGCCACTCCCCGGTGGCCGTCTGCCCCACGGCCTCGCCGAGGTCCGCGGGCGAGCTCACGGCGATGGTCATGCGCGCGGCCCTCCGGCGACGTAGAGCACCTGGCCGGACACGTACGACGCGTCCTCGGAGCAGAAGAACGACACCGCAGCGGCGACGTCCTCGGGTTGCCCGACGCGGCGCACCGGGACGTCCTGGGCCGCGGCGGCGAGCAGGTCGTCGTACGGCATGCCTGTGCGCTCGGCGACGGCGCGCATCATGTCGGTCTCGATGAAGCCGGGCGCGACGGCGTTGACGGTGACGCCGAACGGTCCGAGCTCGATCGCGAGCGTCTTGGTGAGCCCCTGCATGCCGGCCTTGGCGGCGGCGTAGTTGGCCTGGCCGCGGTTGCCGAGCGCCGACGTGCTCGACAGGTTGACCACGCGCCCCCACTTGGCGGCGACCTGGTGCTGCTGGACCGCGCGGCTCATGAGGAACGCGCCGCGCAGGTGCACCGACAGGACGGCGTCCCAGTCGTCGACCGACATCTTGAACAGCAGGTTGTCGCGCAGGATCCCCGCGTTGTTGACCAGCACCGTCGGCGGACCGAGCTCGTCCGCGACGCGCGAGACCGCAGCCGCGACCGCGTCCTCGTCCGCGACGTCGGCACCCAGCGCCAGTG
>JAEZCL010000032.1 GCA_023433585.1 Pseudomonadota bacterium
CCACCATGCTGCGCATGGTCCCCCTCCCCCGCGAAGGGGCGGGGGAGGATCGAAAAGTGTGCGCTCACTGGTCCGCCTCCTGCCGCGCGGCGAGGGACGCCAGCACCGCCATGCGGGCGGCGACGCCCATCTCCACCTGGTCCTGGATCAGGGACACGGCCGGGTCGTCGGCGACGCCGGAGTCGATCTCGACGCCCCGGTTCATGGGGCCGGGGTGCATGACCTTCGCGCCCGGCGCGGCCCAGGCCAGCTTCTCCGCGTCCAGACCCCAGAAGCGGTAGTATTCTCGGGTCGAGGGGGCCAGGGCGCCGTCCATGCGCTCAAGCTGCAGGCGCAGCATCATGACCACGTCCACGCCCTTCAACCCCTCGCGCATGTCGTGGAACACCTCGCAGCCCCAGCGGTCGGCGTCGCCGGGCACCAGGGTCGGCGGCCCGATCAGGCGAACTCGCGCCCCCATCATGGAGAGCAGCGCCACATTGGACCGCGCCACGCGGCTGTGGGCCACGTCGCCGCAGATGGCCACCGTCAGCCCGCCCACGTCCCCGAAGGCGCGGCGCAGGCTGAGCATGTCCAGCAGCGCCTGGGTCGGATGTTCGTGGCGCCCGTCGCCCGCGTTGACCACGGCGCAGCCGACCTTCTGGGACAGAAGCTCGGACGCGCCCGACGCCGAATGGCGCACCACCAGGATGTCCGGCTTCATGGCGTTCAGGGTCATGGCCGTGTCGATCAGGGTCTCGCCCTTGGCCACGGACGAGGTGCGCGGGTTCATCGACACCACGTCGGCGCCCAGCCGCTTGGCCGCGATCTCGAACGAGGCGGAGGTGCGGGTCGAGTTCTCGAAGAACAGGTTGACCACCGTGCGCCCGCGCATCAGGTCCAGCGCCTTGGCGCCCTGGCGGTTCACCTCGACGCAGGCGTCGGCCAGATCCAGCAGCGCGGTCAGCGTCACCGGGTTCAGGTCGCCTGCGGAATTGAAATGGGGTTTCGGAAACGGCGTCAGCCGTGAACGGACGAGATCGGTGACGGCCTGGGTCATCGAAGGGTCGCTATAGGGCCGAGTCCCGCGAAACGCCAGCCTTGCGAGCGACGGGTCACAGGAATCCGAACAGGAACAGGATCAGCGGCATGGTGAAAAGCGCGCCGATGGTGGTGAAGGCGACCACCCCCGCCATCAGGGGCGCGTCGCCGCCCATCTGGCGCGCCAGCACATAGGATGAGGCGGCGCCCGGCGCCGATCCGGCCAGCAGCACCACGCCCAGCGCCGTGCGGTCCGCTCCCAGCAACAGGGCGACCGAGGCCATGACCAGGGGCAGGACCGCCAGCTTGACCAGGCTCACCCCCGCCACGATCAGCGGCCGGCGCGCCACATCGCGGAAGCTGAGCCCGGCGCCCGCCACCATCAGGCCCAGCACGATGGCGGCGCCGCCCATCATGGCCATGGGCGCGTCCAGCAGGCCCGACGGCTTCAGCCCCGTCAGGTTCAGGGCCGTGCCGATGACGCAGGACCAGATGATGGGATTGATCCACAGCGAGCGGCCCACCATGCGCCAGCCGCCGCCCTGGCCCACGCCCCAGCGGGCCAGCACCAGCACGCAGGCCAGGTTGATGACGGGGATCAGCGCGCCCAGGGCCACCGCCGCCAGGCCCACGGTCTCGGCGCCGAAGATCGAGGTGGCCAGCGGCAGGAAGACAAAGCCGTTCCAGCGGATCACCCCCTGGAACACGCTGGTGTAGGCGGCGTCCGACACCCGGATCACGGGCTTGGCGAGCAGCGCCGTCAGAATCATCAGCACGGCGCCCGACACGGTGGCCAGCGCGACCACGCCCGCAGCGCCGCCGGTGAAATCGGCGCTCCAGATGCCGGGGATCAGGAAAGCCGGATAGAAGATGAAATAGGTCAGGCGCTCCACCGCCTTCCAGCCGTCTTCGGACAGGAATTTCGCCGCCTTCAGGCCCCAGCCCAGGGCGATCAGCGAGAAGACCGGCAGGAACCCGGCCAGAAGCGCGTTCATGCGGCCCTCAGCCGGTCCAGCGCGCCTTGCAGGATCCAGGCGGCGGCGGTGCGGTCCACCACCTCGGCGCGTCGCTTGCGGGTCAGGTCCAGATCCTCGATCAGGAACCGCTCGACCGCCGTGGTGGACAGGCGCTCGTCATGGAACGCCACATTGACGGGCCGGATGCGCTCCAGGTTGCGGGCGAAGGCGCGGGCCGACTGGGCGCGCGGCCCCTCGGTCCCGTCCATGTTCAGCGGCAGGCCGATCACCAGGGCCGAGGCGCCGCGCTCATCCATCAGGCGGAACAGACGCTCTGCATCGGGCGTGAATTTCGTCTTGCGGATCAGTTCCAGCGGGCTGGCGATCATGCGCGTGGCGTCGGACGCCGCCACCCCGATGGTCTTCTCGCCCAGATCCAGGCCCAGCCAGGGCGTTCCGGGCGGACAGGCGGCGGGCAGGTCGGAAAGGTCAATTACGGGCACGAAGGGGGCGGTAGGCCCGACCGTGCCCGGTGTCAAAGCATGGATCGAACGAGAGGCGACGCATTCCCCTCCGCTCATCCCCGCGACGGCGGGGACCCAGTGCTTTGGGCGTTGCAACGGTGCAGGGGGCTCGCCTTTCGTCAGTCCTGAAACGCCATCGCCAAGCTGGACAGCACTGGGTCCCCGCCTTCGCGGGGATGAGCGGAATTGAGCTGAAGGCTAAACGTCGTCGTCGCCCACAGGGCCGCCTTCGCTTTCCAGCCGGTTGATCTGTCTGACGTCCTTGCGGCTCCATTTCAGGCGCACCCCGACGCCTTCGCCGCCGTCTTCGTCGATGAAGACGGCGCCGCCCTGTTCCAGCGTCGTCTGCAGCGCGGCCCGGGCCGTCTCGCCGGGATTGATCTTGCCGCGCTCGAAGGCCGTCAGGGCCTCGAGGTCGACGCCCGACAGCCGGGCGACCTTGTCGCGCGGCCATTCGATCAGGGAGCGGGCGGCGCGGACCTGGGGTCCGGTGATAATCATGGCGATCTCCTGGCGGGGCGGTCGATGCATGGGAACAGCTTAGCCCCGTCCGCCGGGGAATCCAGCGGGCTGCGACGCCGCAAACAGCCGAAGCGCGCGTCTTGTGCAACCGCGAAGGGGCCGCTAATCCCGACGTGACTTTCACTTTCAGCGTGATTTTGGAGGGCCGCATGGCCATCGACGCCGCGACGGTGAGGCGCGTCGCCCACCTCGCCCGCATCAAGACGCCCGAGGACCGCCTGGAGCCCCTGGCCCAGGAACTGAACGATATCATGGCCTGGATCGAGCAGCTGAACGAGGTCGACGTGTCGGGCGTGGAGCCCATGACATCCAACGTGCATCAGCCGCTGCGCCTGCGCGACGACGTGGTGACGGACGGGAACAAGGTGGAGGCGGTGCTGTCCAACGCTCCAAAGTCGGCCGACGGGTTCTTTGTCGTGCCGAAGGTGGTGGAATAGTCGATGCCCGACCTCACGAAACTCACCCTCAAGGCCGCGCTGGACGGCCTCAAGGCCCGCGACTTCTCGTCCGAGGAGATCACCGGGGCCTTCCTGAAATCCATCGAAGCCGCCAATCCCACCCTGAACGCCTATGTCCAGGTGACCGCCGACAAGGCGCTGACGATGGCCCGCGCCTCGGACGCCCGGCGGGCGAAAGGCGAGGGCGGAGCGCTGGAAGGTGCGCCGCTGGGGATCAAGGATCTGTTCTGCACCGAGGGCGTCCAGACCACGGCCGGGTCGAACATGCTGAAGGGCTTCGTTCCGCCTTATGAATCGACCGTCACCGCCAACCTGTGGCGGGACGGAGCGGTGATGCTGGGCAAGCTGAACATGGACGAGTTCGCCATGGGCTCGTCCAACGAGACCTCGGCCTTCGGCCCGGTGAAAAATCCCTGGAAATCAAGCAACTCCAACGCTGACCTGACGCCGGGCGGCAGCTCGGGCGGCTCGGCCAGTGCGGTCGCCGCCGACCTGTGCCTGGCCGCCACGGCCTCGGACACCGGCGGGTCGATCCGCCAGCCCGCCGCCTTCACCGGCACGGTGGGGATCAAGCCGACCTATGGCCGCGCCAGCCGCTTCGGCATGGTGGCCTTCGCCAGTTCACTGGACCAGGCCGGGCCGATCGCCAAGACGGTCGAGGACTCGGCGATCCTGCTGCGCGCCATGTGTTCGTTCGACGACAAGGACTCCACCAGCCTGAATGTGGAGACGCCGGACTGGACGCAGAGCCTGGGCAAGGGCGTGAGGGGCCTGCGCATCGGCATCCCCAAGGAATACGTCGTCGACGGCATGCCCGCCGAACAACTGGAGCTGTGGGAGAAGGGCAAGGCCTGGCTGACGGAGGCCGGCGCCGAGATCGTCGAGATCAGCCTGCCGCACACCAAATACGCCCTGCCGGCCTATTACATCATCGCGCCGGCCGAGGCCTCGTCGAACCTCGCGCGGTACGACGGCATGCGCTTCGGCCACCGGGCCGAACGTTTCGACAGCCTGACCGACCTGTACGAGACGACCCGGGCCGAGGGCTTCGGCAAGGAGGTCCAGCGTCGCCTGACCATCGGCGCCTATGTGCTGTCGGCCGGATTCTATGACGCCTTCTACGTCAGGGCGCTGAAGGTTCGGCGGCGGATCACCATGGACTTCGACGCGGTGTGGGACCGGGTGGACGCCATCCTGACCCCGTCGACGCCGTCGGCCGCCTTCGCCATCGGCGACAAGCAGATCGATCCGGTGACCATGTACCTGAACGACGTCTTCACGGTGACCGCCAACCTCGCCGGCCTGCCGGGCATCTCGGTGCCGGCCGGCCTGGACAAGAACGGCCTGCCGCTGGGCCTGCAGGTCATCGGCAAGGCGCTGGACGAGGCCACGGTGTTCCAGGTCGCGGACGCGCTGGAAGACGCCGCCGGGTTCACGGCGCGACCGGAGAAGTGGTGGTGAGCGGCTAGCCCTCTCCCACGGGGAGAGGGAGGGGCCCGCGCCGAAGGCGGGGGAGGGAGTGGGGGTACGCTGGATGACGCGCGAAGCTCGAACCTTCCGCGCCCGTGACCTGCGCAGGCGCCAAACGCGCGCCGAAGCGATCTTGTGGCAATATCTGCGGGCCAGCCGTCTCGATGGTCTGCGTTTTCGCCGTCAGCATCCGATCGACGGCTACTTCGTCGATTTCGCCTGCGTGTCGCTGAGGCTCGTGGTCGAACTGGACGGGAAGATCCACGATGAGGACCAGCAACAGCTCGACGACTATCACCGCCAGCAGGCCATCGAGGCGCTCGGGTGGTCGGCCATGCGGTTCCCCAATGATCAGGGGATCGAGGCGCTTCCCACGGTTCTCGAGGCGAGCAAGGCCCAAGCGAAACTCGCCGGCGCCGAAACCCCACTC
>JAEZCL010000052.1 GCA_023433585.1 Pseudomonadota bacterium
CTCCTCCATGGTCGGTTCCTGGGCGGATTGATCGGTCATGGCGAACCCCCGAAACGGCCGGTCAGTATGTTTTGCGTCAACAGGACGTACGCCGCGCGGCATGTCCGCCCCAGCGCCTCTCGTCGCACTTAGAGGGCCGGGAATCAACGCTCGTTTTCGCCGCGCAGGAGAATCCGCACGCTCGGCCTGAAATCATTCGCCAGGCGCCGTGCGCACCACTTCGGACTTCAGCTGCGTGTCGATCGGCGCGTCCACCTGGTCGTTGGCGGGCATGATCGACGGGGCGGCGATGCGGTCGATGGCCTCGATCACCCCGTCCCAGGGCAGGCCGCCCCGGTTGCGCACCCGCTGGAAATTCGCGGCCGGATCATAGACGTCCAGCGACGAGTCCAGATGGCGGCCCTCCAGCCGGCCCATGGCGGCCAGCAGCGCGGCCTGGGCGACATAGTGGTTGCGCCGCGCGGTCACCAAATTCACCTCGGCCGAGCGCAGCTCCAGCTCCTGGTTCAGCACGTCCAGGGTGGTGCGCAGGCCCACCTGGGCTTCCTGGCGCACACCCTCGGCGGCGATGCGGGCGGCGCGCACCGCCTCCTCGCCCGCCTGCAGCGACGACCGGGCCGAAACCATTTGCGCATAAGCGGCGCTGACCGTGCGCAGCACCTCGCGGCGCTCGCCCTCCACATTGATCTGGGCCGCGTTGGCCTCCTCCAGCGCCTGGGCCACGCGCGAGCGGTTCAGGCCGCCGGTGAACAGGGGCACCGAGACGTTGGCGGTGACGTTCAGGCTGGTGCGGTCGAAGGGATCGAAGTCCCTCAGCCCGCTGGTCCCGCCATAGCTGGCGTTCAGGCTGGCCGACGGCAGATACTGGCTGCGGGCCGACGCCACCCGCGCCTCGGCGCCGCGCAGACGGTATTCGGCGGCGATCAGATTGGGGTTCTCGGCCAGGCCCACGTCCAGCGCCGCGTCGAAATCGACGGGCACGCCCGGCAGGGGCGGCGGGGTCTCCAGGTTGGTCGGCGTCTGGCCCACCACGGCGGCATAGGCGGCGCGGCTGACCGACAGCTGGGCCTGGGCGATGGCCAGATCGGATTCGGATTGCGCCAGGCGCGCCTCGGCCTGGGCCACGTCGGTGCGGGTGATCTCGCCCACCTCGAAGCGGGCGCTGGCTTCTTCAAGCTGGCGGCGCAGAACCTGCAGATTCTCCTGACGGATGTTCAGGATCTCCATGTCGCGCTGAACGTCCACATAGGCCTGGATCACGCCTTGCAGCACCGACTGTTCGACAGCCCGCAGGCCCTCGCGGCCGGCCAGCACGCTCGCCTCGGCCGCATTGATGCCGTGCGCCAGGCGCCCGCCGGTATAGAGGGTTTGCGACAGGCCCACGCTGACGCTGCCGGAATTGGTCTCACGCGCCGCGCCGCCGCTGGTGAAGGCCGCGCCCGGAATGGTCCCGGTGGCGTCCGCGATCCCGTCGCCGTCCGTATCGATGGGCACCGGAATGTCGGGGATCGCCCCGCCGCCGCCGGTCGAGCCGTAGTTGCGGGTGTAGGAGGCCCCAACCGAGGCGTCCACGTTCGGCCGCAGCCCCGCGCGCGCCTGCACATAGGTCTCGTCCAGCGCCCGCTGGCTGGCCCGCTGGGCCAGCAGCGTCGGATTGGTCTGATAGGCCAGGGCTATGGCGTCCTGCAGCGAATCCGCCGCAACCGGGCCGGCCAGGGTCGTCATCAGGGCCAGAGCGGCGGCGGAAGCCAGCGCGCGGGTACGTCTCACCATGACCAGTCCTCGAAAAAGCAGATGCGGGCGCGGCGTCGATCCACGCCCTGCGTGGTTTGCGGGACGCCCGCCCGTCGCGCCAGTTAAGTTTTTTTCACGCGGCCAGTTAAGCTTTTCACGCGGAACGTGACGGATTTCCGTCGCGCGCGCGAATGGTCACAGGGCGAACGCCGGCTCCGGCGCCATGCCCGGCAGCATGTCGGGCGCCGCGTCGAACAGTTCGCGCCGGGAAAAGCCCTCGCGGCCGCGCACATAAAGCACCGCCCGTCCCGCCGGGCCGAACCGCTCCACCACCGCCAGACGTCCGCCCGGCGCCAGCGCCGCCAGCCAGGCGTCCGGCCGCGCCGCCACGGCGCCTTCGCTGACGATCAGGTCATAGGCGTCGCCATGAGGCTGGTCGAAGGACGCCTTCACCGCCTCGACGCCCGCCTCGGCCAGGGCCGGACCCACCACGTCCAGAACTGCGGCGTCCGCGTCCTGGGCCGTCACGTTCAGGCCCATCTGAGCGAGGACCGCCGCCGCATAGGGCCCGCCGATGGCCAGCGCCCGCTCGCCCGGCCGGGCCTGGAGCGCGTTCAGCAGCTTGGCGACGTCGCGCGGCAGCATCAGCCGGCGCCCGCCCGCGATCTCGACCTCGACCTCGGCATAGGCCGAGAACGCCCGGTCCGGCGCGCACAACCGCTCGCGCGGCGTGGCCGAGAGCGCGGCCTGAAGCGCGCGGTCGGTCACGTCGTTCACGCGGACCTGGGAATCCACCATCATCTTGCGGGCGGCGGCGAAGTCCATGGGGGCTCGAATCCTCAGGTGAACGAAAGGGGCGGATAACTGCGCGCCTTATAGGTCCGCGCGCCACGCCCGGGCAAGGCCGTGAACGCCGACTCGCGATCGACGCCCAAATGGCGCGTTGCGGCGACGCGGGCGATCTGATAGCGAACGCCCTCGCTCGCGCGACGGCCCTGTCCACGGGCCCGGCGGCCTGATGGCGGAGTGGTTACGCAGCGGACTGCAAATCCGTGTACGCCGGTTCGATTCCGGCTCAGGCCTCCAAACCTCACCCGAACCGCAAATGATGCAGGGCCACCGCGCCGGCGGCCGCCACGTTCAGGGAATCGAAGCCGCCGGCCATGGGGATGGCGACGGTGCGGCAGCGGGCCATGACGGCGGGCTCCAGGCCCGGCCCCTCGGCGCCCAGGACCAGGGCGGTGCGCCCGCCGGTACGCATGTCGCTCAGCCGGTCCCGTCCCGAAGGGCTGAGCGCCATGAGGGTGAAACCCGCGCCCTCCAGCGCATCCAGCATGGTCAGGGCGTTCAGGCCGGCGACGAAGGGGGTGCGCAGCGCCGCCCCCACCGACACCCGGATGGCCTTGCGATAGAGCGGATCACAGCAGCGGTCGTCCAGCAGCACCGCATGGGCGCCGAAGGCTGCGGCGTTGCGGAAGATCCCGCCCATGTTGTCGTGGTTGCCCACCCCGCAGACCGCCACGACCACGGCGTCCTCCGGCGCCTGGGCCAGCAGGGCCGCCAGGTCCGGCGCCTCGGGCCTGCGCCCCAGGGCCAGAATTCCGCGATGGATGGGGAACCCCGCCACCGCGTCCATCACCGCCTGGCCCGCCGCATAGACCGGCGTGTCCGGCCCCAGCCGCTCCAGCACCGGCCGCAGCGCCGCGACCCTCTGTTCCGCGATCAGCGCCGACACCGTGCGGCAGCGCGAAGCCTCCGACGCCAGCACGTTCAGCACCACCGCCCCCTCGGCCACGAACAGGCCGCGGCGGCCGGTCAGATCCCGCTCTCGGATGTGGCGATAGTCCGCCACGCGCGGATCGTCGGGAGAAAGAATCGGGATGGGCGCCATGGTTTACGCCCCGTTAACCAAATCGCCTGATTCAGGGGCGGTCTTCATTCTTTCGGAGACACCCACCATCACCGAACTGCCTTCAGCCCGGCTTCGTCGCCGGGCTTTTTTCTTGCGCGGAAAAGGGGCTCGGTCGAGGCCGTCTAGCACCAGCGCCGACCGAGCCGAGACTAGCGCAGGACCGCCAGCACGAAGGCGCCGGTCACCAGCATCGCCAGGGTGGCGAAGAAATGACGGTGGATGAAAAGCAGAACACGTCCGCCCATCGGAATCACTCGACATGCACATGCGGCCCCCGGCCGCCTCGAAACCGATATGCGAGAGCCATAAGGCGCGAAAAGGACGCGGTGAACGCATCTGCGTGAACGAATCGTGAGGCGCCGTGAAGCTCCGACGAGAATGACGGCTTGCTCAAGCCGCGCCCGTCCGCGCCTCGACAATACGGCTGAACACCTCGGCCGCCACGGGCAGCAGCGCGTCGTTGAAGTCATAGGCGGTCTGGTGGACCATCGGCCCGCCCACGCCCAGGAACATGTAAGCCCCCGGCATGCGCTCCAGCATGTAGGCGAAGTCGTCGGTGAAGGGATAGGGTTTGGCGTCCCGCAGCACGGCCGCCTCGCCCAGAACCGCCACACAGGCTTCGGCGGCGGCCCGCGCCTGTTCCGGCGCATTGATGCACGGGGGCACGCCCGCCATGACGCGCGGCGTCACCTCGCAGCCGGTCATGCGGGCCACGCCCTCGCAGATCGCCTCCAGCCGCGACCATAGAGCCTCGATCACCTCGGGCGAGGTGGCGCGCAGGGTCCCCGCCAGGCCGGCTTCGTGCGGCACCACATTGTGCGAAGACCCGGCCTGAAGCTTGGTGACCGTAATCAGGGCCGGCTCCATGGGGTCCACATGGCGCCCGACGATGGAGGATATCTCGCCCGCCACGCGCACGGCGGCCTGCAGGGGGTCGCGCACCTTGTGCGGCGCCGCGCCGTGCCCGCCCTCGCCCCTGATGTCGATCTCCCAGACCTTGTAGCCGGTCAGGGTCGGGCCGGCCCGCACCATGGCCTGGCCGAACGGCAGCAGCGGCATGTTGTGATAGGCGTAGATCTCATCACAGGGATAACGCTCGAACAGGCCGTCCTCGATCATGGCTTTCGCGCCCAGGCCCGTCTCTTCGGCGGGCTGAAAGATCAGCACCACCCGGCCCCGGGCGGGCGGATGGGCGGCCAGATGCCGCGCCACGCCCATCAGGGTCGCGGTGTGTCCGTCATGGCCGCAGGCGTGCGAGACGCCCGGGGTGCGCGAGGCGTGGTCCGCGCCGCTGTCGTCATTCATGGGCAGGGCGTCCAGATCCGCCCGCAGGCCGATGGACGGCCCCTCGCCTCGCCCCTCGATCACCGCCGCCACGCCCGCGCCGCCTATGCCCGCTTCGGGCGACAGGCCCAGGCCGCGCAGGGTTTCAAACACGATGCCGGCGGTGCGTGATTCCTGGCCGGACAGTTCGGGATGGGCGTGGAAATCCCGCCGCCACGCGGTCATGTCGGGCGTCAGGGCGTCGATGGCGGGCGTCAGAACAGGGGCGGCGAGTGTCATGAGCGTATCCAATAATCCGGCCCCAGCCATAGCACCTCTGTCCCGCCAGACCAGCGGCGGGGCCGGTCAGCCCGTCTGTGCGGCCCGTTCTCCCGCCTCTTCCGCGCGCGCGGACGGCCACAGGGCCGCGATCAGCAGCAGCACCGCCGCCAGGCCGTAAGGTGCGCCATATGACAGCTGATACAGACCCGTGCCGATGATTGGACCCGCCATGGCGCCCAGGCCCTGGGCCGCGCCCACGGCGCCCGCCGCCGCGCCCTGTTCATGGCTGTCCACTGCATTGGCCGCCAGGGCCGACAGCGACGGATAGACCCAGCCCATGCCCGACGCCGCGACCATGTAGGCGATCCACAGCCCAAGCGTGGTGTCGGCCGCCAGGACCGCGCCGAATCCCACGGCCCCCGTCACGGCCCCGACCCGCACGAACCGCAGCGGCGGCCAGTCCAGGCGCCTCAGGATCATCTGCGACACGAACAGGGCCGCCCCCACCAGCGCCAGGGCGATCCCCGCCGCGCGCGCCGCCCCGGCCGGGTCCAGTCCCAGCCGGTCCAGGGCGTAGAACCCCACCACCACCTGGGCGACCATGACGCTGAACATGGCGACGAAGGCGGTGCAGACCGCGCGCCGAATGCGGCGGTCGCCCAGCTTCAGGGCCGAAGCCCGGCGGGCTTCATGACCCGTGTCCGACGGCAGGAAGCGCCAGACCGCCAGCAGCGCCAGCACCGGCAGGACAGCGACGACATAGAGCGAAACGCTGAGGCTCCACGCCGCCAGGAGCCCCGCCGCGCCCGGTCCGACGACCATGCCCACGGCGTTGGAGGCGCCGATGGCGGCCATGCCGCGCGCCCGTTGCGCAGGCGGAACATGATCGGCCACCAGCGCGGCGCACACCGGCGGAACCGCAGCGTAGAAGGCGCCGACCAGGGTGCGGCCCAGCACCATGCCGAGGAAACTTATCGGGACGGCGGGCGCCAGGCTGAGGGTCATCCCCATGAACAGCGCCAGGAAAGCGTAGCTGGCCGCGAATCCGGTCAGGGCCGTCACCAGCACGCGCCTGCGCCCCAGCCGGTCGCTGCGCGCGCCCCAGAAGCGCGACATCAGCATCCAGGCCAGGCCCGCCGCCGTCACCGCCGTCCCCACATGCCAGGGCTGGAGCCCCAGCAGCCGCGCCATGGGGCCGATCACGGCCACGAAGGCCATCATGGCCATGCTGCCGACGCAGGCGGTGAACATCAGCGGCTTGAGGCTGAACGCTGCGACGGGCGATGGAGGCAAGAGCCGCTCCTTTGAGAATGGTTTCACGTCGAGGCCGGAAGGCGCAGCTCGACCCGCAGCCCCGGCCTGTTGTCCGAGAGCCTGAGTTCCCCGCCGTGGGCGCGCGCCACCGCCGTCGCCATGGTCAGGCCCAGGCCCGAACCGGGCTGTGAACGGCTGCGGTCCAGCCGATGAAAGCGCCGCAGGACCTGATCCCGCTCGTCCGCCGGCACGCCCGGCCCGTCGTCGGCCACGCTCAGGATCACCTGGCCGCCGTCCCTGACGGCCTGGACCGAAACCGACACCCCCGGGCCGCCATGGGTCACGGCGTTGTCGATGAGATTGGACAGGGCCTGGGTCAGAAGTTCGGTCTGGCCCAGGACCATCAGCGGGCCCGCCGCACCGTCCGCCGCCTGCGTCGTCATGCGTCCGCCCGTCTCTTCGACCAGCGGCCCATAGATGTCGGCGGCCCAGCGGACCAGTTCGCCCGCGTCCACCGGCGCGGTCTTCAGCCGCGTAACCCCGCCCTCCAGCCGGGCCAGGGCCAGGATCGATTCCAGCAGGTCGTTCAGCTGGTCCGCCTCGGCCACGGCCTGGTCCAGCGCCTCGCGCCGGGCGGCGGGATCACCTGCAGCCTCGACCTCCTCGAGCCGGTTGCGCAGACGGGCGAGCGGCGTGCGCAGATCGTGGGCCATGCCTTCGGACACGGTCTTGAGCGCGGACAGGGTCGCCTCCTGCCGGTCCAGCATCCGGTTCAGCGTCTCGGCCAGCTGATCGAACTCGCGCCCGAAGCCGATAGCGGGCAGGCGCTCGGAATCCCGCCCGGCCATGACCCGCGCCGCCGCCGCGTTCACCGCCTCCAGCCGCCCCATGAACAGCCGCCCGATGACCAGCCCCGCCAGGATCGCCAGGGCGATCAGCGCCAGGCCGCTCCACAGGGCGAAAGCCCGCACCCCCGCGCGCAGCTCGTTCAGGTGCTGGGTGTCGCGGCCGATGGACAGCAGCCCGCCGTCGGCGGCGCGCGCCGTCAGCACCATCATGTCCGGACGCTGGTCCGGCCAGCGCGTCGACCGGCCCTTGGTGGGCAGGTTGCGGTGAAAGCCCGGCTCGCCCGCCGCCGCCGCCGTCAGGCCGTTGGAGAAGCTGCGCCCGTCCGGCGTCTGGACCAGAAACAGATAGCGCCGTGCGTCGCGGTTGCGGGGCTGGGCCTCCAGTTCGTCGATCAGGGCGGCCGTGCCGCCACGGTCGGCGTCGGCGCGCATGATGCCGATCTGGTGCGTCAGGCCGTCGCGCACCTCGCTCTCGGCGAAGCGCATCATGCCGAAATCCACCGCAGCGATCAGTCCGGCGCCGCCCAGCCCGAAGATCAGCGAGAACACCGCCGCCAGCCTCAGGCCCGCGCTGGACCAGACGGTGGCGGGCTTACCGGGGCGCTTCGAGAACATAGCCGACCCCTCGAATGGTGCGGATCAGCTCTGCGTCGAACCCCCGGTCGATCTTGGCGCGCAGGCGGCTGACGTGGGCGTCGATCAGATTGGCGCGCGGCTCCATCTGAAAGCCCCACAGGGTCTCCAGAAGCATGGCGCGGGTCACCGCATGGCCCGCGTTCTGGGCCAGCCGCTCCAGCAGGCGGTATTCATGAGGAGTCAGCTCGATGACCCGGCCCGCCCGCGTCACCCGGCGAGCGCCCGTGTCGATCTCCAGGTCCGCGACACGATAGAGGGCCGGGCGCGGCGCAAGCGGGGGCCGGCGGACCAGCGCCTGAAGCCGCGCCGACAGCTCGCTGAAGGCGAACGGCTTGACCAGATAGTCGTCGGCGCCCGCGTTCAGCCCCTCGACACGATCCTCCACCGCGCCCAGGGCGGTCAGCATCAGGATCGGCGTGGCCACCCCCGCCTCGCGCAGCGCGCGCACCACCTCGACGCCGGAACAGCCGGGCAGCATGCGGTCCACCACCGCCGCGTCGTAATCTCCCCCCAGCGCCAGATCGAGGCCGTCCGGGCCGGTCGCGGCCTCATCCACGCCATGGCCGTCCTGGCGAAGGCCGGCGGCGATGAAGCTGCGCGTGCGCGCGTCGTCGTCAATGACAAGCATTCTCATGGCCCGACTCTTACTAGACCATTTTGGCTGCAGGTCGAATTGACCTGATCGACGCCGCCGCCGGGTCCGGCGCGCCGGTTCGCCGCAGCTCCCGGTTCGCCGAATTAATGCCGCCGCAAGACGCCGCGAAGGTCTGTGGTCTATGTGCTCTAGTTGCGAATGATACTAAAGAACGGCAAACGTTCCGCTTATGACCCTTCTGGACCGACCTGCGTTGAATTTCCCGTCTCATGAGCAGGCGATGCCGGAACCGCGCCCCGACACGCCGGGCGCATGGGCCTTCGGCCTGGCAGGGCCGGGTTTCCGTCTGTTCACCACGGGCCTGAACCGGCGCGCCGCCCCGGGGCCGACCGCGACCCTGGGCCGACGGACCCGGGATTTCTTCGGCGAAACCGAGGCCGGCGCGGCGCCGGCGCTCCTGGTCGGCGCCCTGCCGTTTGATCCGGCGGCCGACGATTTCCTGTTCCAGCCCCGGACCGTCTCCAGCGCGCCCTGGCCCCTGCCTGCGCCGACCCGACGCTCCGGCGCCTCCTGGCGGGCGACGCCCGAACCGGACCGGGCGGCCTATGCGGCTGCGGTTTCTCGCGCGCTTCAGGCCATAGCCGAGGGTCATGCGAACGGCAGCCCCCTGACCAAGGCGGTGCTGGCGCGCAGTCTCAGGCTGGAGGCGGATCGGCCCATCGATCCGTTCGCCCTGTGGTCGAATCTGAAGGCCGATCCGGCGGCCTCGCGTTTTCTGACTCCCGTGGGGCTGGAACCCGACGGCGACATGCGGCGAATGGTCGGCGCCACGCCCGAACTGCTGGTGTCGCGCCGGGGCGAGCGGGTCGTGTCGCATCCCCTCGCCGGTTCGGCCCGACGCAGCACCGACATCGTCGAGGACGAGGCGGCGGCCAAGGCCCTGCTGGCCTCGGACAAGGACCGGCGCGAGCACGTCCTGGTGGTCGAGGCGATCCTGGACGTGCTGTCGCCTCTGTGCCGTGAATTGTCCGCCCCGTCGGATCCGGCCCTGCTGTCCACCCGCACCCTGTGGCACTTGGGCACCCGCATCGAGGGCCGCCTGCGCGATCCCGAGAGCGTCACGGCGGCCGATCTGGCCGCCGCCCTGCATCCCACGCCGGCGGTGGCGGGCTCGCCGCGCCCACGCGCCCTTGAGGTGATCCGCGAACTGGAACGCCATGACCGGGGCTTCTACGCCGGCGCGATCGGCTGGACCGATGCGGACGGCGACGGGGACTGGCATGTCACGCTGCGTTGCGCCGAGGTGGAGGGCCGCACGGTGCGCGCCTTCGCCGGGGCGGGCGTGGTCGCCGGATCCGACCCCGAGGCCGAGGCCGACGAAACCTCGGCCAAGCTGCTGGCGATCCTGCGGGCGCTGGGCGTAGATGAGGCTGGGCGTCCTCTGTCCGACGCCGCCTGACGAGCCGCCATGCCGACCCCGCTACGCCAGACCTGGCCGCAAGAGACCGCCCGACGCTACCGTGACCGGGGCTATTGGCGCGGCGAGACCTTCACCGCCATGCTCAAAACCCGCGCCGCCGAACGGCCCGATGCGACGGCGGTCGTGGGCGAAGGCGCGCGCTGGACCTACGGCGAACTGGCGGACCGCGCTGAGACGGCGGCCGCCGGGTTCCTGACCCTGGGCCTGAAGCCCGGCGACCGGGTGGTGGTGCAGCTTCCCAACATCGCCGAGTTCCTGTCGGTCATCTTCGGCCTGTTCCGCGCCGGGCTGGTCCCGGTCTATGCGCTGCCCGCCCACCGCCTGACCGAGATCGCCCATTTCGCGCGCCGGTCCGAGGCCGCCGCCTGCGTGATCGCCGACCGCTGGGAAGGGTTCGACTATCGCCCCCTGGCCCGCCAGCTTCAGGCCGAGGTTCCGGCCGTGCGCCATGTGGTCGTCGTCGGCGAGGCGGAGGAATTCACGCCCTTCGACGGCTTCCGGCCCGATCCCGCGCGCCTGCCGACCGAAGACGCCGATCCGTCCGACGTCGCCTTCCTGCAGATTTCCGGCGGCTCCACCGGCCTGTCGAAACTGATCCCCCGCACCCACGACGACTATCTCTACAGCGTCCGCGAAAGCGCGGTGATCTGCGGCCTGACCGAAGACAGCGTCTATCTGACCGCCCTGCCCGCCGCGCACAATTTTCCCATGAGTTCGCCCGGTTATCTGGGCGCCCTCTATGTCGGCGCCGTGGTCGTCATGGCCCCTTCGCCCAGCCCCGACGCCTGTTTCCCCCTGATCGAACGCGAGAAGGTCACCATCACCGGCCTGGTGCCGCCGCTGGCGCTGCTGTGGCTTCAGGCCGTCGGCAAGACGGCCCATGACCTGTCCAGCCTTCAGGTGCTTCAGGTGGGTGGGGCCAAGTTCCTGCCGGAATCCGCCCGGCGCGTGCGGCCTGAACTGGGCTGCACCCTGCAACAGGTGTTCGGCATGGCCGAGGGGCTGGTGAACTACACCCGGCTGGACGACTCCGATTCCCTGATCGTCGAGACCCAGGGCCGCCCGATCAGCCCCGACGACGAAATCCTCATCGTCGACGACGAGGGGAACCCGGTCCCAGAGGGCGAGCCCGGAAACCTTCTGACCCGCGGCCCCTACACCATCAGCGCCTATCACAACGAACCGGCGGCCAATGCGCGCTCGTTCACCGAGGACGGCTTCTATCGCACCGGCGACGTGGTGAAGCGCACGGCCGAGGGCTATCTGGTGGTCATGGGCCGCGCCACCGACCACATCAACCGCGCCGGCGAAAAGATCTCGGCCGAGGAGATCGAGGACCAGCTTCTGGCCCATCCGGCCGTGTTCGACGCGGCGGTGGTCTCGATCCCGGACGACTATCTGGGCGAGCGCACCTGCGCCTTCATCATCCCGGCGGAAGGGACCGCGCCGCGCGGGGTCGAGATCAAGGCGTGGATGAGAAAGCGCGACATCGCCCAGTTCAAGGTGCCCGACCAGATCCTCTTCGTGGACGATTTCGCCGTGACCGCCGTGGGTAAGGTCAGCCGCAAGGAGCTGCGCGCCGCCCTTCGTGAACGCCTGCTGGCCGAGCAGGAGGCCAAGGCGTGAACCCGACCCCCGCCCTGCCCCGCATCGCGCCCTACGCCCTGCCGACCGAGGCCGAGATTCCCCCCTCGCGCGGCCCCTGGACGCTGGAGCCCGGCCGCGCCGCCCTGCTGGTCCATGACATGCAGCGCTATTTCCTGCGCGTCTATGATGCGGCCGCCGAACCGGTTCCGGCTCTGATCGCCAACATCGCCGCCCTGATCGCGGCGGCGCGCGGCGCGGGCGTTCCGGTCTTCTACACCGCCCAGACCGGCGATCAGGACCGGCGCGACCGGGGCTTGCAAGCGGACCTGTGGGGGCCGGGCATGAGCCGGACGCCGGAGCATCAGGACATCCTGCCCGAACTGACGCCCGGCGCGGACGATTTCGTCCTGACCAAGCATCGCTACAGCGCCTTCCAGCGCGGCAATCTGGAATCCCTGATGCGCGCCCGGGGCCGCGACCAACTGGTCGTCTGCGGCGTTTACGCCCACATCGGTTGCCAGCTGACCGCCGCCGAGGCGTTCCAGCGCGACATCGAACCGTTCATGGTGGCCGACGCGCTCGGTGACTTTTCGCGCGAGACTCACATGGACGCCCTGAAATGGGCGGCCTCCACCTGCGCCGCCGTCCTGTCCGCGCGGCAGGTCCTGGACCGACTGAAATGACCAAGCTGAAACCCGAAGACCTGACCCTGGAACGGATGCGCGCCGACATCGCCGCCGTGCTGCACGAGACGCCGGACGCCATTCAGGACGACGATAATCTGATGGACCTGGGGGTGGATTCCCTGCGGGCGCTGAACCTGTCGTTGCTGTGGAGCGAGGCCGTGCCGCTGGAGTTCAGCGACCTGGCCGAGCACGTCACCCTCGCCGGGTGGTGGTCGGTGGTCCAGGCGCGGCTGAAGGCGCACGGGCCGGCTTGACCATGGACGGCGGCGGAATCACGACGGCGGCGCCCCAGGCCGAATCCCTCATGGCCGAGGCCCCCATGACCGAGGCCCAGTCGGGCCTGTGGTTCGCCCAGGCGCTGGACCCGACGAACCCGATCTTCAACACCGCCCACTATCTGGACATCACCGGCCCCTTGGACGTCGCCGCCTTCGAGGCCGCCATCAACCAGGCGTCGCGCGAGGCCGAGAGCCTGTCCCTCGTCTTCGAGGAACGGAACGGCCGGGTCATCCAGCGCATCGACCCGTCGCGCGCGCCGCTGCTGCGGATCATCGACCTCAGCGACCGCGCCGACCCGGCGGCCGAGGCCCACGCGGCCATGCGCCTGGACCACGAGACCCCGCTGGACCCGACCCGTGATCCCCTGGCGGCGAACCTGCTGTTCGTGCTGGGACCCCGGCGATTCCTGTGGAGCCTGCGGGTGCATCACCTGGCGACCGACGGATTCGGCATGGTGCTGACCGCCAACCGCATCGCCGAACTCTACAATGCGGCGCAAGGCGGCCCCGCGCCCGGCCCCGCCTTCGCCCCCCTGTCGCAGGTCTGGACCGAGGACGCCGCCTATCGCGTGTCCGACAAACGGACCACGGACGCCGCCTTCTGGCGCGAGGCCATGCAGGACGCGCCCGAGGTGGTCGGCCTGGCGCCCGGCCGGGCGGTGACGGCTCATCGCTTCCACCGGTCCGAGCGCCTGTTGCCCGAAGCGGTCACCGCCGCCCTGCGCGCCCGCGCGGCGGCCGCGAACCTGTCCTGGCCCGACATGCTGACGGCCCTGACCGCCGCCTATGTGCGCCGCTTCTCGGGCGCTGAGGAAGCCATCATCGGCGCGCCCCACATGGGCCGCATGGGCAGCGCCTCGGCCCGCGTCCCGGCCATGGTCATGAACGTCCTGCCCGTCCGGCTCTCGCCCAACGAGGACGCGCCGCTCGATCAGGTCATGATCGAGACGTCGAAGGCCCTGATCCGGGCGCGCCGCCACGGCCGCTACCGCAGTGAACAGCTTCGCCGCGACCTGACCCTGATCGGCGGCGCACGGCGCCTTTACGGCCCTCTGGTCAACGTCCTGCCCTTCGACCAGCCGCCCCGGTTCCAGGGTCTGTCGACCACCCTGCACGTTCTGGGGACCGGGCCGGTGGACGACGTCAGCTTCACCTTCCGGGGCGACGCCAATCCCGCCCTGACGCTGGAGGTGGACGCCAACCCCGATCTCTATTCGGCGGATCAGACGGCGGCCCACGGCGAGCGGCTCGCGGCGTTCATCGAAGCCGCGCTGGGCGCCGAAACCCTCGCCCAGGTCCCCATCGCCACTGCGGCCGAAACCGTGCGCGAGCTGGAGACCTTCAACGCCACGGACCACCCGGTCCCGGACACGACCCTGACCGCCCTGCTGGAACAGGCGATGCAGCGGACGCCGGACGCCCCCGCCCTGACCTTCGGCGACGAGACCCTGTCCTACGCGGAGCTGGACCGGCGCACGGCGGCGCTGGCGGGGGCGCTTTCGGCGCGCGGCGTCGGCGCCGAGAGCCTCGTGGCCGTCGCCCTGCCCCGTTCGCTGGAGCTGGTCGTCGCCCTGGTCGCCATCCTGCGCGCAGGCGGCGCCTATCTGCCGCTGGACCTGGAGCACCCGCCCGAGCGCATCGCCGCCATCGTCCGCGCCGCAGCGCCCACCGCCGCCCTTGCCCATGACGACATCGCGGGCGCTTTCGGCGACATGCTGCTGAGACCCGCCGACTGGCCGACGGACGGCCCGGCCCCGCAGACGAATCCTGCGCCCGAAAACGCCGCCTATGTGATCTACACCTCCGGCTCCACCGGCGAGCCCAAGGGCGTGCTGGTCGAGCACCGGGCCATCGTCAATCGCCTCCTGTGGATGCAGGCGCACTACGGCTTCGGCGCCCACAGCCGCATCCTGCAGAAGACCCCCGCCACCTTTGATGTATCTGTGTGGGAGTTCTTCCTGGCCCTGATCTCGGGCGGCGAGCTGGTGGTCGCCCCGCCCGGCGCCCATCGCGATCCGGGCGCCCTGGCCGCCCTGATCCGGCGTCACCGCATCACGGACCTGCATTTCGTCCCCTCCATGCTGTCGGCCTTCCTCGCCGATCCGGCGTCGAAGGGGATCGAGACGACCCACGTCTTCTGTAGCGGCGAAGCGCTTCCCGCCGATCTGCGCGACCGTTTCCACGCGGTGATGAAGGCCGAACTGCACAACCTCTATGGCCCCACCGAGGCCGCCGTGGACGTCAGCTTCTGGCCCGCCGGGCCGGACGACCGCTCGCAGCCCGTGCCCATCGGCTGGCCGGTGTGGAACACCCGACTGCTGATCCTGGACGCCCATCTGCACCCGGTGGTGCCGGGCATGGCCGGGCGGCTGTTTCTGGGCGGGGTGCAGTTGGCGCGCGGCTATGTGGGGCGGCCCGACCTGACGGCGGAGCGCTTCATCGACGACCCGCGCCGCCCCGGCGAACGCCTCTATGACACCGGCGACCTGGCCTTGCGGCGGGACGACGGCGCAGTGGTGTTCCTGGGCCGCAGCGACCATCAGGTGAAGATCCGCGGCCTGCGCATCGAGCTGGGCGAGATCGAGGCGGCGATCATGGACTCGGGCCTCGCCCGCGAAGCCGTCGTGCTGGCGCGCGAGGATCGCCCCGGCGACAAGCGCCTGGTCGCCTATCTGGTCCCGGCGGACGGCCATGATCCGGCCGAACTGAAAACGCGGATCGCCGCGCACCTGCCCGACTACATGAACCCCGCCGCCTTCGTGACGCTGGACGCCCTGCCGGTCACCGCCAACGGCAAGCTGGACAGAAAGGCGCTGCCCGCCCCCGCCGTCGAGATCGCGGCGGGCCGCGCGCCCCGGACCCCGACCGAACGGACCCTGGCCGAACTCTACGCCGAGACCCTGGGGCTTGAGGCTCCGGTCGGGGCGGAGGACGACTTCTTCACCCTGGGCGGTGATTCCCTGCTGGCCGTCCATCTGATGATCCTGATCCGCGAGCGGTTCGGCCATGATCCGGGCCTGGGCGCCCTGTTCGACCGCCCCCGCCTGGCCGATCTGGCGACGCTGATCGACGGCGAGGCGGCGGACTTCGACAGCGGGCTCGGCCCCTTGGTGCGCCTGTCGGACGGGGACGAAAGCCTGCCGCCGCTGTTCGTCATCCACCCGGCCGGCGGTATCGCCTGGGGTTATCGCACCTTGGCCCGGTCCCTGTCGCCGCGCCGCGTGGTGTGGGGCGTCCAGTCCCCCGCGCTCGACCCCCATAACGCGCTTCCCGACGGCATCGACGCCCTGGGCGCCCTCTATGCCGAGCGCATCCTGTCGCTGAACGCGCCCGGCCCCGTGCATCTGGCCGGATGGTCGGTGGGCGGCCTCATCGCCCAGGCCGCCGCCGTCGAGCTTGAGCGCCGCGGCCATGGCGTCGGCCTGATGGCCATGCTGGATTCCTACCCGGCCGAATGCTGGCGCGACGAGCCCGAGCCGGACGAGGTGGACGCCCTGCGCTCGCTGCTGTCCATCGCCGGCTACGACCCGGAAGACCACCCGGACCTGCGCAGCCGCGAGGCCATCGTCGGCTTCCTGCGCGCGGGCGACAGCGCCCTGGGCGCCCTGCCCGAGGCGGCGCTGGACGGGGTCATCCGCGTGGTGCTCGACACCAACCGGCTTGTGCGCCGCCACCATCACCGCCCCTTCGGCGGGATCACCACCCACATCCGCGCCGCGCTCGACCACCAGGGCACGCCGCTGAAACCTGAGCTCTGGGCGCCCTACGCTGAGACCCTGGACGTGGTCGAGGTTCCGTTCCTGCACCCGCAATTGACCGGCCCGGCGGCCTCGGCCCTGATCGGCCCGGCGCTGGACGCCCGCATGGCCGCCGCCGAAGGAAGACCCTCATGACCGAGAGAGAATTCGAAGGGCGCATCGCCCTGGTCACTGGCGCGGCCGGCGGCATCGGCCGGGCGGTGGTCGACAGGCTGAAGGCGGGCGGCGCGCGCATCGTGGCGGCCGATCTGCCCTCGCCCGCTCTGAACGCCCTGGCCGCGCCGGACGTCGTGCGCGCCGAGCCGCTGGACGTCACCGACCCCGTGGCCGTCGAGGCCATGTTCGACCGCATGGAGGCCGACTGGGGCCCCATCGATCTGCTGGCGAGCGTGGCCGGAACCCTCTCCACCGGCCTGATCGCCGAGACCAGCGACGCGGACTGGCGCCGTCAGTTCGCCGTCAACGCCGACGGCGTGTTCCACCTCGGCCGGGCGGCGGCGAAGCGCATGGGCGCCCGGCGCAAGGGCGCGATCGTGGTGGTCAGTTCCAATGCGGCGGGCGTCCCCCGCCACGGCCTGGGCGCCTATGCGGCGTCCAAGGCGGCGGCGACGATGCTGGTGCGCTGCCTGGGGCTTGAGCTGGGCCCGCTGGGCGTGCGCTGCAACGTGGTGGCGCCGGGATCGACCCTGACGCCCATGCTGACCGGCATGTGGGCCGATCCGAACGATCCCCAGGCGCCCGCCCGCGTCATCGCCGGATCGCCCGAGACCTTCCGCCTGGGCATCCCCCTGGGCAAGCTCGCCGCGCCCGAAGACGTGGCCGAGACCGTCGCCTTCCTCCTGTCCGACCGCGCCGCCCACATCACCATGGCCGAACTCTACGTCGACGGCGGCGCCGCAATGCGCTGACACGGTCCGAAGCGAGGATCGCGCGAGCGCCGCGCCGCCCGGAGGCTGGCCATACGTCAGGATGTCGGAAAGAGAGTGGCTCCGCGGGTAGGATTCGAACCTACGACCAGCCGATTAACAGTCGGCTGCTCTACCACTGAGCTACCGCGGAACGTGTTGCTCGGGAGGCGCGGCTATAGCAGCGTGTCCGCCCGGGATGCAAGCCGGGCGGACGGGGAAAAACGCCGTCCGGCGGCGGTCAGCCGTCGCCGGGCGCGCCGCCGATGATCCAGGTGCTCTGTCCGCCCCCGCCGGGCGTCGGCCAGTCGATGCGCGCGCCGGCGCCGGTGACGCTCACCACCAGCTCGCCGGAAGGCGCCGTCAGGGCCAGCACCACGCTGCGCGCCTGCTCTCCTTGGGCCGCCCGCACCCGTCGCGGACCGGGCGGAACGGCGGGGAAACGCGCCACATAGCGGCCCTGGGCGTTCACGGGCGCCGTATGCGTCGGACCGTCGTCCAGCGTCACCCGCACCGGCGCGCCCGGCGCGGCCGTTCCGGAGACCAGCAGGCCGGCGCCGTCATAGTCGACGCCCGACAACAGGGCCGATCCGTTCAGCGGCCGCACGGCGCCGCCCGCCGTCAGAACCGCCGCGATCGGGTCCGGCCCGGGCGTGAGGATCAGCCACGACCCGGCGTGCGCCTCGTCGCGGCCGCTCTGGATCTCCGCGCGATACAGCACCGGCGCGCGCGGCGCCGCCAGACGGATCGAGAAGCGCCCGTCCGCGCCGGTCGATCCCGCCACCGACACGCCCGCCGGATCGGCCAGGACCACGCGGTCGCCGGGCCGCGCCGTCCCCGTCACGATCAGGCCGTCGGCTTCGAAATCGACCGCGTCCAGACGCGCGGGCGCCATCCATGCGGTCTCGGCCGTCCCCGCCTGCCGTGGCGCACCGTCCGGCGCGGGGCCGCAGGCGGAGGGGATCAGCATCATCGCAACGACGCCCAGAACGGCGAGTGACGCAGCGTGCGGCCGCCCCGCACCGTCGAACGCCCTGGACGCCGCAATCCGCCGTTTCATCCTGTCGTCCCCGCCTGTATGCCTGCCGATCCCTGATAGCGTGACGGGACGTTCCTGTCGCCCCAAGCCCGAGACCCCGATGCCCGAAGGCCCCCTGCCCCACGACGCCGCGCCGATCCGTTCGGTGTGCCTGTTCTGCGGATCGTCCGACCGCGCCGATCCCGAATATGTCGCCTGGGCCGCCTATCTGGGCCGAGCCCTGGCCGAAGAAGGGCTGCGGCTGGTTTACGGCGGCGGCGGGGTGGGCCTGATGGGGGCCGCCGCGCGCGCGGCGCACGAAGCGGGCGGGGCGGTGCTGGGGATCATGCCCCTGTTCCTGCGCAGCCGCGAACGGCTGTTCGAGGAGGTCGAGACCCTGGTGGTGCCATCTATGCATCAGCGCAAGCAGCTGATGTACGACGAATCCGACGCCTTCGTCGTGGCGCCGGGCGGGGTGGGCACGCTCGAGGAAGTGGTCGAGCTGCTGTCATGGAAGCGGCTGGACCTGCACCACAAGCCGGTGATCTTCCTGAATCAGGGCGGGTTCTGGGAGAATTTCTTCGCCCTGATGCGCCACAGCGTCGACGAGGGCATGACGCCGGCCACGTTTCTTCAGGCGTGGGAGGTCTGCGATACGGTGGATGATGTCATGGCGGCCCTGCGGCGCGCGCGAGAGACGCCACAATTGCGTCATGATCGTCGATAACTTATCAACGATCATGATCCCGGCCTGATGGGTTGCGATTAACAACTCGCCTTGACAGTTTCGATTGAAGACTGACTAATACGGCCTGGATCGTTCGCCTTCCGACGTCATCCGGAGATTCTCCCCATGCGTGCTCTCATCGTCATCGCCGCCCTCGCCCTGGCCGCCCCCGCCGCAGCCCAGGCGCCCGCAGCCACCAGCCTGACCCTGGCGGACGCCGCCACAGCCCCCACCGGCCGCGTCATCATCGACGGCGCGGGCTGGAGCTGCGATGAAGCCGGCGCCTGCACCGCCTTCGGCGGCCGCGAACAACCCGCCGACCGCGCCTGCCGCCGCGTGGTGGCGCGCCTGGGCGCCGTCACCGCCTTCTCGTGGAAGGGCCAGGCCCTCAACGCCGAACAGATCGCCACCTGCAACGCCTCAGCGAACTGATCCTTTCTCCCTCCCCGGGACGGGGAGGGGGGCCGCGCAGCGGCCGGGTGGGGCGGGCTCGGCGACGAGGGCGCGCTGTCTCGCCTTGCCGCCCCCACCTGCTTCGCCTTCGGCTCCGCCCCCTCCCCATGAAGGGGAGGGAGAAAGAGGGGCGCGCTTCAGGCCGTTTCGCCCTTGAGCCGCCGGACGATGCGGTCGCGGTCGATGAGGGGAAGCAGAGCGGCCATGTCCGGGCCGTGATCCATGCCGGTCACGGCCTGGCGCAGGGGCATGAACAGCGCCCTGCCCTTCGCGTCCGTGCCGTCCTTCACCGCCGCCGTCCATGCGCCCCAGCTGTCCGGGCCGATCTCGACCGGCAGGACGTCCAGCGCCGCCGCAGCGAAAGCGGGATCGGCGATCACCGGCGTCACCGGTCCGGTGACGATGCGGGCGTAATCCTTCACATCCGCAAATTTGCCCAGGTTCGGCCGCACAGCGTCCCAGAACGCCGCGCCCAGGTCGCAGCCCAGCGCCGCCAGCCGCGCCGAGGCGTCGGCGTATGAGAGAGCGTGCAGCGCCTGGGCGTTCAGCCGGTCCAGGTCGGCGGTGTCATAGCGCGCCGGCGCCCGGCCCATCTTCGAGAAGGCGAAGGTCGCGCCCAGCGCCTGGACCGACTCCGCGACCTCCAGCGGGTCGGACGTGCCGATGCGGCCCAGATGGCTGGTGATGGCGATGGGCTCATAGCCCATGTCGCGCATCTCGCCGATGGACAGCGACCCCAGACGCTTGGACAGGGCCGCCCCGTCCGCGCCCACCAGCAGCGGCATGTGCGCGAAGCCGGGAGTGTCTCCGCCCAACGCCTCGAAGATCTCGATCTGCACGCCGGTGTTGGTGACGTGGTCTTCGCCCCGGATCACATGGGTGATCTCCATGTCGATGTCGTCGACCACCGAGGGCAGGGTGTAGAGGAAAAGCCCGTCCTCGCGGATCAGCACCGGATCGGACAGGGAGGCGGTGTCCACCTCCACATGGCCGCGCGACAGGTCCTCCCAGGCCACGCGGCGGCCCTCCAGCCTGAAGCGCCAGTGGGGGCGACGGCCTTCGGCGTCGAGTTTCGCACGGTCCGCGTCGGTCAGGCTCAGGGCGGCGCGGTCGTAGATGGGCGGCAGGCCGCGCGACAGCTGGACCTTGCGCCGCCGGTCCAGCTCCTCGGCGGTCTCGTAGCAGGGATAGAGCCGCCCGGCCGCCTTCAGCGCCTCGGCGGCCTCATGATAGCGGTCGAACCGCCGGGACTGATTGAAGCGCTCGTCCCAGGTCAGGCCCAGCCAGGTCAGGTCGGCGTCGATGGCCGCCTCGTTCTCGGGCGTCGAGCGCTCCACGTCCGTATCGTCGATGCGCAGCACGAAGGACCCGCCCTGCCCTTTCGCGAACAGCCAGTTGACCAGGGCGGTGCGCACATTGCCCACGTGCAGGCGCCCCGTGGGGGACGGCGCGAAACGAACCTTGACGGACATGGAGACGGAACCTCGAAAGCGAGGCGGCTAGGTCGCGCCGGAACGCGGCCAAGTCAAGGCGCGTCGCGATCCTCGCCCAACAGCCACAGCATCCCCGCCCGGTAAGCGTCGGTCGAATTAGCGGCGTGGGTTCCGCCCTCGATGCGGACTGAATGCAGGCGCCACGGGCGCTCATCGCGGCCCTCCCAATGGCGGAGCCACAGGGCGGCCTCGGCCTGTAGATCGGCGCGGTCGCGCGTGCCGCTGGACACCACCACGCCGAGGTCGGCGCGCGCCGCCGCGGCGGCGGGCGCCCGCCGCG
>JAEZCL010000047.1 GCA_023433585.1 Pseudomonadota bacterium
CCCGCAGCCCGCGGCGCGCCGAATCAACCGCCCGCCACGCCGGAAGTGGCCCGTCCCAGCCGCGCGCCCGGCGCCGGCTTTGGCCGCGCCCGCGCCGACGACGATCGTGATCGCCGCGACGCCAAGCCCGTCTCTCGCGGCAAGGGCGAGCCCAAGCGTCGTGAAGGCCGTCTCACCATCCATACCCTGGCCGGAGGCGACGAGGACGCCGCCGAGCGCATGCGCTCCCTGGCCTCGGTGCGCCGGGCTCGTGAACGCGAGAAGGAAAAGCGCAGAGGCGGCGGGACCGACGCCCCGCGTCAGGTGCGCGAGGTCATCATCCCCGACATCATCACCGTGCAGGACCTGGCCAACCGCATGGCCGTGCGCGGCGTCGACATCATCAAGTTCCTGATGCAGCAGGGCATGATGCTGAAGATCACCGACGTGATCGATTCCGACACCGCCGAACTGGTGGCCACGGACTTCGGTCACAGCGTGCGGCGCGTGTCCGAATCCGACGTCGAGACCGGCTTCCTGTCCGATGCCGCCGACAACGAGGCGACCACGCCCCGGTCGCCCGTCGTGGCGGTCATGGGCCACGTCGATCACGGCAAGACCAGCCTGCTCGACGCCTTGCGCACGGAGGACGTAGCGGGCGGCGAGGCCGGCGGCATCACCCAGCACATCGGCGCCTATCAGGTGCGGCTGGAGAACGGTCAGCGCGTGACCTTCCTGGACACGCCGGGCCACGCCGCGTTCAGCGCCATGCGCGCACGCGGCGCCAACGTCACGGACATCGTCATCCTGGTGGTGGCCGCCGACGACGGCGTCATGCCCCAGACCGCCGAGGCCATCAGCCACGCCAAGGCGGCCGGGTCGCCGATCATCGTGGCCGTCAACAAGATCGACAAACCCGAAGCCAATGCGCAGAAGGTGGTCAACGAACTGCTTCAGCATGAGATCGTGGCCGAAAGCCTGGGCGGCGACACCCAGGTGGTCGAGGTCTCGGCCAAGAACCGCACCAATCTGGACGCCCTGATCGAGGCGGTGCTGCTGCAGGCCGAACTCATGGACCTCAAGGCCGACGCCGAGCGCAACGCCGAGGGCGTGGTGATCGAGGCCAAGCTGGACAAGGGCCGCGGCCCGGTCGGCACCCTGCTGGTCAAGCGCGGCACGCTGAAGCGCGGAGACATCGTCGTGGCCGGTTCGGCCTGGGGCAAGGCGCGCGCGCTCCTGAACGAACGGGGCGAGCAGCTGACCGAAGCCGGGCCCTCCGTGCCGGTGGAGATCCTGGGCCTGGACGAGGCGCCGGATCCCGGCGAACCCTTCGCCGTGGTCGAGAGCGAGGCCCGCGCCCGCGAGATCACCGAGTTCCGCGCCCGCAAGAAGCGCGAAAAGGCCACCGTTCCGGCCGCCGTGTCCCTGGCCGACATGATGTCCAGGCTTCAGGACAAGAAGGTCTCGGAACTGCCGGTCCTCATCAAGGCGGACGTCCAGGGTTCGGCCGAGGCCATCGTGGGCTCGCTGGAGAAGATGAGCACCGCCGAGGTGCGCGCCCGCATCGTCCACGCCGGCGCCGGCGGCATCACCGAGAGCGACGTGACCCTGGCCAAGTCGGCCGGGGCGCCCATCGTCGGCTTCAACGTGCGCGCCTCGAAACAGGCCCGGGAACTGGCCGCCCGCGAAGGAGTGGAGATTCGCTACTATGCGATCATCTACGACCTTCTGGATGACCTGAAGGGCGTGATGTCGGGGCTGCTGGCCCCGATCCAGCGCGAGACCTGGCTGGGCAACGCCCAGGTGCTGCAGGTGTTCGACATCACCAAGGTGGGCAAGATCGCCGGTTGCCGCGTGACGGAAGGCGTGGTGCGCAAGGGCGCCAAGGTCCGCATCGTGCGCGACGACGTGGTGGTTCTGGAGCTGGGCACGCTGAACACGCTCAAGCGCTTCAAGGACGAGGTCAACGAGGTGCCCTCTGGCCAGGAGTGCGGCATGCACTTCCAGGGCTTCCAGGACATCAAGGAAGGCGACCTCATCGAATGCTTCACCGTCGAGGAGATCCAGCGCACGCTGGATTAGATCGCGCAGGATTTCTCCCTCCCCTTCATGGGGAGGGGGCGGAGCCGAAGGCGAAGCGGGTGGGGGCGGCAAGGCGAAACAGCGCGCTCAAGCAGCGAGGCGCCGCGCGCCGAGCGGTAGCGCACTAAGAACTCTCGCCGAGTCCTTCCCACCCGGTCGCTGCGCGACCACCCTCCCCATGAAGGGGAGGGAGAACGCTTGCGTCACCTTCCCGCCACAAGCCGGTATAGGATGTTCGCCATGATCCGCGCCGCCCTCGCCGCCTTTGCGCTCATCCTCGCCGCCTCTCCGGCGCGGGCCGAGACCCTGTTCTACGCCTATGATCCGGCCGACGCCCTGACCCTCAGCCTGACCCGGGGGATCACGCTCGAGATGGAGCGGGGCTTCCTGGGCGGGATCAGCATTCGCCGCCTGTTCTCCACCGGCGGGCGCGGCTCGGCGGCGCTGGAGCGAGGCGGTCCCGGCGCCGTGATCGACGCCCTGCCCCAAGGCGCCCGCGAGCGGACGGTCTATCGCATCATTCCCGAAGGCGACGGCCGCGCCCTGGCGAACGCCCTGTGCCCGGCGGCCGAGGACGCCTGGTTCGTCTCCAGCCGCATCCGGGGCGCGGGCGCCCTGACCCTGCACGCGGTCGGGCGCTGGGCCGACGGCGGTTATCGTCACTGTGCGCCCCTGCGTTACGAGTTCCGGGGCGAATGGGCCGGGACCGACGCCCCGCCGGAAGCCGACGACATGTCCAGCGCCCCTCGTCCGCAATAAACCATGCGCGGCGCCGTCCTCGCCGCCCTGATCGGCCTCGTCGCCGCGCTGCTGACCTGGACCCGGCCGGGCGATCCGGTCCTGCACCCCGCCGCGCCGGGCCGGGAAATCGCCATCCACATCCTGGACAACGGCTTTCACACCGACATCGCCCTGCCGCGCCGCCTGCTGCAAGCGCGCGAAGGGCCGCTGGCCGAAGCGGTGCGCGCCCTGGCGCCCGGCGACTGGGTGCTGATCGGCTGGGGCGACGCCAGCTTCTATGTGGAGCAGGGGCCGATCCATGAACGGCTGCCCGACGGCGCTCGCGCCTTCTTCCGGCCCGGCAATCCGTCCGTAGTCATGCTGGCCCCGGACAGGCGCGATCCGACCCTGCGCCGCAGCGGCCGCCAGACCCTGGTCCTCTCGCCCGAAGGTTTCGACGCCATGGCCGACCGCATCGAGGCGTCCCTGGCGCTGCGGGACGGCCGGGCGCGCATCGCCGCTCGCCGCCCCGGCGACGACGCGGTGTTCCTGGCCAGTCATGAGACCTTCTCTATCCTGCATCTGTGCAACCATTGGAGCGCCGAGGTCCTGAACGCAGGCGGGATCGCGGTGCGGCCGGTGCAGGCGCTCCGTTCGGCCGAGGTCATGGGCGCCGCACGCCGGGCCGCCGAACTGGACACGGACGCCCGGGCGGACTAGACCGCGCCCCCTCCCGTTCCCCCGCCGGGTTCGATCCCCGGCAAGCGCAAGGAGGCGCTTTCAATGGGCCGCAAGCAGCACACCCGCAACGCATCGGGTCCCCAGGGTCCCAGCCAGCGCCAGCTGCGCGCCGGCGAACTGATCCGCCACGCCCTGGTGGATGTGCTGCGCGAAGAAGAGATTCATGACGAGGCCCTGCGCGGCATCTCGGTCACCGTGACCGAGGTGCGCATGTCGCCGGACCTGAAACACGCCACCTGTTTCGTCGAGCCCCTCGGCGCCGGCGTCGAGGCGGCTCCCACGGCCGGGCACGTCAACGAGATCATCGACGCCCTGAACACCCATGCGAAATTCCTGCGCGGCCTGCTGGGCCGCCGCATCGACATGAAGTTCACCCCCGACCTGCGCTTCCGCCACGACGAGAGCTTCGACAACGCCAGCCATATCGACCGCCTGTTCGACGATCCGAAGGTGCGTGCGGACGTGGAGCGAGCGGATGATGAATAACGATCTCCCTTCTCCCCTCGGGGGAGAAGGTGGGCGTCGGAGGCGCTCGGATGAGGGGGCGGTTCAGGCCGCCCTCCCTTCGGACATCCAGCCTCGCGGTCACCGCCCCCTCATCCGTCATGCTGCGCATGACACCTTCTCCCCCAGGGGGAGAAGGAGAGTCTGATGGCCCGCAGGAAGAAGGGCGATCGCATCCACGGCTGGGTCAATCTGGACAAGCCGGTCGAGCTGGGCTCCACCGAGGCGGTCAGCCGCGTCCGCCGCCTGTTCAACGCCCAGAAGGCCGGCCACGCGGGCACCCTGGACCCGCTGGCCTCCGGCGTCCTGCCCATCGCGCTGGGCGAAGCCACCAAGACCGTGCCGTTCCTGATGGACGCCCAGAAGGTTTACCGGTTCACCATTCGCTGGGGCGTCTCCACCGCCTCGACGGACCGCGAAGGCGAGGTCGTCGCCCGCTCGGACGTGCGCCCGTCGGTCGAGGCGGTGACGGCCGCCCTGCCCGCCTTTTCCGGCGAGATCGAACAGGTTCCGCCCGCCTTCTCGGCCATCCGCGTGGACGGCCAGCGCGCCTATGACCTGGCCCGCGAGGGGGTGGAGGTCGAGTTGAAAGCCCGGCCCGTGACCGTCCATGAGATCGCCGTGACGGATACGCCCGACGCCGACCATGTGGAGATCACCGCCCGCACCGGAAAGGGCGTCTATGTGCGGTCCCTGGCCCGCGATCTGGCGGCCATGCTGGGCGCCGAGGGGCACGTCTCGGCCCTGCGGCGCGAGCGGGTCGGGCCGTTCAGCGCCGAAAACGCCGTGACGCTGGAAATGCTGGAGGATTTGGCGTATAGGGGCGCCGCCCTGGAAGGTCTTCTTCCGGTCGCGACCGCTCTGGACGACATCCCGGACCTGGCCGTGACTGGATCGGACGCCTTCTCGCTTCGGCAGGGACGGCCGATCGTTCTGCTTCCCCGACAGGTCGAAACGCTCAAGGACCGGCTCAAACCCGGTTCGCGCACCGTTTCGGTCTTCGAGGACGGAACCCTGGTCGCCCTCTGTCAGATGCGGGCCGGTCGGCTCGAACCCGACCGCGTTTTCAATCTGTCCTGACGCACCGCCAAGGCGGCGCCGAACGGACACCCAACGCCCTCAAGCAGCGAGCCACCGCGTGGCGAGCGATAGGGCAAGAAAGGGACTACGATGTCGATTACGGCTCAACGCAAGGCCGAGGTCATCGCCGACAATGCCCGGGGTTCGGGCGACACCGGCTCGGCCGAGGTGCAGGTGGCGATCCTGACGGAACGCATCGTCAACCTGACCGAGCACTTCAAGACCCACAAGAAGGACAACCACAGCCGTCGCGGCCTGCTCAAGCTGGTCTCGCAACGCCGGGGCCTTCTGGACCACCTGAAGAAATCCGACGAGGGCCGCTATCAGGCGCTCATCGAAAAGCTGGGCCTGCGCCGCTAAGGCTCGGGCACGGGAAGGGCCCGCCAGCCGGGCCCTTTCGCTTATCCGCCGCAAGGCGGAACGGGCGCTGAACGCGCCATGACGCGAGGGCCATGCCGGTCCTCATGCATCCCCCCGGCCGCGACGTCGCCGCCGGGTTCATCGGGACCGAAGGACTGAACGCCTGACGCTCCGCCCCCGCTGGCAATCCGGCCACGGGACACGAAAGAAGAAAAATGTTCGACATCAAACGCAAGACCATCGAGTGGGCCGGGCGCCCCCTGACGCTGGAAACGGGCCGCATCGCCCGCCAGGCCGACGGCGCCGTGCTGGCCACCTATGGCGAGACCGTGGTGCTGGCCACCGTGGTCTATGGCCGTCAGCCCAAGCCGGGCCTGGATTTCTTCCCCCTGACGGTCAACTACCAGGAAAAGACCTTCGCCGCCGGCAAGATCCCGGGCGGCTACTTCAAGCGTGAAGGCCGGCCGACCGAGAAGGAGACCCTGGTCT
>JAEZCL010000107.1 GCA_023433585.1 Pseudomonadota bacterium
GCGCAGCTCGGCAGCGACGCCGTCGCGCTCCTGCCGCCGGCGGCCGGCGCACTGCTGCTGACCGGGTACGCGCTCGCCGCAGCCGCGATCGCCGTGGTCGTCCCGATGCGCCGCGACATCACCTGAGGGTCGCGAGCCGGACGATCTCCTCAGCGGTCAGCGGGCTGCGGGGATGGTGGGTCAGGCACATGGGAGCTTGCATCTTGACGAACCGGGCCCCCTCGACCGCGGCGTAGAACTGGCCGGTACGCAGTTTGCCGATGTCCGGGACGTCGGTGCCCTTCGCCCTGGCCACATCCCGGGCCGCCTCGATCTGCACCGGCACGGTGAGCAGGCCGAAGAACTGCGTGGCGGCGTTGCCGGGGATCTGGTTGTGCAACGCCTTCGGTGCCTGGGTGGCGAAGACCAGCCCCAGCCCGTACTTGCGGGCCTGCGAGGTTAGCGCGAGCGTGCTCTGGGTGCAGGCGGTCACGGCGCCGGACGGGGCCAGCGTCTGCGCCTCGTCCATGACGAAGAGTCCACCGAGTGGCCGGTCCCCGGCCGGATGACGCTTGATCCAGGTGAACAGGGCGAGCTGCAACTGGTTGACGAAGCTCTGCCGCTGATTGTCCTCGGGCAACCCGGCGAGGTTGATCACCGAGACCCGGGCGCGGCGACCGGGGGGCGGGGTGAGCAGCTCGCCCGGGTCGACAGGCGTTCCGACGCCGCCCAGGAGCGGATCGTTGATCAGGGCGGCCTTGAGTAGCTGGGCCATGCCGGCGGCCAGCTTGGGCGCGCTGTCGAGCTGACTCACCCCGTCCGGTAAATCGTTGAGGACGTCGGTGAACTCACGCAGGTCACTCGCGCCGCTGCGGGCGTAGCCGATCAGCGCCTCGCGCAGCACGGCCCGGCCGAGCCGGGCCTTGTCGGTGCCGCCGTCCACCCGGGCGTGCGGGGCGAGCGTGGCGACGGCGGCGTTGACGGCCGAGGTGAACCCGTCCGGGTCGTCGAGCACGTCGGCGAAGGCCGGCAACGGCTGGAAGCTCAACGGCCGACCGGCCTGCCGTCCCGGCGTCCAGACGACCACGTCGGTGCCGGCCAGATATTCCGCCGCGCGGCGGGCGTCGTCCGCGCCCCAGCCCGGCGGTGCGGCGGGCCAGGTCTCGCCGAGCCGGGCCAGGTCGTTGTTGGGGTCGAGCACGATGGCCGACACGCCACGCAGGGCGCACTCCTCGACCAGGCGGCGGATCAGTACGGTCTTGCCGGAACCGGAGCCGGCGAAGATGACTGTGTGCCGGCGCAGCGCTTCCAGGTCGAGGCCGACCGGTTCGGGCCGCCCGGTGACAGTGCCGATCTCCATCCGCTCCGGGTCGATGCCCGCCACCGGTGGCAGGGGAGCGACCACCGGCGGCGCCGGGTCGAGCCCGGCGGAGCGCGGCGTCGGGACGGGACCGGCAGAGCGCGGTGCAGCGGTGACCGGCGGTGGCGTCCCGACCGGGGGTCGGTCCGGCGCCTCCTCTGGCCGCTCCTCGGTCCGGACGGCTTCCGGCGCACCCGGCCAGTCGCCCAGCGCCTCCCGCAGGCAGGTGATGTCGGAGGCCGGCCGGCGATCGGCGAACCAGGGCCGCAGCGTCTCCCGCCCGTAGTCCTGGATGAGTTGTTCGAGCGCGGCCAGCCGGGCGACGTCCGGCGCGTCCAGGGGAAGCCGCCGACCGCCGGCCCGCTCGAACGCGTCAAGCACCTCGCGGGTACGGGCACCGGCCGACCACTCCGCGCTGCGCAGCAGGAAGAGCCGTCGTTTGGCGACCCCCTCGGTGAGTCCGGCGGTCGTGATCGCGTTGCGGATCCGGTTGAGCACGGCGATGTGGTGCGGCGCGGAGATCGCCCGGAACGACCAGTGCTCCTCGTCCTCGCTGTCCTCGCTCAGGCTGTGCCGTAGCCGGGCGTGCAGCGCCGGCTTGGTTCCGGCGGGGATCGGGTCGAGGCTGAACGCGTCGACTGCCGCGCCCTGCGCGGCGATCCACGCGGTCAGGCCGGCTTCGAGCAGGCGCGGGACGCGGGCGTCCTCCGTCTGCGGGGACAGGGCGGTGTCGGCGGCGGCGACCAGCTCCGCGTACCGGGCGTCGAGCTTGCCGAATCCGTTCGTCCGGCTCTCCGGTGGCGGCCCGGTGACCGTGGCGGGCGCGATATCCCCGGCGACGCGCTCGCCGCTCGTGTGCAGCAGGTGCCGCAGTTCCCGCGCCTCGCCGTCGGCCAGGCAGGCCCGGACGTGCGTGTCGATCCGCCGTAGCAGCTCACGAGGGGTGAAGCCGACAACCTCCTGGAACGCGTCCGGGTGGACCGGCCAGGTGGGGTGCGGCGGGGTGAACCCGAGGCCCTCGAAAAGCACCGCGAACCGCTTCTCGACCAGCTCGCGGCCCACCTCGACGGAGGGGATCTCCTTGAGCGGGGCGGCCTCCCGGAACCGGTCCTGGACGGTGTCCGTCGCCTGCTGCCGGATGCTGTACCAGGTGTGCGGCAGGCACGAGACGACGGACAACGTCCGGCGAGTGGTCTCGCGCAGCGCCATCAGACCGCTGGCGACCTGTTCGAGCAGGAGCGAGGTCTGCCAGTCGGCCTCGCCCCGGGCGTCCTGGTTCGGGGCCTTCACGGACTGGGCGATCATCAGGTCGATCTGGTCCACCGCGATCACCGTCGGGCCGACGACGGCGAGCAGCCGGGAGATGTCCCGGACCACCTCCTGGGGCGCACGACGATTGCGCCGCAGCCCCCACCCGGCCCGTTGGCCGGGCTCCTCCTCGTCCATCGAGGAGAGGAAGTCGTAGCCGATGTCCTGCACGGCTGACTGCTCGGCCGCGTAGAGCACCAGGGCGCGCGCGGTGTCCTGGCACTCCGTGCCGATCTGCCGGTCCTTCTTGCGGATCAGGTCGACGAAGGCGTCGAGCGCCGGACGGCTGAGTTCGGTCTCACCGGCGACCGCGCGCCGTACCGTCCGGGGCGCACCCACCGCGTCGGCCAGCCGGCGCAGGAACGCCCGTAGCTGGGTCGTCTCGTCCGGCATCGGACGGACCAGGCCCTCCAGCATCGAGATCGCGGTGCGTTGCCAGAACGTCCGGGCTTCGAGCAGTTCGACCAGGAAGAAGAAGCCGCCGCGTCCCTGCACCTGCTGGCGGACCGTGCCGATGAGGTGGGTCTTGCCGGTGCCGCGCTGGCCGAGGATGGCCACGCCCACCGGACTGGAGTCGGTGCTGGCCTGAGCCTCCGCGAAGCTGTCCAGCACCGTCGTGACGACGTCGTGGTGCAGACCCTCCACGTGGAACGGTGTGGGTTTCCAGACGTCGTCCGGGGTCGGAGCCCAGTTGAACCTCAGCGCCGCCAGGGCACGGCGTTGCTCGTCACCGATCATGACGAGATGGCGACCAGATGCTTGTCCTGGTTGCCGATGGTCACCGCCGCCGCCCGCTCGTGCGGCTTCAGCACCTTCTGGTTGGACTCGGGCACCAGGTGCACGCCGCGCTCCCGGTTGAGCGTCACGAGCGCGGCGTCGAACTCGGGGCGGGGCAGGTCGGAGAGGGCGTCGCGAAGATCGGCCAGCATGACGTAGTCGCCGGGCTTGGCGGCCAGCTCGTGGTACGCCTGCCGGATCAGCGTGACCGCGTCCGCGGCCGGGGACGCCGACGACGCCACCGGCGGCGGCGCGACGACCTCGTCCCGGTTGATCTGCATCCGGAACAGGTCGTCGGCCCGGGTCCCGGAATGGCCGATCAGCCGGCGCAGGA
>JAEZCL010000114.1 GCA_023433585.1 Pseudomonadota bacterium
TCCCCGCCCAGGCCCGGCTCGCTGAGGATCGCAGCGATGCGCGCACCGGTCAGGGCGTCGTCCCGGTCCGAGGCGAAAGCGGTCATGTGGGCCAGGCGCGGCGAGAGCGGCAACGCGGCGATGCGCACTCCGTGCGGGGTCAGGCCCCCCTCCCCGTCCAGCGCGCTCAGCCGCGCCAGCACGGCGCGCGCTTCCGCCAGGGCGCCTGCGGGCGGCGGGTCCAGCAGGGCCAGGCCGCCCGTCGATTTCGCCCCCCACCGGGCCAGGTCCAGGGCGAAACCGGTCAGGTCGGCCTCCAGGATCTCGGGCCGCTGATGGGGGATGAGGCCCCGGCTCTGTTCGGCGTCCCACAGGCGGTAGCAGACGCCCGGCTCTGTCCGCCCCGCCCGCCCCCTTCGCTGGTCCGCCGACGAGCGGCTGACGGGCACGGTGGCCAGCCGCGTCAGGCCGCTGGCCGGATCGAATCGGGGAACCCGCGACAGGCCGGAATCGATCACCACCCGCACGCCCTGGATGGTCAGGCTGGTCTCGGCCACGGCGGTGGCCAGCACGATCTTGCGCGCGCCGTCCGGCGCCGGCGCGATGGCCCGGTCCTGATCCCGGCGGTCCAGCGCGCCATAAAGCGGCGCCAGGATCAGGCGCTCGGATTCCAGCGGCGCCAGCCGTTCGTGAACCCGCCGGATCTCACCCTGGCCCGGCAGGAAAACGAGGATCGAACCGGCCTCCTCAGACAGGGCCTGGCGCACGGCGCGGACGGCGGCGTCCTCGACCCGCTCGGCCGGATTGCGTCCGAGATATCGGGTCTCGACCGGGAACATCCGGCCCTCGGATTCGATGACGGGCGCACCGCCCAGCAGCGCCGACACGCCCGCCTGGTCCAGGGTCGCGGACATGACCAGCAACCGCAGGTCCTCACGCAACAACGACTGCGCCTCTCGCGCCAGGGCCAGCCCCAGGTCCGCATCCAGGCTGCGCTCGTGGAATTCGTCGAACAGCACCGCGCCGATCCCTTCAAGGCCGGGATCCGACAGGATCATACGGGTGAAGACCCCCTCGGTGACGACCTCGATCCGGGTATGGAGACTGACTTTCGTCTGGGCGCGGGTGCGGTAGCCGACGGTGCGTCCCGCCGGTTCGCCGAGGGTCGCGGCCATACGTTCGGCCGCCGCGCGGGCGGCCAGGCGCCTCGGCTCCAGCACCAGAATGCGGCGGCCGTCCAGCCACGGTTCGTCCAGCAGGGCCAGGGGAACCACCGTGGTCTTGCCCGCGCCGGGCGGCGCGGCCAGAACGGCGACGTTCTGTTTCGCCAATGCCGCCTTCAGCGGCTCCAGAACGTCATGGATGGGCGGCATGGCCCGTTCCTATCCGCACCAGCGTCGTAACGCGACCGTCATCTGTCCGTGATGCGGCGTTGCGTCTGTTCCAATCCGTCTCTAACGTCCGCCCCCAGTTTAACCACGGCCCCGCCCGGGGTCGGCTAAGAGGGGGCTCAGACCATATGTCAGCCACAGGCGCTCGACCGCCGGGAAACCGGCTGTTCCTCAGGAAATCCGTCGCCCAGATCCAGAAAGAGGCGGCGAGCAGCCGCCTGAAAAGGACTCTCGGGCCTATCAATCTGGTCAGCCTGGGCATCGGCTGCATCATCGGGGCGGGCATCTTCGTGCTGACCGGCCAGGTGGCCTCGGCCCACGCCGGGCCGGCCATCGTCTTCTCGTTCGTCCTGGCGGGCATCGCCTGTGCGCTCGCGGGCCTGTGCTACGCCGAACTGGCCTCGACCATGCCGGTGTCCGGCTCGGCCTACACCTACGCCTACGGCACCCTGGGCGAGGTGTTCGCCTGGATCATGGGCTGGCTGCTCGTGCTTGAATACGGCGTCGCCGCCTCGACCGTGGCGGTCGGCTGGTCCGGCTATGTGGTCTCTATGCTCGGGGATCTGGGGATCGTCTTCCCGACCATAAGTTTCGCCGGACAGGAAGCCTTCCAGTACGCCACGCCGTTCATCCAGGCCGTGACCCAGGAAGCCGGACCGATCGTGTTCCAGCCCACCGGCACCTTCAACCTGGTGGCGGCCGTCGGCATCGCCATGGTGACCCTGCTGCTGGTCATGGGCGTCAGCGAATCCGCCAACGTCAACAACGTCATCGTCGTCATCAAGGTGCTGGTGCTGTTCACCTTCATCGCGGTGGGTCTGGCCTATATCAATCCCGCCAACTGGCAGCCGTTCATCCCGCCGACGCCCGAAGGCGGCACCTGGGACCAGTTCGGCGTGGGCGGCATCTTCCGCGGCGCGGCCATCATCTTCTTCGCCTATGTGGGCTTCGAGGCGGTCTCGACCGCTGCGGCCGAGGCGCGCAACCCCTCCAAGGACGTGCCCATCGGCATCCTGGGCGCCCTGATCGCCTGCACCCTCATCTACATGATGGTGGCCATGGTCATGACCGGGGTGGTGCCTTACCTGAACCTGGCCAGCCCCGCCCCCATCGCGGTGGCCATCGACGCCATGCAACTGGACTGGGCCAATGTGCCGCTGGCGTTCGCGCCGGGCGGCGAGCTGAACTTGATGAGTTTCCTCATCAAGATCGGCGCGGTGACCGGCCTGTCGTCGGTGATGCTGGTGCTGTGCTTCGGCCAGACGCGGGTGTTCTACACCATGGCCCGCGACGGCCTCTTGCCTCGCGCTTTCGCCGTGGTGCACGAGAAGTTCCGCACCCCCTGGATCGGCACCATCCTGCTGGGCATCTCCATCGCCATCGCGGCGGCGTTCCTGCCCATCGGCATCCTGGGCGACCTGGTGTCGCTGGGCACGGCGCTGGCTTTCTCCATCGTCTGCCTGTCGGTGATCGTGCTGCGGATCCGTCACCCCGAACTGGAGCGTCCGTTCCGTGTGCCGGGCGGCGTGTACACGGCGGTGGCGGGCATCCTGGCCTGCCTTGGCCTGGCGGGGCTGAACTTCACCCCCATGATCCAGCACGCCCTGAACGACAACCCGCTGCCGTTGACCATCCTGGCCACCTATGCGGCGGTCGGCGCGGTGATCTACGCCGTCTATGGCTTCTGGAACTCCAAGCTGGCCAAGGGCATCGACATCACCGAGGATCCGACCCTGTCCAGCCCGGTCGAGGGCCTGGCCGGTCATGTGGACAACGTCAAGGAAGACAAGGACTGACATCGGTCCGG
>JAEZCL010000152.1 GCA_023433585.1 Pseudomonadota bacterium
CGAATCAATATAACCCAGCGCCAGTAGGACTTACGGGCTACAGAACATTTCCGGGCTCTGGTAACAACTGTTTTTATTTTACGCCGTCCGTTTCAATTTTCTTAACGGATTTCTTCCGAGGCCCAGGAGAAAACATTTTACCCGGACAATACTGATTATCACATTATCAAATTATCACATTTCCACATTCGCACATTTGCACTTTATCACTGCCGTCCGTTTCATTCCGCCCTAAGCGTGATATTTTGAATTTGAGTCTGAACCTGTTTGAACTTTTGAGTCCGCAGATCGCACTGCCCCTGTCGATAAAATAAAAATAAAGTTTTCCCGTTAGCAGTCTTGTGAAACAATTCTCTCTTTTACTGGCTGCTATCGCCGGGTCGGTGATTAGCCATTCGCAAAAAGTATTTTTTAAAACCGCTGAAAACACCGGCTCAGAAAAGGAATCGGTTTTTTTTGCTTCCCTGAACCTGAATGATAGCCTGGTACTGTTTAATGCAACAAACTACCATCTATACGCTTTCAATAAAAACACAGGCGAACAAAAATGGAGTTCACCCATCAAATGGAAATCGGATCTGCCACCGTTTTTTTGCGGCAATTTTATCTGGGCCACGAACGGAGAAAATCAGGTGCTTAAGATGGACCCTGCAACTGGGACTATTTTGAAAACGCTGCCGGCTTCATCCATCGAAACGCAGCCTTATATAAGAAATGGAGTTCTTTATTTTACCGGAATCTATGATGGGGGATCTCTGATTGCATATGACCTTAAATCGGATTCAATACTTTGGAAACGTTTCCTCGCTCATGGCTATTCCCGAACCCCATACTATCTCCCAGACAAAATAGTGGCTAATGCAGAAGGAGATCACTGGATTGAACTGAACTATGACGGCACATTCAGAGAAGCCGGATGTGATAAGGATATAATGGAAGATGAGCTTCCATCGCAGTTTCCCTGCGCTAAACAATTTATGGCGCTTGGTTATAACGGCAGGGAAATCAAAGGAAAGCTTGCCGAAAAGCTTCTTTTTGATATTTATTCCGAACCCGTAATCACCAATACGAGCAGGCATAGTTTTATAGTAAATGAAGGCCGGCTTTTTATACTGGGAAAAAATTCAAATAAGCCTTATTCCTTGCTTCTAAGTTCTCTGTCAGAAGAGTTTGAAGGTGGTTATGAGGAGCCGGTCAGATTTCTGAATGCCGATGACCTCACGATTTCTTTTCTATACAACCAGCACTATGTTTCATATAACCACCGTGAAAAAAAATTGCTGAAACTTATTAACCTTGCCGAATGGGAGCCGCATCAGGCCATGCTTGACAGAAACAATCTCTGGCTGATTTCGAGAAAAGACGGGCACCTGTATGGAATAACCATTAACTAAGAGTGCAGGAATAATTGCTCTTATGGCTATGATTGAAGATTGTAAAAGCGGGTTAGTAAACAGTGATTTCTACTCCGCGGAACTGCGCTTCTAATTTAACCAGTGATTCGGCTATTTCCGTTTCGGGTTTATCCGACGATAAAATAAGGGTTTTCAGCTTTTTCAGGTCGGTCAAAAGCAAAACATCTTCAAGGGAAAAATTATTTTTCGAGATATCAAGGTATTCCAGATCGGTCAATTTATTAAGATCGTACAGACAGGATTTTGTTAACCGGCAATGATCTTTAAGGGTAAGTTCTCTGAGCTTGCTAAACGTGGAGATATGTTTTACGCCGACATCCGTTAAATTGGTGCAGCGTAAATGAATTTCTTCTACTACCCGAACCCGGGAACTAAGAAAAAAGAAGAATTCATCGTCATGATCGGAATCAATTCCTTTTATTCCTTTTATTGATGCAGGAATGGATTCCACGGATTTGACGTTAAAATTTCTTTCCCAAAAGAACTTTTCTCTCCCTTTAAGTTTCATATTTTTTGGTGAAAAAAACTTAATAATGTTTTCTGATAATAAAATAATCTATACCCGGCCCATACTGTGAACCTGGCAAATTTCGTAGGAACCGTGTAGCAAACCGGCTTCTGCCGCCATTTTCATCAGTATGTTCTCATCGCGTTCATCATACAGTGTGTGAAAGTTACCGTCTTTGCATAAAAACAGCTCTATCAAAACATCTCCTGAGCCCGGCATCAGACTTATTGTAGGGCTGTCGGGATGACGGTGGAAAAACAAAGGGAGAATTTGGACAAGATCCTTCACCTTAATGAGATAGCCGGTCTCTTTTGTCCGGCCCTTTGTATATTCTAAAAACAGCGATTTTTTATGTTCATTTTCAAAACCAAACTCTTCCCAATCGACTCTGATTTCTGTTAGCAGGTATAATTCTTCACAATTCAGATTTGTAAGAAAACTGACCAGAACGGAGGCGAAGTTTTTTTCATAATCCATTGGATTGCTGGCAGGATAGGCAAAAACACAAAAGCCATGGCAGGTGGTGATCTCAGGGTTAAATGCCTGCAGATGATCGAGGAAAGGCAAGACGTAGGCCAGTTCATCCGGATCATCGGGATTGATCGCTCTGTAGCTTGCCATTTGAGCCTTTTAAATCTGGTTGTCTACAAACCCGGATTGTCGAAAGATCAATTCCCGGCTAATCGCTTGCATCATAAAATTCTCATGGGTTTGTGTACAAATATTAATTTTTGAAACAGGTCTTCCCTGGCTTGTCTAAATGACAATTCTGCAATTTCAGATAAATCTGAATTCGGAAAAAGAAATGTTTAATACATTTTCACTGCGATAATATTTCCTATAATCATAACCCTGGTTATCGTATAGAATCTAATCAAATTCCAATTGACGAGATTCAAAATAGGGGCTAAAAAACATTTCGGCGAATTTTGGCCTCTGAACAAAAAGAATGCAACACTTGCTTTATTTCGAAACTCTTACTATTTTACCAGTCATTTATACTCCGCCTTCTTAACTAGCTTAACGTTCCCTACAACAAGTCACCCTTAATCCTTACAGGGAACTAATT
>JAEZCL010000184.1 GCA_023433585.1 Pseudomonadota bacterium
GCAGCGCAACGCCCAGGTTGTTCTGGGTCGTAGCCCATTGGGCGGGCATGTCCCGTTCGGTATAGACCCGCAGCGCCGCCTCGAAGGCTGCGGCCGCATCGTTCCGCGCCGCCAGGCCCGCTTCGCCGCGCGCGCGCTCGCCGAGGATTCGCAGCGCATTGCCCAGGTTGTTCTGGGTCGCGGCCCATTGGGCGGGCATGTCCCGTTCGGTTCGGACCCGCAGCGCCGCCTCGAAGGCCGCCACCGCATCGTTCAGCGCCGCCAGGCCCGCCTCGCCGCCCGCGCGCTCGCCGAGAATTCGCAGCGCATTGCCCAGGTTGTTCTGGGTCGTGGCCCAGTCGGTGGGCGTGTCCACCTCTGACGTCAGCGGCAGAGCCCGGTCTCGCAGCACGGTGACGGCTTCCCTCAGCCTGTCGAGCCCCGGGAACAGGTCGCTGTGTTTTTGCAGGGCTGACGCCTGATGGATGTAGTGCGCCCAAGCGGCGCCGGAATCGAACGGCGCCGCCGTCACGGCCGCCTGGGCGTAGAGGGCGGCGGCGTCCAGAAGGCGGGACAGCGATAGTTCCATGCCCGCCGCCTCGGCCAGGGCCTCGGCCTCCGACAGCCGGTGCATCTTCAGGGCGTCGGCCAGTTCTTCGCCCGCGCGGCGATGACGCTCAGCGGCTCGCAGCACCAGATCGCGCGCCCGTACGATGTCGCCCGTCTGGATGGCGGCGGCGGCCTGGTGTTTCAGTTCGGCGGTTGCAGGATCGGCGTTGGTGAATCGCAATAACCGCGCACGAAGCTCCGTCAGCTCTCGCGCCGATCCCAGCAGCTGAGCCTCGGCCTGATCGGCCGACACGCCTTCATGGGCGAAGGCGGCCAGAATCGTCGTGACCTGCGCCTCATTCAGTCCGGCGGCCTCTGCGCGGGCGAGACCGGACTGACCCAGGAAGGCGAGAATCTGATCCAGCTTCTCATTGCCCGCATCGACCTTGTTCTCGACGGAGGTCAACTGTGCGCCAAGCCCGCGCACTTCATCCAGCGTCACTTCAGCCAAAACCAGATTGGCGCGACCCTTGAACGGCGGGCAGGCGTCGGCGGCGCTGGCGAAGGCGGTCTCGAGGATGCGTTCGGCCAGATCGCGCGCCATGCCCGCATCCGGCGCAAAACGGGCATCGCGGCGCGCCATGTCGGCCAGCACATGGGCGGTCAGGGCCGGGACCACCCGCGCCTCGGCCTGCAACGCTTCGTGCAGGGCGTCCGCAGTGAACACGTCTTGTGGAACCAGCGCGACGTCGAAGGCCTCCAGAGCCGCCTTGATCTCCGCCTCTAGCGCCTCGCCCTCACAGAACAGTTGGCGGGCCATGTCGGCCTTCACCCGCTTCAGCGCCTTCTCGCACTCGGGCTTGTCCTTGAAGAGCTTTTGCAGACCGAATGCGGTCAGCACCGCCGCCAGCGACAGGCCCGCCGACACGGCAGGCCCGCTCACGATCAGGCCGCCCGCGACACAGCATCCCAGAGCCAGGCTGGCCGCCTTGTCGACGACCTGTTCCGAAAGCAGGATTCTCAAACCGCCCCCCATCCGCTTCACTGTCATATGGTTTATGAACCGGCGTTATGGAAGCCCGTTTGCGTAACGCCCGCGCAATCGCTACATCCCGCGCCTACCTCCCCATCCGATCAGAACGACAGGCGCGACACCCCTCCCATGGCGCAGCAATACATCTTTCAGATGCAGGGCCTGACCAAGGCCTATCCCGGCGGCAAGAAGGTCTTCGAGAACATCTGGCTCAGCTTCTACAACGACGCCAAGATCGGCGTCGTGGGCGTCAACGGCTCGGGTAAATCGACCCTGCTGAAGATCATGGCCGGCATCGACACCGAGTTCTCGGGCGAGGCCAAGGCCGCCGACGGGATCAAGCGCGGCTATCTGGAGCAGGAGCCGCACCTGAATCCCGAGTTGAACGTGCGCCAGAACGTCGAGGCCTGGTGCGAGGAGAAGCAGTGGGTCGAGCGGTTCAACGCCATCGCCGCCGAGATGGCCGAGACCTACACCGACGAACTGATGGAGGAGATGACCGCCCTCCAGGAAAAGATCGACGCCGGCGACGTCTGGGACATCGACAGCCGCATCGAGATGGCCATGGACGCCCTGCGCTGTCCGCCCGACGATTGGGAGGTCATCAACCTGTCCGGCGGTGAAAAGCGCCGGGTGGCCCTGGCGCGCCTGCTGCTCAGCAAGCCCGACATGCTCTTGATGGACGAACCGACCAACCACCTGGACGCCGAGTCCGTGGCCTGGCTGCAGAACCACCTGGAGAACTTCCCCGGCTGCGTCATCCTGGTGACCCACGACCGCTACTTCCTGGATCAGGTGACCAAGTGGACGCTGGAGCTGGACAGAGGGAAGGGGCATCCGCACGAGGGCAACTATTCGTCCTGGCTTGAGGCCAAGCAGAAGCGCGTGGTTCAGGAGCAATCCGAATCCGAGGCCCGCCAGCGCGCCCTGACCCGCGAGCTGGAGTGGGTCCGCTCCGGCGCCAAGGCCCGTCAGGCCAAGTCCAAGGCGCGCCTGGCCGCCTATGAGCGCATGGTCGAGGAGCAGGAGAACCAGCGCGGGGCCCAGACCCACGCCGTCATCCAGATCCCGCCCGGCCCGCGCCTGGGCAACCTGGTGCTGGAGGTCGAGGGGCTGGAGAAGTCCTATGGCGACAAGCTGCTGTTCAAGGACCTGACCTTCAAGCTGCCGCCCAACGGCATCGTCGGCGTCATCGGTCCGAACGGGGCGGGCAAATCGACCCTGTTCCGCATGATTACCGGCCAGGAACAGCCCGACGCCGGGACCATCAAGGTGGGTGAGACGGTCAAGCTGGCCTATGTGGACCAGTCCCGCGACGACCTGAACCCGGATCACACCATCTGGCAGGCCATCTCCGGCGGCACCGACGTGATGATGGTGGGCAAGCGCGAGATCAACACCCGCGCCTATGTGGGCAGTTTCAACTTCAAGGGCGGCGATCAGCAGAAGAAAGTGGGGCTTCTGTCCGGCGGTGAGCGCAACCGGGTGCACCTGGCCAAGACCCTGGCCACGGGTGGCAATCTGATCCTGCTGGACGAACCGACCAACGACCTGGACATCGAGACGCTCCAGAACCTTGAGGAGGCGCTGGAAGGCTTCGCCGGCTGCGCCGTGGTCATCAGCCACGACCGCTGGTTCCTGGACCGCCTGGCCACCCATATCCTGGCCTTCGAGGGCGACAGCCACGTGGAATGGTTCGAGGGCAACTTCGAGGCCTATGAGGAAGACAAGAAGCGCCGCCTGGGCGTCGAAAGCCTGATCCCGCACCGGATCAAGTTCCAGAAGTTCGGACGGTAGGGGGTCTTCTCCGTCTGGTTGCGGATCGCCGCTGTTTCACCGTTCATCCCGCGTTCGCCGGGATGGGCGGCAAGCCAACGATCGAACCCGGTCACTCCGCCAGACGTGCGGCGTCGGCGGCGGCAGTCTCGGCCATGCGCCGCGTCTCGTCATGGTCGGGGCTGATCTCAAGCACCCGGCGGAATATCCATGTGGCTTCAAGGAAATGTTTGTGCGCCCGTTTCTGGTCGCCCCCGGTCTCCGCAATTTGACCCAGCTTCCAGTTCAAAACAGCCACATCGCGCAGCCATTCCGTGTTCGTCCCGTCGTTATGCGCCGAAAGTCGCTCGCTGATCTTCAGCCCCGCCTCATAGGCCGCCCGCGCCCCGGCAAGGTCACCCGACACTGCTGCCACATCCCCCAGCTTGCTATGGCTGACCGACATGTTCCGCTGCCATCCCGTGTTCATCACGTCCTGCGTCGAAAGTCGCTGTACAATCTCATGAGCTGCATCATAGGCCGTGCGCGCACTAGTCAGGTCGCCAGACGCTATCGCTACATCGCCCAGATGGATATGGCTGACTGATAAGTCCTTTAGCCATTGCATATTGGTCTTGTCTTGCGCCGACAGCTGTTGTGCAATCTCAAATGCCGCTTCATAGGCCGTCCACGCTCCGGATAAATCGCCAGCCGACTCTGCGATTTTACCCAGTCTGTCGTGAGCAACCCCCAAGTCCCGCAACCATTGCGTGTTCGTCACGTCCTGCGTCGAAAGACGCTCGCTGATCTCAAGGCCCACCGTATAGGCCGCCCGCGCCCCGGAAAGGTCGCCCGACGCCACGGCCACATTACCCAGCCTTTCATGGCTGACCGACAGGTCCCGCAGCCATTGCGTGTTCGTCACGTCCTGCGCCGAAAGTCGCTCGCTGATCTCCAGCCCCGCCTCATAGGCCGCCCGCGCCCCGGCAAGGTCACCCGACACTGCTGCCACATCCCCCAGCTTGTTATGGCTGACCGACAGGTCCCGCTGCCATTGCGTGTTCGATGGATCGCGGTCCGAAAGGCCTTGCGCGATCTCCAGTCCGGCCTCATAGGCCGCACGCGCGCCGGGAAAGTCGCCGGACGCCACCGCCACGTCGCCCAATTCTCCATGAGCCCACATGGCCTCATTCTCATTCTGCGCATGACTGAGCGCGGTCTGTGCCGCCACGCTGGCGGCCTTCAGATCACCTACCAGCCGATAGAGCCGCGACAGCAGGATGTGCGTCTCGACGTGTTCTGGCTCCAGCGCCGCCGCCCGGCCATAGGCGGTCAGGGCTTTCTTCACATTGAAGGCGAAGGCGATGGCGCCCGCCTCGCGCAACCGTTCGGCCGCCTCGTGGCTGGCCGAGGCGATCAGTGCATCGACAATCGCTTCCGGATCGCCATCGTGCATGGCCTTTTGCGCGGGAGCCAGGTCAGGATCGTCGGATGCGACGACAGTTTCCAGAGCTTCTTCCGCTCGGTTCAGGGTTTCGGCATCGACCACGCGCCCCGCCGCCTCACTTTTCTGCGTGATCGCGGCCATCACGGCGGCGATAATCCGTTCTTCCGATGCGGATACCTGGGCCCGCGTCTCATCATGCTGGGCGTCGGCGTCCGTTTTGGTTTCCCGCTTGGGACCGAAGAATTGCCGCAGGGTTCCCACGGCCCCGATCGCCGCCAGGGCGGCGGTCAGGAGCGCCATGAGGGCGGTTATGGGGTCGGCCGTCACCCAAGCGCCCCATGCTCCCGGATCGGTGATCGGATCAGGACCTTGACCTTGCTCTAGGCCGCGGACCAGCACGAGCAGAGCGACCAGCAGAAGCCCGAGAAACGCCGTCGTCCTGCGTACGCCTTTGGTCATGCCGCCCTTCCTCGCCCCGTTCGGCGTCAGGCTAGAGCGAACGCCGGTATTGTCCAGATGGTGTGCAAGTTAGAGCTTGATGCCCGTCAGCATCTCGACGGGCTGGGCGCCGGGCCGTCCGCGCGCTAATTTCCGCCCATGACCGACCGTCCCGCCATCCTCATCATGCACAAGCATCTGGCGCCGCTGACGGCGTTCCTGGAAGGGGCCTATACGGTCTATCGGTTCTGGGAAGGGCCGCCGATCGAGGCGCGGGACGACATTCGGGCCATGGTGGTGGCGGGCGAGTTCGCGCTGGACAAGCAGTTGATCGAGGCCCTGCCCCGGCTGGAGCTGATCGCCTGTTTCACCTCGGGCTATGACGGGATCGACGTGGACTGGTGCCGGGGGCGCGGACTGGCCGTCACCCATGCGCCGGGGGTGAATCATGAGGACGTGGCCGATCATGCGTTGGGGCTGATCCTGTCGGCGCGTCGGCGCATCACCGACGGCGACCGGGCGTTGCGCGCCGGAGAATGGACGCCGGAAACCAGGACCATCACCCCGTCCCTGGGCGGACAGCGGGTCGGGATCGTCGGTCTGGGCCAGATCGGCCAGGCCGTGGCGCGGCGGTGCGAGACGTTCAGGATGCCCGTGGCCTGGTGGGGGCCGCGCGAGAAGGATGCGCCGTGGCCGCGCGCGGCGTCCGTGATGGAGCTGGCGAAGAACAGCGATGTGCTGGTGGTCGCCTGCAAGGCGGACGAGCACAATCGGGGCCTGATCTCGGCCCCGGTGATCGAGGCGCTGGGCCCCGGCGGCCTGCTGGTCAATGTGGCGCGCGGCCAACTGGTGGACGAGGACGCCCTGATCGCGGCGCTGAAGACGGGCAAGCTGGGCCATGCGGCGCTGGACGTGTTCGAGGCGGAACCCGCCGACCCGGCACGATGGGCCGATGTTCCCAACACCACCCTGACCCCCCACACCGGCGGCGCCACCCATGAAGCGGTGCAGGGGATGCTGGGCCTGTTGCTGGAGAACCTGTCGGCGCACTTCGAGGGGCAGCCGCTGAAGAGCCCGGTGGGCTGAGCCTGTCGTTAGACCGGCAGCGCGAAAAATAGTGCAATTGGAGTGCAATGGGCGCTTCCGGGGGTGTTGGACTCCGCAAGCGAAAAACAGTGCAATTGGACTCCAGGGCGTGCGGGAAAAGCAGAGGCTGAGCGGTCTGAATTGTCCTTCCCGTCGTTGTGCTGACGACCACCATTATAGGTTCCGTGGGGGAGGGGGGGCGCAAACGGTGCGGCGAGCGCGCAAGCCGTTGATTGAAAGGCGATTGGGTCGGCGAAAAGCGGAGATCAGGCGAGGAACCGAGAGCCTGGTTCGCTGCAACGCCCGAAACGCTGGGTTCCCCGTGTTCGCGGAGATAGCGGAAGTCGAATCCTGAATGTCGATCCTGCTCTAATGTGCCAGGGGGTCGCCCGCCGCCTCGATCTCCAGGTCCGTGACCACGCCGTCGCCGTCGCCGTCCAGGCGCTGAAAGGCGCGGGTGACCAGGTCGCCGAATTCCTGGGGGGAGAGAAATTGGTCCAGGTCGATGTCGCCCTGTTCCAATGCGGTGCGGAACGGGAGGCGGGCGGAGCCGGAGGTGATCTCTTCGCGGTCCAGCCGTCCGTCGCCGTCGGTGTCCAGGCGGTGGAACACCGTGTCGGCGCGGGCGCGGAATTCGCCCAGGGTTTCGCCGTCGCGCGGCCCGATAATCACCACGCCCTCCACCTCCACCGGCGGCTCGGAGGATTGGGGAGGGGTGACGGCGCGGGGCGCGGTGTTCCGCTTCGGCGCGGGCAGGGCGGTGTGGTCCGGCGCCGGGGCCGCAGATTCGGCTTCGGCGGCGTCTTCAGGTGCGGCGGGCGCCGATGGGGGGGCGGCGCTCTCGGACTGGGGAGCGACCGGCTCGTGCGCGGGCCGCGCTTCGCAGGCGGTCAGCAGGAAACACATGCCGATCAGGGTGGTGCGGCGCATTTGACCTTGCATAATCATATAAAGATATCTTTATATGAGGCCATGTCATTCACGTCCGATCAGGCTGTCGAAGCCCTGCGCGCCGCGGGGGAGCCGACCCGTCTCAGGGTGCTGACCCTGCTCGCGGGCGACGAGCTGTCGGTCATGGAGCTGTCGCGCATACTGGAGCAGAGCCAGCCGCGCGTGTCACGCCATCTGAAGCTGATGGCCGACGCCGGTCTTATCGAGCGATTCCCCGACGGGGCGCGCGTGTTCTATCGCCTGTCGTCCGATCCGGCGGCCCGGCGGCTGGTGGACACGGTGCTGGATCTGCTGGTGGACGGCGCCGCCGAGCGGGACCACCAGCGCCTGGAAGAGGTCCGCCGCGAGCGCGAAGCCGAGGCCGCCGCCTATTTCGAGCAGGTGGCGCCGCAATGGGACCGCATCCGCTCGCTGTATGTCTGTGAAAGCGCGGTCGAGGGGGCCGTGGAGAAGGGCGCCGGGGCGGGGCGGTTGGCGGGGG
>JAEZCL010000188.1 GCA_023433585.1 Pseudomonadota bacterium
GCCTTCTCCTCCCCACGCCGTGGGGAGGAGAAGGTCGTCATCAACCGCCGAACAACCCCGCGACCCAGGTGCGCACCGCCCTCTCGTCCGTGGGATCGCCCGCATAGGTCAGGCCCGCGTCCGGCGTATGCGGCTGGCCGGAGCCCCGCTCACGGTTGGTCCAGGCCTTGTGGCCATAGGTCAGGCGGCCGAAATTCGAGGGCAGATGCAGGATCGTCGGCTCGATGAAGGTGGTGTCGGCGCTGGTGGGCTGACCGGCCAGACGCACGTTCGGCAGGTCCGTCAGCACGTCCACGGCGTCCAGGCAGCCGCCCGAGCAGCCGCCGTCCACCAGCACCACCACATTGCCCGTCACCGGATTGGCGCCGGTCTCGATGGCGCCCGGCGCGGTCACCGGACGGGTGAAGGTCTGCTGACCGGCCTGGATCGCCTGATCGAATGCGTCGACCACGGCCTGGGTCTCGACGATCGTCGCCGGGTTGCTGGCGGCGAACACCGGATCGCCCTGCATGCGGGCCAGAGCTTCGGCGAACCACTGCCGGTTGGTCGGGGTGGCGCGATAGGCCAGGTCGACCCCTGTGGGCTGGCTGGCGCCGATCCATTCGGGGGTCCAGATGCGGGCGGCGGCGCGCAGGATGTAGCTGGCAGCCGATGCGGATTCGGCCTGGGCGCCGCGCAGGTCGATCACCACGCCGGACGCGCTCCGGATGGCCGCCTGCTGGGCGTCCACCTGGGCCAGGAAGGCGGCCCAGTCGGCGTCGTCGGCCAGGCTGTGAATGTTCACCCAGGCCAGGCCGTCGATCATCTCGACCACCAGAGGCGTGGCCGGCGCCACATAGACAGAGGCGCGGTAGGCGGCCTCGCGGTCGGCGGGCGCGGCGAATTCGGTGGTGATGCGGACGTTGCGGTTGCGGCGCCCGTCACGGAAGCGGCACTGCGAGGGCAGGCCGCCGGCCATGGGATTGCCCCGGTCCCAGAACAGATAGGGCGCCGTGGCCACGCGGTCGGCCTCCAGAGTCAGGTCGCCTTCCCAGCGGTCCAGGCGGCGCTGGGCGAAGTCCTCGGCGGACACGTCGTCACAGGATTCCAGACGCCAGCCCACCTGCGGGGTTCCGCGCACGCCCGGCCGGACCCAGCTGACCACATAGCCGCCGTCCCGCCATGCGGTGGCGAAATTGGCCCACGCCACCCCGTCCCAGGGCGCGCGGCCTTCCCATGTGGGCTCCAGATCGATGTTGGCGTCGCGAAAGCCGTTGGCGTAGCCGCGCAGCAGATAGCCGTAGGCGTTGGGCGAGTTCACCCGGTTCAGATCACCACGCGCTTCGGCCAGGCCCGCGTCCAGCCAGGTGCGGAAATGGGCGCTGGACGGTCCGTCGATGACCGCTGCGGGGTGATTGTCCCGCAAAGCCGCGTGGGCGGCGGTGAGATCCTGTTCAGCGGCGGCGCGCCAGTCCTGGGCGGCGGCGGCCCCGGGCGAGACAGTCAGGACGAGTGCGGATGCTGCGGCGGCGAGGAGGGTTTTCACGGCGGGGGAGCTCCGGCGGTTCAGTATGGATGGCGCGTGTTAAAGCCGATCAACGCCGCTTCGCCAACCCCGCAAGCGACGCCGCCAGACGTTTACAGGGCCGCCGGCGGGCCGTAAGCGATCAGCCAAGGCGGCGCGAGACCGCATCAGGAAACCGTTCGAGCTCATGTTCTCAAAGATACTCATCGCCAACCGGGGCGAGATCGCCGTCCGCATCATCAAGACCTGCCGCCGCATGGGGATCGCCACGGTCCAGGTCTATTCCGAGGCCGACGCGGGTTCGCTGGCCGTGGAGATGGCGGACGAGGCGGTCCTGATCGGCCCGGCGCCGGCGGCTCAGTCCTATCTGCTGGCGGATCGGATCATCGAGGCGGTGCGCCGGACCGGGGCCGAGGCGGTGCATCCGGGCTTCGGATTCCTGAGCGAAAACGCCGGGTTCGCCCGGCGCCTGCGCGACGAGGGCATCGCCTTCATCGGGCCCAATCCCGAGGCCATCGAGGCCATGGGCGACAAGATCACCTCCAAGCGCTTCGCCGCCGAGGCCGGCGTCTCCACCGTCCCGGGCCACATGGGCCTGATCGAGTCGACCGAGGAGGCCGTCCGCATCGCCCGCGAGATCGGCTATCCGGTGATGATCAAGGCATCCGCCGGCGGCGGCGGCAAGGGCATGCGCATCGCCTGGAACGACGCGGAAGCCCGCGAAGGCTTCCAGTCGTCGAAGAACGAGGCGAAGAGTTCCTTCGGCGACGACCGCATCTTCATCGAGAAATTTGTCACCGAGCCGCGTCACATCGAGATCCAGGTGCTCGGCGACAGGCATGGCAACGTCCTCTATCTCGGCGAGCGCGAATGCTCCATCCAGCGCCGCAACCAGAAGGTCATCGAGGAGGCACCCTCGCCCTTCCTCGACGAAGCGACCCGCCGCGCCATGGGCGAACAGGCCGTCGCGCTTGCGAAAGCCGTGGGTTACCATTCCGCGGGCACCGTCGAGTTCATCGTCGACGGAAGCCGCAACTTCTACTTCCTCGAGATGAACACCCGCCTGCAGGTGGAGCACCCGGTGACCGAGCTCGTCACCGGCATCGACCTGGTGGAGCAGATGATCCGCGTCGCCGCCGGCGAGAAGCTCTCCTTCGGGCAGGAGGACGTGAAGCTCAACGGCTGGGCGGTCGAAAGCCGGCTCTATGCTGAAGATCCCTATCGGAACTTCCTGCCCTCGTTCGGCCGACTCACCCGCTACCGCCCGCCAGCCGACGGCTGGCAGGCGGACGGAACGGTGGTGCGCAACGATACCGGCGTCTTCGAGGGCGGCGAAAACTCCATGAATTACGACCCGATGATCGCCAAGCTCTGCACCTGGGCGCCCAGCCGGCTCGAGTCGGTGGGCGCCATGAGCGATGCACTGGACGATTTCGAGG
>JAEZCL010000189.1 GCA_023433585.1 Pseudomonadota bacterium
GACCTGCGCCACCGCCAGCCCGTCGCGGCGCCCGACGGGGTCCCCGCGCGCTGCGTCGAGCTGGCCGCTCGGGGCCAGCAGGCCATGGACATCGTCGAGCTCGCTCTCGAGGACGACGGCGCCGCGATCTCGGCCTCGGAGGCCCACCAGCGACGAGCCGCCCTGGTGCCGCTCGACCGCGCCGGACGGCGCGCCCTGGTGGCGGCGTGCTCGCCCGAGGTCTGGCCGCCGTCCTGACCGGCACGGCCGGTCCACTAGCCTCGGCCACTGAGATGACTGACGTGAAGCCGGAGACCCTGCTCATCACGCTGTCGGGCAAGGACCGCCCGGGCGTGACGTCCGCGGTGTTCGCCGCCCTCTCGTCCGTCGGCACCGAGGTGCTCGACATAGAGCAGATCGTGCTGCGCGGCCGCCTCATCCTCGGCGTCCTGGTCACGGCCCCGCGCAACGTCCGGCGCATCACCGACGCCGTGCGCGACACCGCCGCCCGCCTCGGCATGCACGTCGAGGTCGAGACCGGGGTGGGCGACAACAAGGCCCGCGGCGCCGGGCGCTCGCACGTGACCGTCATCGGCGCACCGCTCAGCGCCACGGCGATGGCCGCGATCGCGGGACGGATCGCGGACGCCGGCGCCAACATCGACCGCATCGAGCGGATGGCCCGCTACCCCGTCACCGCGATCGACCTCCACGTCAGTGGCGTCGGCACCGACGTCCTGCGCCCGCTGCTCGCCGCCGAGGCCGTCCAGCAGTCCGTCGATGTCGCCGTGCAGCCCGCGACCCTGCTGCGCCGCGGCACCCGCCTGATCGTGATGGACGTCGACTCGACCCTGATCCAGGGCGAGGTCATCGAGATGCTCGCCGCCCACGCCGGCTACGAGGCCGAGGTGGCCGCCATCACCGAGTCCGCGATGCGCGGCGAGATCGACTTCGAGGAGTCCCTGCGCTCGCGCGTGGCGCTGCTGGAGGGCGTGCCGGCGACCGCGCTCGACGAGGTGTACGACGCCATCGTGCTGGCCCCCGGCGCGCGCACCATGGTGCGGACGCTGCGCCGGCTGGGCTACCGGTTCGCGATCGTCTCGGGCGGCTTCAGCCAGATCACCGACCGCCTGGCCGAGGACCTCGGCATCCACTTCGCCCGTGCCAACGAGCTCGAGGTCGTCGATGGCCGGCTCACCGGACGGATCGTGGGCGCGGTCGTCGACCGAGCCGGCAAGGCGGCCGCCCTGCGCGAGTTCGCCGCCGAGATCGGCGTGCCCGAGGCCGCGGTCATCGCCATCGGCGACGGCGCAAACGACCTCGACATGCTCAACGCCGCCGGCCTCGGCATCGCCTACAACGCCAAGCCGCTGGTCCGCGACGCGGCCGACACCGCGGTCAACGTGCCCTACCTCGACACGATCATGTACCTGCTCGGCATCTCCCGCGAGGAGGTCGAGTTCGCCGACGCCGAGGCGGGGTTCACGACGCCGGCGCCACCCGTCTGACGCGTGTCCGCCGCGGGGTCTGCGGCGTCGACAGCGGCTCAGGCGCGCCCGACGTGGTAGCCCACGAGCCGGGCGGAGCCCTCGCTGAGGTCGGGCCAGGCGCCGTCGTACGCGAAGACCGCCAGCGCGCAGGTCGGGAAGCCGGCGAAGAGCTCGTTCTCGAGCTCGCGGCGGCCCTCGCCGTCACCCAGCAGCTGGGCGAGGTAGGCCATCGTCGGGTTGTGGCCGAGCACCAGCAGCGCCTGCGCGTCGTCGTCGACCGCCGAGATCAGGTCCACCGCGGTCGTCGGCTCGGCGGAGTAGAGGCCGCGGTCGAGGTCCGGCTCCACGTCCCAGCCGCCACCGGCCGCCAGGGACGCCCAGGTCTCCCGGGTCCGCGCCGCGGCCGACACGAGGGCGTGGTCGGGCGCGAAGCCCTGCGCTGCCAACCACGAGCCCGCCTCGGCGGCGTCGCGGTGCCCCCGCTCGGCGAGCGGCCGCTCGAAGTCGGTCGGGCCCTCGCCCTCCGCCTTCGCGTGCCGCATCACCACCAGCCGTCGTGCCACAGGCGTCAGGCTCCCATGGCGTGGAACCCGCCGTCCACGTGGACGATCTCGCCGCTCGTCGCCGGGAAGAAGTCCGACAGCAGCGCGCAGACCGCCTTGGCGGTCGGCTCCTGGTCGGTGTTGTCCCAGCCCAGCGGCGCGCGGGTGCTCCACAGCGTCTCGAGCTCCTCGAAGCCCGGGATCGCCTTTGCGGCGAGCGTCTTGAGCGGGCCGGCGGAGACCAGGTTGACCCGGATGCCCTCGGGGCCGAGGTCGCGGGCCAGGTAGCGCGCGGTCGACTCCAGGCCGGCCTTGGCCACGCCCATCCAGTCGTACGCAGGCCAGGCGACGGTCGCGTCGAAGGTCATGCCGACCACCGAGCTGCCGGACGACAGCAGCGGGCGGCAGGCCTGGGTGAGCGACATCAGCGAGTAGGCGGACACCTGGACGGCCTGCGCGACGTCGTCCCACGGGCCGGAGAGGAACTTCCCGCCGAGCAGCGTCTCGGGGTTGCCGTAGGCGATGGAGTGGACGACGCCGTCAAGGCCGGCGTCGGGCCCCAGGTGCTCGCGCACCTGGTCGGCGAGCCCGGCGAGGTGGCCCTCGTCCGTGACGTCGAGCTCGAGCACCGGCGGCGCGACCGGGAGCCGCTTGGCGATGCGGCGGGTGATGCCGAGCGCGCGGCCGAAGTTGGAGATGAGCACGGTCGCGCCCTGCTCCTGCGCGACCTTCGCGACCGCGAAGCCGATGGAGCTGTCCATCGTCACGCCTGCGACGAGGATCCGCTTGCCCTCGAGGATGCCAGCCATGTCAGTGCCCCATTCCGAGTCCACCGTCGACCGGGATCACTGCCCCGGTGACGTACGCCGCGCCGGGGCCGGTCAGCCACAGCACCGTCTCCGCGATCTCCTCGACCGCGCCGTACCGCCCGAGCGGCACCTGCGCGAGGATCGCGGCCTTCTGGTCCTCGCTCAGCACGCCGGTCATGTCGGTCTCGATGAAGCCCGGCGCCACGACGTTCGCGGTGATCGACCGCGAGCCGAGCTCCCGGGCGATCGAGCGGGCCATGCCCACGAGACCGGCCTTGGAGGCGGCGTAGTTGACCTGGCCGGCCGAGCCGGTCAGCCCCACGACCGAGGAGATGAAGACGATCCGGCCGCGCTTGAGCCGCAGCATGCCCTTCGAGGCCCGCTTGGCCAGCCGGAACGAGCCGGTGAGGTTGGTGTCAAGCACCGAGGTCCAGTCGTCGTCCGACATCCGCAGGAGCAGGGTGTCGGCGGTGATGCCGGCGTTGGCGACCAGCACCTCGACCGGGCCGTGCGCCTCCTCGATCGTCGCGAAGGCCGCGTCGACCTGCGCGCCGTCGGTGATGTCGCACCGCACGTCCAGCGCCCCGTCGGGGGCACCGCCGCTGCGCGTGGTCACGGCGACCTTGTCGCCGTTGCGCACGTACGCCTCGGCGATCGCACGACCGATCCCTCGGTTGCCGCCGGTCACCAGGACCGACCTGGGCTCCACGTCTTCGCTCACGTCGGTGACGCTAGCGATTACCGTTCAGTAGTCCGAAACACTCTTGGACACGGCCCGATCTCGAGGCCCTCGCAGGGTCCGGTCACGGCACCTAGTCGTCCTCGAGGCGGAACCCGACCTTCATGCCGACCTGGAAGTGCTCGACCTCGCCGTCCTTGATCTGGCCACGCACCTGGGTCACCTCGAACCAGTCCAGGTGGCGCAGCGTGCGGCCGGCCCGCTCGACGCCGTTGCGGATGGCGGCGTCGATGCCCTCCGGGGAGGTGCCGACGATCTCGGAGACGCGGTAGGTGCGGTTCGTCATGGCCCGAGCCTAGCCCTGTGACCACCGACGTACGATGGAGCAATGGCCAGGGACGACGCGGTCCGGATCACCACGGCCGCCACGAGTCCGCAGGCGGACATCTCGGCCCGCCAGCGTCGCTACGTCATCTCCATGGCCATCCGGACCGTCTGCTTCGTCGCCGCGATCGTGGTCGGCCCGGGCTGGCTGCGCTGGGTGCTCGTCGCCGCCGCGGTCCTGCTGCCGTACGTCGCGGTGGTGATGGCCAACGCGACGTCGTCGAAGACCGACGGCTTCGAGCTCCGCACCGCCCAGTTCCGCACCGAGCTCCCGCCCGGCCGCGACACGGACTGAGGGCCCTTGGCCCCCGCGGGGGTCCGTGGTTGAATCGCCCGGCGAGCCGGGTCTCCCCCGTCTCGGTTCGCAGTGGTGGGGGGGCGGGAGCGCCCCGCGGGCCCCGCGCC
>JAEZCL010000190.1 GCA_023433585.1 Pseudomonadota bacterium
GCCCTGAAACCTTCGGAGAAACCGAACCGACTACTGGCGGTAATGCTGGATGCGCGTGGTGCGCAGGCCCTGCATGCCCCATTTGTCGATCGCTTTTTGCCAGGCGCCGAATTCCTCGGCGGTCAGGCGATAGCGCTCCAGCGCCTCCTCGATCGAGAGCAGGCCGCCGCGCACCGCCGCCACCACCTCCGCCTTGCGGCGGATGACCCAGCGGTCGGTGTTGGGCGGGGGCAGGTCGGCGAGAGTCAGCGGCGTGCCCGTGGGGCCCACCACATACTTCTCGCCTCGACTGTTCAGACGCTGTTCTTTCAGCATGGGCTTAAGCCTCGTACGTCACCATCACAGCCGTCAGCATAGCCGCCTGTGTTGAAAGGCCGCTTAAGCGCCGTGGTGAACGGAAGGCTAAAATCCGGGGGTTTCACCCGAATTCGGCCCGGTTTGCTTAGGCTCTGATTCATCGACTCTAACGATTACTTGCCCCGGTATCAGCGTTTGATCATCAGAAGCTCTTCCAGCATCTGATCCGCGGTAGTGATGATCCGGGACGAGGCGGAATAGGCCCGCTGGGTGGTGATGAGGCCGGTGAACTCGGTGGACAGGTCCACGGTCGAGGCTTCCAGCTGGTTGGCGCCGATGAACCCCGCCCCGCCCGAACCGGGCGTCTTCAGGTTGAAGGTGCCGCTGCCCTGGTTGACGCGGAAGGCGTTGCCGTTGACCGAGGTCAGGCTGTCGGGGCTGGGGAAGGTGGCCAAGGCCACCTGGGCGATGCGGCGCATGACGCCGTTGTCGAAGATGGCGGTGACGAAGCCCTGCTCGTCGATCTGGATGTCGGTCAGATTGCCGAAGGCCGTGCCGTTGGTCAGAGTCGCCTGGACCACCGAGGCGCTGTCGTACTGGGTCAGGCCGCCGGCCGAGGCGCTCAGGTCGAAGGTGACCGCCTGATCGGCGATGCCGAGCCCGCCGGCCCAGTTGAATTCCCCGGCGCCGGGCGCGCCGCCGTCGGAGGCGCCGAAGGTCAGGACCGCGTTGGTCGGGTCCTCGAACAGGGCCTCGCCCGGCGCCATGGCCTGCATGGCGGCCACGTCCAGGCGGCCGTCCTGGGTGAAGGCGATCAGGCCGGTCTTGAGCTGGCCGTTATTGAGCCCAGCGCCCAGGGCCACGTCGTCGGCGGGCACGGCGCGGATCTCGGCGTACCACTGGTTGGGCACGTCGCTCTTCAGGAACGAGACGGCCAGGGTGCGCTGTCCGCCCTTGGAGTCCGAGACCGGGATCGTCAGTTCAAAGTCCGGGCGCACGCCGTCGCCGGTCTCCGGATCCCACATGGCCATGGAATTCGTCACCGAGTCATAGGCGTTGGGGCCGGCCGGGGTCAGGGCCGCGTCGGCGGCCTCGGCCGAAACCGCCTGGCTGGAGCGCAGGTTGGCGTTCAGCTGTACGCGGGTGGTGGCTTCGGCGGTGCCGCCGACCGTGCCCACATTGATGGAGCGCAACCGGTTCAGGTCCGAGGGATCGGTGTTGATGTTCCCTTCGGAGTCCACCGGCCAGCCCTGGAGATAGAGACCGGCCGTGTTCTTCAGATAGCCCATGTTGTCGACGCGGAAGGCGCCGGCGCGGGGGAACAGCCGGACGTCGGCGGGCGTGAGGTTTTCGGACTGTTCCGTCACGACGAAGAAGCCGGAGCCGGAAATGCCCAGATCGGTGGACGAGGTGGTGCGCTGGAGCTGGCCGTTCTGGCTGATGAAGTGCCGGGCCGAGGCCATGACGCCGCCGGCGGAGTAACCTGCACCCTGGCTCTGGCTGTTGACCACGGTCTGGAACTCGCTCTGGGTCCGCTTGTAGCCGATGGTGTTCACATTGGCGATGTTCTGGGAAATGGCGGCCAGGGAGGCGGAATTCGCCGAAAGACCTGAAACGCCGGCGAGAAGCGCGCTGTTGATGCTCATGGTGAAACTCCTGGGACGAAATTCGTGTGGGGACGATCAGTTGAAAGGATTGAGAGCCGAGGCGATCGAGGCCATCAGGCTCTCGTCCTCCTCGTCAGGGACGGGTGCGGCCTGGCCCTGTTCCTCCAGGGCGATCACATGGCTCAGCGGCACGACCGACTGGCCGATGGTGAGGTAGGGCTGGCCGTTGTAGAGCTCGACGCCGCGAACCGCCCCGCGGATCAGAACCTGGGAATCGATCGCCGTGCCGCCTGCCGAGGCGGCGCTCACGCGCAGGGTATAGACGCCGCCGTCGGGCGCCTGGCCGCCCGCCGTGGTCCGGCCGTCCCAGGTGAAGTCATGCACGCCCTCGCCGCGCTCGGACGCCTGGCCGGTCCAGACGACGTCGCCGTTGCCGTTCAGCACCTCCAGCGTCGCATCCGCAGCGTCAGCGGCCAGTTCATAGCTCCAGGTCGCCTGTCCGTCCTGCAGCTTCACGGCCTCCCAGGCCGCGGTGGCCTCGCGGCCCAGATAGTTCGAGGCGTTGGCCAGGCCGGCCCCGCCGCTCTGCTCCAGCAGCGCGGTCAGCAGGTCGTTGGTCAGCAACTGCTGCTCCACCCCCGCCATCTGGGTCAGCTGGGCGGTGAACTCGTTGGAATCCAGCGGCGACAGGGGGTCCTGATTCCTGAGCTGAGCGGTCAGGAGTTGCAGGAAGGTCTCGAAGTTCGAGGCCAGCATCTGGCTGCCGGCGTTCAACCGGCCCCCGGCCTGTGCAGCTGTGACGGCGTCGACCATGGTCAGACTTTCATATCGACGCCCTCGGGCGTCAGGGTCAGGGCCGCCCAGCGCGTGGGCGGCGGAGCAATGGATGGGTCGTCGATCAGACGCCCGGCGCCGGCGAAGGCCCGGCCGGGCTCCCGATCGGCGAAGCGGCGGTCAAAGGGCTGATCGCGTCCGCCCTCGCGCTCGGTGAATTCCAGCGCGTCCTCGCCGATCTGGAAGCCGGACGCCTCCAGCTGGCGGCGCAGGTCATCGACCCGCCCGCGCAGTTCGGCTGCGGCCGCCGGATTGTCGAAGGCCAGGCGCGCGGTCAGCCGGCCGTCGCCGTCGATCTCCATGCGCACGTCCACCCGGCCCAGGTCCTCGGGCGTCAGGGCCATCTCGAAGCGGGTGGAGCGGCTCTCCAGACGGCGCACGATCTGGGCCGCCATCATGGCCGTGGTCTCCAGGGTGGCGCGGGCCAGACCGGTCATCGCGCCCGGGAGCGGACCTGACGTCGCTTCGGCGGGGGTCAGGACCGGCAAGGCGTTGCGGCCCGGCGCAGGGGGCTCGCTCCTGTCTGCGGCGACGTCCGCCGGAACCGGCGGGGCCTCAGCCGACACCGTCCGACCAGGTCCGGTTCGCACACCGCCTGCTCCGGGCTCGCCCGAGGACGGCCCCTGGCCCAGGGTCCGCTCGGCATTCGGCGCGGGGGTCGAGGATGCGTTTCGGGCGGCATCCGGCGTTGCGGCGGGCGCGGAGTTCCCGTCTCCGGCGCGCTCCGGCGCCGTCTTCGGCAGGGCGGGGACCTCAAGGCGGCGTCCGGCCTCGGCGGGCATGGGCTGCGGCACGATCTGGGCCGTCGAGGCCGTCGGAGCGTGGGCGGTCCCGTGTGCCGCGGCCCTGGCGGCGGGGGCCGTCTCGACGGTCTGATCGTCTTGCGGGGCGGAATCCGGCTTCTCGACGTTCTTCTCGACGGTCGCGGCCGGCGGCTGAACGCCCGGGGCGGGCGCCGCCGGAGACGACATCGCCTGCGCAGCCGCCGCCGCGACGCCGGGTGAATCGTTCGCCGCACTGTTCGTGACGGCGGGCTGGAACACGGTCTGCGCCGGCATGACGGACGGCTTCACGTCATCTCCGGCCGGGTCCGGCGTCGCGTTCGGCGCCTCGACCGCCATCTCGATCATCGGAGCGGCGACTGTCGCAGGGTCGGCCGCCAGGCGGCGCACCGGCTCGTCCGTGGGAACGGGCGTCGGCGTGGGAAGCGGCGGAAGGGCCGCCGCCGCGTCGTCCTCGGTGGCGCTTTTGATCGCCGCCTCGGGTTCGTCCTGACCGTTCTCAGGCTCACGAGGAGCGCCGGGGTCCGCTTCATCGATGTCCGGGCCGGTCGGATGGAGGGCCGCGTCAGGGGTCGGCGAGGGGAGCGTCAGCTTCTGCTCCGGGGCGTCCTCGATCAGGGCCGCATCCAACAGACCAGCCATGGCCGGAGCGGTCCCGGCCCGCGCCGCTCCGGGCGCCTGAGCCCCAGGCTCGGCCGTCAGGGCCAGAAGGCCTGCGAAGACGGCGTCCTCGCCCGCCTGCCGGCCCTCTCCCCCGGTCGGCGCGCGCGCGGCCCCGCCGCCGTCGGAGGCGGGCTGTGGCAGGACCATGAACAGATCGAGCGCGGGCATGGGCGCGGGCGGCCTTCGGACTGGGGGTGAGGCGGCGCCTGCTGCGCCATGGATTTCGCGTCGATCCCCCAAGCAACGGCCGCGCCAGTCCCCATCGGCGCCATAACATCATGATTTATTGCAGTTATTATTTCGACTGCGCCTGGAGCCCGCCATGGGTGACGGCGCTTTTTGCCGCGCTGAGGACCGTTTTTTGCCCGGCGCGCCGTCACGCGGCCGGTCTGGCCCGCCGTTTGCGCCGTGCGGCCTGCGGCTTCTGGCTGCGATGTGAGAACCTCATGACGATCAATGACTTGGTGAAATCCGACGGCGGACGCGCCGGGCAAAAACCGCCCGGGCGCCAGCAGGCTTTGCCGGGTCATGAGCCGGAAGGCGCGCGCCCATGTCCCTGAACCTCATCATGAACAACGCCACCTCGGGGCTGATGACCGCCCAGGCGCAGCTGCGGGTGGTTTCGGACAACGTCGCCAACGTCAACACGCCCGGCTACGTGCGCAAGCTGGCCGAACAGCAGGCCATGACCACCCAGGGCATCGGCGCCGGGGTGGAGATCGCGCGCATTCGCCTGGCCACCGACCGCTTCCTGCAGGCGGCCAGCTTCAGCGCCGGCGCCGAGGCGGCGCGCCAGGGCGTACGCTATGAACTGTACGACCGCATCCAGTCCCTGTTCGGCAACCCCAGCGGCGACACGGACTTCTTCAGCCAGATCGACGCCATGTTCTCGGCTTTCGCCGTGGCCGCCGAGGATCCGGTGTCCTCGCCCCGGCGCCAGGAGGCGTTGTTTCGCGCCCAGGCCCTGTTCGACGAGGCTGCCCGCATCCAGAACCAGATCCAGGCGGTGCGCGAGGACGCCGACGGGCGGATCAAGGGCGCCGTCGAGACCGCCAACATGCTGTTGCCGCAGATCGAGGCGCTGAACGTCGAGATCGCCCGCGCCTCGGTCACCGGCGCCGACGCCTCGGGGGCGGAGAGCGCCCAGGCCAAGCTGATCGGCGAACTCTCCGAACTGATGGACATTCGTGTCTCGGTCAGGGCCCAGGGCGGAGTCAGCATCCGCACCGCCACGGGCGCTCTTCTGGCCGGCGACGGCCATGCGACCCTGGAGTATCAGCGCGCGGGCTCGGTGAACGCCGAGAGCGCCTTCTCCGACATCTGGGTCACCGAGCCGCGCGGCGCCAAGCGGGCGCTGGCTGACAGCATCACCTCCGGAGAGATCAAGGGCCTGCTGGAGCTGCGCAATGTCGAGGCGCCGGCGGCGGCCGAGCGCCTGGCCGAACTGGTCACACGCATGGCCGACGAACTGAACCGCGCCCACAACGCCAACAGCAGCGTGCCGGCGCAGGCCGTGCTGACGGGCCGCAACGTGGGCCAGTCGCTGGAAAACGCCCTCACCGGGTTCGCCGGAACCACCAATATCGCGGTGGTGAACGCTCAGGGCGTCATCCAGACTCGGGCCGAGATCGTCTTTTCCGGCGGAACCATGACCATCAACGGCGCGGCCGCCACGCCCGCGACCTTCCTCGCGGTGCTGAACGCCGAGCTGGGCGGGCAGGCGACCGCCAGTTTCGCCGGCGGCGTGCTGAGCATCGCGGCGACGGGCGGAAACGGCGTGGCCGTCGCCGACGACCCTGACGATCCGTCGAGCAAGACGGGGCGGGGCTTTTCGCACTTCTTCGGCTTGAACGACCTGGTCTCCACTGACCGCATGGCCCTCTACGAGACCGGCCTGACCCTGGCCTCGGCGCACGGCTTCACGCCCGGGGAGACCCTCAAGTTCCGCTTCACCAGCGAGACCGGCGCGCGGCTGCGCGACATCGAGGCGACCGTGCCGGCGGGCGGAACGGTCGCCGACCTGATCGCGGCCCTGAATGACACGGCGACGGGTGTCGGGCGTTTCGGGACGTTCGCCCTGGACGCTACCGGCGCGCTTTCCTTCACCGCCTCCGGCACGCCCGCGCACCAGCTTTCGGTGGTTGAGGACCGCACGACTCAGGTTCCCTCGGGCGTCTCCCTGACCGAACTGTTCGGCATCGGCGGCGGGGCCCGGGCCTCGCGCGCGGACGGCTTCTCGATCCGCACGGACATCGACCAGACGCCTTCGCGGCTGGCCCTGGCCCAGCTGGACCTGAACGCCGCGCCGGGCGCACAGGCCCTGTCCACCGGCGATGGCCGCGGCGCCCTGGCCCTGGCGGATGCGGGCCAGAAGGCCGCCGCATTCCAGGCGGCGGGCGGGGCCATGGGCGGGCCGATTTCGGTGTCGCGCTACGCCTCCGAGATGGCCGGCGACATCGGCGGCAAGGCCTCCATCGCCCGCGACCGCCAGCAGGCCGCCCAGGCCCTGTTCGGCGAGGCCAGGGCCCGTCAACTGGCCCAGGAAGGCGTGAACCTGGATGAGGAATTGGTCCTGATGACCACCTATCAGCAGGCCTTCAACGCCTCGGCGCGTCTGATCCAGGCCGCCAGCGACATGTACGACACCCTGATCGGAATGATGCGATGACCCGTGTCTCGACCCTCGGCAATTATCAGAGCGCCCTGCTGAACCTCATGGCGGCCCAGACCCGCGGCCTGGAGGCCCAGAAGCGCATATCCACCGAGAAGGTCGCCGGAGATCTGGCCGGCTACGGGCGCGGGGCCGAAACCCTCACCGCCCTGAAGGCGGCCCAGAACCGCATCCACGGCTTCATCGAGAGCGGCGAAGCCGTGGCCGCACGCCTGAAGACCCAGGCCCTGGCGTTCGATCGGATCGCCGACGGCGCCGACGGCGCCCGTCAGGCCATCGCGGAAAGCCTGGCCGCAGGCCGCGTGGACGGACTGATGCTGGAGATCCAGTCCTATTTCCAGACCGCGCAGGACGGCCTGAACACCAAGCACCAGGGCCGTCACCTGTTCTCCGGGGGCGACACCGAGATCCCGCCGGTGACGGTCACCACCCTGGCCGAACTGGCCGCCGCTCCCGACGTGGCGTCCGTCTTCGTCAACGACCGTTTGGCGACGGTCTCGCGGCTGGACGAGACCTCGATGATCCAGACCGGTTTCCTGGCCGACGACGTGGGCGCCGAGCTGTTCCAGATCTTCCGCGACATCCAGGATTTCCACACCGGTCCCAACGGGCCTATCGACGGGCAGATTGACGAAACCGTGCGGGATTTCCTGACCACCCAGCTGGGCAGGCTGCGGGACACCCACATCAACATCACCGATCAGGCGGCGCGGTCCGGCTCGATCCAGGCGCGGGTGGATTCGATCCTGAGCATGCATGACGATCAGCGGGTGGCCCTGCAGGAGCTGATCGGGTCCCGCACCGACGCGGACATGGCCCAGGCCGTCACCGACCTTCAGCTGTCGCAGATCTCCATCCAGGCATCGGCCCAGGTGATCGCCCAGCTGCGCACCACCTCCCTGCTGGACCTGCTGCGCTACTAGACCATTTTTGCTTCAGGTCGAATCGACCTGAATCCAAAAAATGGCCCAGCTTCAAAGTGAAGCGAATATCTGGGTTCAGGTGGACTGCGTCCACCTGAACCGATTTCGCTCCAGGTTCTCAATAGGAAAGCCCCGCGTGCGCCGGGTGTGACTGAACGGAAACAGCCACAGGCGCGTTAGGCCGTGACGCAGCTTCGCCATAGGCGATGCGCGTGGGCGGGTTATGGTGTGCGCATGGATGCTGCGGATTTCCAGATCGATTCGGACGGACAGGGCGTGACGCTGCGCCTGTCCGGCGACTGGACCACGACGGGTCTGCGCCGTACGCCGCAACGGCTGGACCGGATGCTTCGGGGTGTGACGGTCAGGCGGGTGGACATCAAGGCCCTGGGTGATTTCGACACCGCCGGCGCTCTGGTGCTGGTCCAGGCTCTGGACCGACGCCTGCCGGCTTCGGTCTGGAAGGCGCGTCCGGAGGCGGGGCGCATCTACGCCCTGGTCGAGAAGCTGGAGCGCGCCGCCGCCGACCCGCTCCGACGCTCGGATTCCATCACCCGCGCCTTCGCCAAGATCGGCCGGGGCGTGCGCGACATCGCCGCGGAGGCGATGCTGACCATGGTGTTCCTGGGCCGGCTGATCGTGGCGGCGGGCAGCGCCCTGCGCCATCCCGGCCGCATCCGCTGGGCCGCCTGGGTCAGCCATGTGGAGCGGGCCGGGCTGGACGCCATTCCCATCGTCATGGCGACGAATTTCTTCATCGGCGCGGTGATCGCCTTCATCGGCGCGGACCTGTTGCAGCAATTCGGCGCCCAGGTGTTCGCCGTGGAGCTGATCGGCATCTCGGTGTTCCGCGAGTTCGCGGTGGTCATCACCGCCGTGTTGCTGGCGGGCCGCTCGGCCTCGGCCTTCGCCGCCGAGATCGGCTCCATGAAGATGAATCAGGAGATCGACGCCATGCAGGTCATGGGGGTCGATCCGTTCCAGGCGCTGGTGATTCCCCGGCTGGCGGCCCTGCTCATCATGCTGCCCTTGCTGACCTTCGTGGGGGTGATCGCAGGCATGCTGGGCGGCCTTCTGGTCAGCTGGGGCCAGCTCAATCTCGGACCGGCCTTCTTCATCCAGCGCATCGAACAGAACGTGGGCATCGAGCATCTGTGGGTGGGCCTGTCCAAGGCGCCGGTGTTCGCTCTGGTGGTCGCCGCCATCGGCTGTCGTCAGGGCATGGCCGTGGCCGGCGACGTGGAGTCCCTGGGCCGGCGCGTCACTGCGGCGGTGGTTCAGGCCATCTTCGCCATCATCTTCCTGGACGCCGTCTTCGCCCTGATCTTCCTGGAGATGGGCGTATGACGCGGCGGAAATCCGAGCCCGTCATCCAGGTCGAGGGCCTGGTCACCGCCTTCGGCGAACGGGTGATCCACCAGGACCTGGACCTGACGCTGGAGCGTGGAGAGGTGCTGGGCGTCGTCGGCGGTTCGGGCTCCGGCAAGACGGTGCTGCTGAACACCATCCTGGGCCTGAAGCGGCCGGACGGCGGCCATGTGCGGCTGTTCGGAAAGGACACGGCGGTCATGTCGAGGGTGGAGCAGAACGAGGTGGAGCGCCGCTCCGGCGTGCTGTTCCAGCAGGGCGCCCTGTTCTCGTCTCTGACAGTGCTGGACAATGTGGCCGCGCCGCTGGTCGAGCACACCCGGTTGTCGCGCGACACCATCCGCGAGTTGGCCGAACTCAAGATCGCCATGGTCGGGCTGGGGCCGGAATCGCACCATCTCAAGCCGGCCGAGCTGTCGGGCGGCATGCGCAAGCGGGTCGGGCTGGCCCGCGCCCTGGCCCTGGATCCCGAGTTGCTGTTCCTGGATGAACCGACGGCGGGACTGGATCCGATCGGGGCTGCGGCCTTCGATGCGCTGATCCGCAATCTGTCCGACGATCTGGGCCTGAGCATCTTCATGATAACCCACGACCTCGATAGCCTGTACACCGTATGCGACAAGGTGGCGGTCCTGGCCGACCGGAAAGTGGTCGAGAAGGCGACGGTTCGGGAGCTGGAGCGTTCAGACCATCCCTGGATCAAGGAATATTTCCTGGGTCCGCGCGGCAGGGCCGCGGCCAAGGCCGCATGAACGAGCCCGGTCAGGAGGAGCGGAACAGCGCATGGAACGAGACGCACATTACGCAGCGGTGGGCATGGCCACCGTCGCCCTGGTGGCGGCCCTGGCGGTGTTCATCATCTGGCTGGCCCGATTCCAGTTCGCCAACGAATACGACATCTATGACATCGTCTTCTACGGCCCCGTGCGCGGCCTTCAGGAAGGCGGCGAGGTCCACTTCAACGGCATCCGCGTGGGCGAGGTCACCGACCTGAACCTGGACCCGCGCCAGGCCGATCAGGTCATCGCGCGCGTGCGCCTGGACGGTGACACGCCCATCCGCGTCACCTCGCGCGCCCAGCTCGAGCCCCTGGGCATCACCGGCCTGAACTACATCCAGATCACGGCTGGGGATTCCGAAAGCGCGCTGCTCAAGGACCAGTACGCCAACAACGCCGTGCCGGTGATCCAGAGCCAGCCCAGCCCCATCGCCGAGCTGCTCCAGGGCGGCGGCACGGTCCTGGCCGAGGCGGTGGACGCGCTCAACCGCATCAACCGCGTCCTGTCGGACGACAACATCCGCTCCTTCTCCGCCAGCCTGAACAATGTGGAGCAGATCACCACCGAGCTGGAGGCGCGGCGCGGCATGCTGCGCGAGCTGGAGGAGGCCCTGGCCGGCGCCAACCGCGCCATGGCCGAGTACGAGGCCCTGGGCGTCGAGGCGCGCCGGCTGGTCGAGGGCGACGGCGCGCGCGCCATCCGCAGCATCGAACAGGCCGCCGATGAAGCCCGCCAGGCCATGGAGACGCTGAACGACACCACCCGCTCCATCCAGGGACCGGTGGGCGACTTCGCCGTCAACGGCCTGCCGCGCTTCGCCGCCGCCATCCAGGGGCTGGAGGAGGCCGCCGAGTCGCTCGATCGCCTGGTGGACGACGTGCGCTCCAGCCCGCGCGACTTCATCGCCCGCCCGCAATCCATCGAACTCGAGGTCGAACAATGAGCCGAGCCCCGATCCTGAAACAGCTGGCCGCCGTCTCCGCCCTGGCCGCTCTGCTGTCCGGCTGCGCGCTCCTGTCCACGCCGGAACCGGTCCAGATGTACCGTTTCGGCGCGGCGGCCGAGACCTTCGAGGCCGCGCCGTCAGCCGCCGTGGGCGACCTGCGGCCGGTGTCCATGCGCCGCATCCAGTTTCCCGAGGCGTCGCGCGGCGACCGCATCCTCACCGTCACCGGAACCCGGGCCGCCTATCTGTCCGGCGCCCGCTGGGTCTCGACGGCGGACCAGTTGTTCACCGAAAGCCTGACGGGCGCCTTTTCCGAGCGCGGCCGCAACACGCGCCTGATCGGCCTGCGCGAGTTCAGCCGCTCGACCCTGTCGCTGGACATCGACGTGCGCGCCTTCGAGGCCCGCTACGATCACGACGGCGCCGCGCCCGTGGTCCATGTGACGGCGCGCGGGCGGATTCTGCATTTCCCGGAACGGGACGTGCTGGACGAGCGGATGTTCATCGTCACCCGTCCGGCGGCCGAGAACCGCGTCTCGGCCATCGTGGCCGCCTTCGAGGCTGCGGTGACCGACATCAACGGTCAGATCGTCGACTGGACCGACACGGTCGCCGCCGACGCACCCGTGCCTGAAGACGGGCCGGACAGGACGTCCGTCCGCACCACCCGTTCCGATTAATTCAGACGCTCAGCGCCTCAGCCGTCATGCGCTGCAGCAGGGCGCCGCCCTGGCCCACGGCGGCCAGCCGGCTGGAGACATGACCCAGCACGTTCGCGGCATAGACCTCGTAAAGCGCGATCCGTCCCTCCAGCCACGCCGGTTCGCCCTGGCCGGCGTCCAGCCGCGCCTTCGCCGCCAGGGCGCCCTTGGCCAGCAGCCAGCCGCCGATCACGTCGCCCATGAGCCGCAGATAGGCGTCGGCGGCGGCCAGCACGTCGGCGGCGCCTTCGGGCTCAGCCTTGCGGTCGCACAGCCACAGGGTGGCGTCCTCGGCCGCCTGAATGGCGTTGGCCAGACGCTCGACGGGCTTGCCCTGATAAAGCGCGGGCAGCCTGTCCAGGGTCTCGCGCATGTCCGCGATCACCGCGCGGGCGGATTCGCCCCCGTCCATGGACAGCTTCCTGCCCACAAGGTCCATGGCCTGGATGCCGTTGGTCCCCTCGTAGATCGGGGCGATGCGGGCGTCGCGATAGTACTGGGCGGCGCCGGTCTCCTCGATGAAGCCCATGCCCCCGTGCACCTGCACGCCCATGGAGGCGACATCCACGCCCACGTCGGTGGACCAGGCCTTGGCGATGGGGGTGAACAGGTCCTCGCGGCCCTTCCAGCGGCGTCGCTCCTCTTCGTTCGCGGCATGGCGGGCCAGGTCGGCGGCCACGCCCGTGGACAGGCAGATGGCGCGGGCCGCCGCGATCTTCGCCTTCATCACCGACAGCATGCGGCGCACGTCGGGATGATCGAAGATCGGGGCGTTCGCCTCGCCGGTCCACACGCTGCGGCCCTGGCGCCGCTCCAGCGCATAGGCCAGGGCGGCCTGACAGGCGCGTTCGGCGACGCCCACGCCCTCGACGCCCACGGCCAGGCGCGCGGCGTTCATCATGGTGAACATGTGCGACAGGCCCTCGTTCGGGCGGCCCACCAGTTCGGCCGTGGCGCCCTCATAGCTCATGACGCAGGTGGGCGAGGCGTGAATGCCCAGCTTGTGCTCGACGCCGACCGGGCGGAAGGCGTTGCGCTCGCCCAGCGAACCGTCGGCGTTCACCGCGAACTTGGGCGTCAGGAATAGGCTGATGCCCTTCGGCCCTGCAGGCGCGTCGGGCAGGCGGGCCAGCACCAGATGGACGATGTTGTCCGCCGCATCGTGGTCGCCCCAGGTGATGAAGATCTTCTGGCCGGTCAGGGCGTAGGTGCCGTCGCCGTTGGGAACCGCCGTGGCCGTCAGGGCGCCCAGGTCGGACCCGGCATGCGGCTCGGTCAGAACCATGGCGCCGGTCCATTCACCCGAGACCAGCTTGGGCAGATAGGTCGCCTTCTGATGCTCGTTGCCGACCTGCTCCAACGCCTCGATGGAGGCCAGCGACAGCATGGGGCACAGGCCGAAGGCCATGTTGGCGGCGTGGAAGGTCTCATAGGCCGCCAACTACAGCGCCTTGGGCAGCGCCTGCCCGCCGGCCTCGACCGAGGCGGTCAGGCTGGTCCAGCCGCCGGCCGCGCACTGTTGATAGGCGTCGGCGAAACCGGGCGCAGCCGTGACGGCGCCGTTGGCGTATTTGGCGCCGGCCAGGTCGCCGGGGCGGTTCAGCGGGGCCAGAACCTCTTCGGAAAACTGGCCGGCGGCGTCCAGCACGGCCGAGGCGACATCGGCGTCGTAATCGGGAAAGGCGCCGGTCGCTGCGACCTGATCGATGCCGGCCACGGCGTCGAGGGCGAATGCGATGTCACGGACGGGGGCGCGGTAGCTCATCGGTTATCCTCAGAAAGACGTAGCGCTTGTGTCGACCTCTGCGCTGTTGGGCGCAAGCCCGCTTGGACTTTGGTCGAGTTTCCGCGCACTCTAGGCCCCTGTTTGATCGGCTGACGCGGCGTAAGGAAAGAGCGACCGTGCCCGCCGACCGACCCGCCAGGGGCGACAGCCCAGAAATCGCCGCCGAGGCGTTGAAGACGGGACGTTTGGTCATCCTGCCGACCGAGACGGTCTATGGCCTGGCGGCCGACGCCTCCAACCCCCAGGCCGTGGCGCGGATTTTCGAGGCCAAGGGCA
>JAEZCL010000204.1 GCA_023433585.1 Pseudomonadota bacterium
ATGCAGGGGCTGGGCCTGAACGAGCCGCTGGCCCGCGCCCTGGCGGCGCGGGGCGTGGCGGCGGACGCGGGCGGGGATTTCCTCAACCCGACCCTGCGGGCGCTGTTCCCCGACCCATCGAGCTTCCTGGACATGGACCGGGCGGCCGAGACGATCATCGATGCGGTGCAGAGCGGCCGCAGCGTGCATGTGTTCGCCGACTATGACGTGGATGGGGCGTCCAGCGCGGCGCTGCTGGTCCGCTGGTTCCGCGCCATGGACGCCGAGTTGCCGGTCTATGTGCCGGACCGGCTGACGGAAGGCTACGGCCCCAGTCCGAAGGCGTTCGAGACCCTGAAGGCGCGTGGGGCCGATCTGGTCATCACGGTGGACTGCGGCGCGGCGGCGGTGGAGGCGGTGGCCCACGCCGTGGCCATCGGCCTGAAGGTGGTGGTGGTCGATCACCACCTGATGCGCGAGCAGCCGCCCGCCTGCGAGGCCGTGGTCAATCCCAACCGCCCGGGCTGCAACTCGGGCCAGGGCAATCTGGCGGCGGCCGGGGTGGTGTTCGTGCTGCTGGCGGCGCTGAACCGCGCGGCGCGGGCGCGGGGGATGTTCGCCGAGCGGGCCGAGCCGGACTTGCGGCGCTGGATGGACCTGGCCGCGCTGGGGGCCGTCTGCGACGTGACGGCCCTGACGGGGTTCAACCGGGCGCTGGCGGCGCTGGGCCTGAAGGTCATGTCGGACTGGAGCAATCCCGGCCTGCGCGCGCTGCTGGGCGTGGCGGGGATGGAGCCGGGGACCGCCAAGGCGTCCCACGCCGGGTTCATCCTCGGCCCGCGAATCAATGCGGGCGGGCGGATCGGCCGGGCCGACCTGGGCGCGCGCCTGCTGTCCACCGACGACCCGGCCGAGGCGCAGGCGCTGGCGGCTGAACTGGACGCCCTGAACCAGGCCCGCCGCGAGGTTGAGCGCGAAGTGCTGGACGCCGCCGTGCGGCAGGTGGAGGGGCGGGGCGGCGACGGGGCGGACCGGCCCGTGGTCGTGGTCGAGGGCCAGGGCTGGCATCCCGGCGTGGTCGGGGTCGTCGCCGGGCGTCTGCGCGAACGCTGGCGCCGGCCGGTGATCGTCATCGGCGTGGATCCCGTCACCGGCGTGGGCAAGGGCTCCGGCCGATCCCAGCCGGGCGTCAACCTGGGCCGGGCGGTGCAGGCGGCCTGGGAGGCGGGCCATCTGATGGCCGGGGGCGGCCACGCCATGGCGGCGGGCCTGACGGTGGCGGCGGACCGGATTCCCGCCGTCCGCACCTTTCTGGAACAGGCCCTGGCCGATCAGCAGCAGGCGGCCGAAACGCTGGACGTGGTCGAGATCGACGCCCTGATCGACTGCCGGGCGGCGGACCGCGCCCTGTTCGAGGATTTCGAGCGCCTGGCGCCCTTTGGACCCGGCAATCCCGAGCCTCTGTTCGCCCTGGACCGGGTGACGGCGCGCGACGCCGGCGCCATGAACGGCGGCCATGTGCGGTGCCGGGTGACGGGGGCGGACGGCGCCTCGGTGCGGGCCATCGCGTGGCGGTGCGCGGACCTGCCGCTGGGCCAGGCGCTGCTGTCGGGCGCCGCAGGCGTCAGCGTGGCGGGGCGGCTCAAGGCGGACGACTGGAACGGCCGCCGGGGCGTCCAATTCGAAATCGAGGACGCCCACGATCCGCGCCGCGAAACGCCGACCGGAATTTAGCGGACAGATGCTTGCACGAACCGGGAGGGGCCGCTATACGGCCGGCTCTCGCGCAGCGGGCCCTTCGTCTATCGGTTAGGACGCCAGGTTTTCAACCTGGAAAGAGGGGTTCGATTCCCCTAGGGCCTGCCACGCGGCTTTTCCCGAAATCATCATGTGAATCCGATGTGTCGGCGGCGCCTCACCGGTGCGCGCATATCCGTCGCCGCTCGCCTCTGGCGCGAAATTTTAACGTTACCCTGTCGCGGATTCATCGAACCGTGTTAAACGTAAATCCGTCTGCAACGGTTTCGCAGGCGGGGGAACTATGTCTGCGTTTGAATTGGATGGGGAATTGGCGGCGGAGACGGTCCGCCTGTCCGGTCATGTGAAGTGGTTCGATCCCGCCAAGGGATATGGCTTCATCGTGCCTGAGGATCCGTCGCTGACCGGCATGAAGGATGTGCTTCTGCACGTCTCCAGTCTGCGCGACCTGGGGCGCGAAACCGCCCCCGAAGGCGCGGCGGTGACCTGTGACGCGGTGCGTCGGCCCAAGGGCTGGCAGGCCACCCAGATCGTGGACATCATCGATCCCGAACCGGGCCAGACCCCGGGCTATGAGGGCCTGCGCCGGTCCAACGGCAACCTGGCGCCGCCGTCCCGCCGCCCCGCCCGCGCGCCGGTCGAGGCGGAGGGGCCGATGGAGCCCGCCCGGGTGAAATGGTTCAACCGCGCCAAGGGGTACGGCTTCGTGGTGCGCGAGGCCGAGACGGACGGGGGCGACGACATTTTCGTCCACATCGAGACTCTGCGCCGCTGCGGCCTGGATGACCTGGAGCCCGGGCATCCGGTGCGGGTGCGCTTCGCTCGCGGCCCCAAGGGCCTGGTGGTCGCCGAGATCGAACCCGGCGAATAGGCTTCAGGCATCAGAATCCCGTTTGTCCCGAACCCCGGCGGCGGCGTAATGTCGGCGGGCGCCGAGCCGAAGCGGATCCGGGGACGGCGCCGGATGAATGGAACACGATCATGACCCTGCACCGCCGTTTCCTGCTGAGCGCCGCCGCAGCCCTGGCCCTGACCGGGACCGCCTGCGCCCAGAACGCCTCCCAGGGCGCGCCGCGCGACGAGGCGGGCAATCCGCTGGAGGCCCTGACCGTCGTGACCGCAAGCGGCGAGCACGCCTTCTGGGTCGAGATCGCCGATGACGATGCGGAGCGCGCGCGCGGCCTGATGTTCCGCGATCCGCTGGCGGACGACCGGGGGATGCTGTTCCAGTTCCCGGACATGGCCGAGCGCGGCTTCTGGATGGAGAACACGCCCAGTTCGCTGGACATCGTCTATATCGACGACACCGGCCGCATCGTTTCGATCGCCCGGCACACCACGCCGTTCTCGCGCGCGACCGTCCCGTCCTATGGCCCGGCCAAGGGGGTGCTGGAGGTGCGCGCGGGCCGCACCGAGGAAATCGGCGCGCGCCCCGGCGACACGGTGCGCCATCCGTTCTTCAACAACGCCGACTGATCGATTGCGGCGGAGCGGGCGCCGTGCCTATAAGCCCCGCCTGATCGGAGCGTAGCGCAGCCTGGTAGCGCATCTGCTTTGGGAGCAGAGGGTCGCAGGTTCGAATCCTGCCGCTCCGACCACGCCCTCGCTTAAATCACCAGCCAGCCCATGTGTTCGCACAGGATGAAGGCGCCGATGCCGATCAGGGCGAGGCCGCCCAGGATCTCGGCGCGCTTGCCGATGCGGACGCCCACGGCCTCGCCGATGCGCATGCCGAGCGTGGTCATGACGAAGGTGGTCAGGCCGATGCAGCCGGCGATGATCCAGATGTCGGCGTCGATGAAGGCCAGGCCCACGCCGACGGCGGCCGCATCGATGCTGGTGCCCACGGCCGTGGCGACCAGGGCCAGGATCCCTCGCCGGGGGGCGGGCGCGACGGTTGCGCCGTTCGCCTGAACGCCGTGCCAGATCATGTGCAGGCCCACGGCGGCCAAAAGGAAGAAGGCGATCCAGTGGTCGACCTGCTGGATGAAACCGGCCGCCACCAGGCCGAGGCTCCAGCCGATCACCGGGGTGACGGCCTCGACGGCGCCGAACACCAGCCCTGCGCGCAAGGCCTGGGGCAGGGAAGGGCGATGCGCCGCGCCCCGGCCCACGGCCGCCGCGAAGGCGTCCGCGGACATGCTGAGCGACAGGATGACGACGGCGCCGGGGGTCATTGCACAGGAGGCTCCGCCGGACGACGAGACACGCATCCCACGCCGTCCGGCATGACGGTGGGACGCGCTGGTCTCGCCAGGCGGAACGGATTCCGCTGACCGCGCCACGCGGCCGCCGAATCAGCGAACGCGAATGTGTTGACACGGTCCCGGCTCTGAAGCGAAATCGGTCGAGACGAAGGCTCGGCTCAGATTTCGCTCCGCTTCAAACGCGGCCGGCGGCTACTCCCCAACGGGAGCGCCTGCCTATCGGTTCGCCCGATCCTTAGCAAGCCGCCGGTTGTCGCAGACCGCTCACTGGACCGCCGGGGCGGCGCACGCTATCTGGGCGCTCCAGATCGTTTCCGGATTCCTCGGGGCCCGTCATGCTCGCGCGCATCTATCGTCCGTCCAAGACCGCCATGCAGTCGGGCAAGGCCAAGACCCGGGACTGGGTGCTGGAATTCGCTCCGGCCACGGCGCGCACCATCGACCCGCTGATGGGCTGGACCAGTTCCACCGACATGAACGGCCAGGTGCGGCTCAGCTTCGACACGCGCGATGAGGCGGTGGCCTACGCCGAGCGTCACGGCATCCCCTTCAGGGTGCGCGACCCCCAGGACCCGCCGGTGATCCTCAAGGCCTATGCCGACAATTTCGCCCCCGGCCGCAAACAGCCCTGGACGCATTGAGCCGCGCGTCTCGGCTGTCTGAGCCGAGATTTCCTTTGCGGCTACCGCGCTTCGCGCTACTTGAGCCGCGCGCCTCGTCGCGGCCAGCGCCGCCATGGCCCAGGCGCCCGTAGCTCAACCGGATAGAGCACCTGCCTTCTAAGCAGGGGGTTGCAGGTTCGAGTCCTGCCGGGCGCGCCATTCCTCTCGGAATGGTCGCCCTATCTTTCAAAGGGGAGTTCGAATCTTGTTCGAACGGGCGCGCCAGTTTTCAGATCGAAGCCGAATCTGGCTGAACACGTCACGCCTGCGGCGTCGTCGCTGATGATGAATCGGCTTCTGCGGGCCGAGGCGGCTTTGTGTTATAAATTCATGATATTCAGCGCCTAAAGAATATTTTCCTGCTGAAATTTGAAGCTATCCAGATCCGAGCGAAGCGTGTGTCGAATTATCTGGCCATCATAGCGCCGTCAGATATCTGCTCCGAGATCATTTCAGAATTGAGGGTGAATTCAGAAGACGTTGCGTCGCGTATATTGAATGACGAATTCAGCCTGATTTTCATCGCTCGGCGCGCCGGTGAGTTAAACGGTGGCGGCGGTCCTGTATTCAAGGGATATGCGATTGATTTCGGCAATGAAACAGTTGTCTGCGGGCAGGGCGGCCGGGATTCAATCGGTGACCTCGAACAAACGGAAGGCTGTTATGTCTCCATTGATTTCAACCGGCGCGGCGTAACGGTAAGGAACGACAGCTTTTCCCAGCTTCCGATCCTGTGGACCGGCGCGCCGCGTGTGGCGGCGATCTCGGATTCCGTTATGGCGCTTGTCACCGTGCGCCGTTTCCTGGGCATGGAATGCGCCCTGCACAGGGAGGCGACGGCCGCGCGCGCATGGACGAATTCGATTGCCGACCAGCTGGTCGGGTCGAACTCGATCATAGATGGAATCCGGATGTCGCCGCCGTTGTCGGGGCTTTCCGTGTCTTTCGAGGGCGGTTTGCGCGTCGAATCCGATCCGGCTGACTATGCCGCCGAATCCTTGTCGGCGGGGGATTACAACAAGACGGTCCTGCAAGGCGCCCAGCGCCTGGCGAGCCTGGTCACCACCCTGGCGCAATGTGACGCCCCGATGAGCCTGGCGCTTTCGGGCGGCGTCGATTCCCGCCTCATGCTGGCGGCCATGATGACAAAACCCGAGTTGCTTGAAGAAATTAATATAAATTCTCATCCGGATCGGAAAAGAGATTATCAGGTCGTATCCAGTCTTGCGGAAAGATACGGTCTGAACATAGGCAAGAGGAACAAGCCTTCTCCGGAAAGGGTCAGTGTCCCCGGATTTACGCTATGGGGCGCTTCAAGCGCCGGAATCTATGATCCGCTCTATTTTCCGAACCAATACCCAAGCACAGTGGAGTTTTCCATCGGCGGTCACGGCGCTGGAATTTACAAGGGCGCTTACCGCTGGCGCAGCATGCGGCGTATATCCAGGCATATAAAGCAAGAGGAGGTGCGGCGAGGATTCTCCATCGAGGTCAGCAATTGCCTGGCCGAAGTCGGCATTGACTGGGATTCGCCTGACAGCTCCGAGTGGCATTACATGCGGTGCCGGAATTCCCTGCACTCCGGGCGGTCGGCGATGAACAACATGTTCGGCTTGCGGCCCATCCTGCAAAGAGATCTGTTCCGGCTCAGCAAGGCCGGTTCATCGGCGCGTGACCTGCTTGTGAAGGACATGATGATCGCCCTGGCGCCCGACCTGGCGACACAATCCTTTGACGACGCCGGCAAGAACATCATGTTTGATCGTGTCGAGGAACGGAGCCGGGTCATCGGCCGAATTTCTTCCGATGACGTCAGCACCTATAGAATACTCGGGAACATCCAGGACGTCATCAGCGGACCGCCTTCGTGTTTTCTGGAGTGGTCCGCAGGATTGGGATACAGGGGCGGCCTCGATCGGGAGGGGTTCAGGCAATTGGCCCGGGCCGGTCTGGCGAAGGCCAGGGGGCCGCTTTGCGAGCCCTACACCGGTCTCTTTGACGAAATCTCAGCGAGCATCGAGAGCGGCGCGCCCATTCGGTCAATCCGGGGCCTGGGAAAACTCCTGGCGCTGAACCTCGCGGACTGAAGACGTCACTGGCGGTCAGGCGTCCGTCTGGCGACGCCGGCGCAACCCCTGTTCCAGATCCGCGATCAGGTCGGCCGGGTCCTCCAGGCCGATGTGCAGGCGCACCAGGGGGCCGGGCAGGGCGGGGGCGTGGCGGCGCAGGGTGAGTTGATGCGTCTCGTGGGTGGCCAGGCTTTCGAAGCCGCCCCAGGAATAGCCCAGGCCGAACAGGGTCAGGGCGTCCAGGAACGCTTCGGCGTCCGCTTCCGTCCCGCCGTTCATGACCAGGCCCATCAGCCCCGCCGCGCCCGTGTAGTCGCGGGTCCACAGATCATGGCCGACCGAGCGGGGCAGGGGCGGATAGAGGACGCGCGCCACCTCGGGGCGTTCCTCGAGCCACCGGGCGACGGTCAGGGCGGATCGGGCGTGCTCGGCCATGCGCAGGGGCAGGGTGCGCAGGCCCCTGAGCGCCAGCCAGGCCTCGTCCGGCGCGGTGTGCCAGCCCATGTCCTCGATGACGCCGTGGATCGCGCGGCCGACGGCGGGGTCGGCGACCGCGATGGAGCCCATCAGCAGGTCCGAATGGCCCGACGCATATTTGCTGAGCGCCTGGATGCTGACGTCCACGCCGTGGGCCAGGGGGCGCAAGGCCAGCCCGGCGGCCCAGGTGTTGTCGATCATCGTGGCCACGCCCCGGTCACGCGCCGCGCGGGTCAGGGCCGGGACATCGACCATCTCGAAAGTCAGGGAGGCGGGCGATTCCATCAGCAGCAGCCGCGCGCCGTCCAGCATGGCGGCGATCTGACCGGTCGTCGCGTCGGCGGGATGATACAGCGTCTTCACCCCGCGCGCGGCCATGTGCCGGTCCAGGAACCGGCGGCTGGGGCCGTAAAGGGCGTCGGTGGCGACCACCGTGTCGCCGGGCCGCGTCAGGGCCAGGATCGGAATGGTGACGGCGGCCAGGCCGGTGGGCGCGAGCCAGGCGTCGGACGCGCCCTCCATCTCGGCGATCAGGGTGCGCAGTTCGTGCTGAACCGTCATGCCGTCGATGGCGTAAACGGGCCCCAGCGCCGGATCGCGCAGGGTCGAGACGCTGGGGTTCAAGAGGGTCGAGGCGCGCTCGATGGGCGGATTGACGGGGCGACGGCCGGACGCCGGACGGCGGGTGGCCGAGCGGATCAGGCGGGTGCGGTCGGACGGCGGCTGGGGCATCGCGGAACAGGATAATCCATCAAACCGGCCCGCGCGGGTTGCGAAGGCGGTCAAAAGGCTTCTAACACCAAAGTCGGATTTGGCATGAAGGCGAGGATGATGGTCGTGCGGACCGGCTTTGCGGGGCTGATGGCGGGGGCGCTGCTGCTGGCGGCGTGCGGCGACCGCCAGGGCGCCGTCGAAGCGCCGGACCCCGCGTCGGACCAGCCGCTGGCGGCGCAGGAC
>JAEZCL010000214.1 GCA_023433585.1 Pseudomonadota bacterium
TGCCAGCACCTCGTCGCGGCGCCCCGTCCATGCGGCGGCCACCGCCGCGAGCACCTCGGGGAAGGAGGGCATGTGCTGCACGCGCCGCGGCGGGAAGTAGGTGCCGCAGAAGAACGGCCGCCCGTCCGGCGTCGCGACCACCGTCATGGGCCACCCGCCGCTGCCCGTCATCGCCTGCGTGGCAGCCATGTAGACGGCGTCGACGTCAGGGCGCTCCTCGCGGTCGACCTTCACGCAGACGAAGTGCTCGTTCATGAACGCGGCCGTGGCCGGGTCCTCGAAGGACTCGTGCGCCATGACGTGGCACCAGTGGCACGCGGCGTACCCGACGGAGATCAGCAGCGGTACGTCGCGCCGCCGGGCCTCGGCGAACGCGTCGTCCGCCCACTCCCACCAGTCGACCGGGTTGTCGGCGTGCTGCAGGAGGTAGGGGCTCGTGCTGCGGGCGAGTCGGTTGGGCATCCACCCACTCTGCGCCCGGCCGGTCCGCGGCGCGATCCGCGGTGACGTGCCCGGCAAGTTTCTGTGCCGCGCCCGCAACAACAAGCGCACCGGGCCTGGTCGGGGGGGAGGACCAGGCCCGGTGCGGTCTGTGGGGTCCGGTTCCTGTGCGGGACCTGACCGTGACCGGGGCTCCGAAAGGGAGCCACTCGGGTTTCGTGCGGTATGCCTAGGGATGCTACGCGAAGTCAGCGCCCCGTGGGTGAATTTTCACAGATCAAGTTGTCACGAGTGCGCCCAGTGCCGCTCCTGCGCGGCGGGGCCGGGAGCCCACGTGTGCGGGACGACCTGGTTGGTCTCGATGTCGGTGAGCTCGGCGGCGTAGACGATCGCCTCGTAGACGCCGGCCTCGACCCGCTCGAGGTGCAGGCGCTCCGCGCGCTCGATGTCGTCGCCCAGGTGCGAGATGCGGGCCACGACGTAGCGCTGCGCGTCCTGCCACTGGTCGACCACGCGGACGGACAGGCCGTTCCAGCGGGCCGTGAGGTCGAGCTCGAACAGCTCGGTGACGTCCTCGCGCGCCACGCGGCGGTACCAGCGGCCCGAGGGGGACTGGTGGAAGCCGGTCTCCGCGAGCGGCGGGTTGGCCAGTGCGAGCACGACCGTGTGCCCGCCGTCGACCACGTCCGCCTCGAGGTAGGCGCCGTGCCACTTGGCCACGGGGCCCACGCACCGCGACAGCGACGCGAGCGCCGGCCGGGGTGCGCCCAGCTGCGTGACGGTCCAGCCCGTGCCCACGTCGCCGTAGCGCGCGAGGAGGGTGGACGTGCCGTCGTCGTGGACGCGGATGAGCTCGGCGCCGGGGGGGATCCGCGAGTGGCGCAGCCACCACAGCGGGACGATGTAGCCGGGGACGTCCCGGTACTGGAGCTGCGGCGAGGACTCGAACCGCAGGATGTCGATCGACCTGTCGTACGGGCTGAACGGCGAGCCGGGGTAGCCCAGGCCGTGCACCTCGAAGAGCTGGGCGGGGGTGGTCGCGAAGGCGACGTCCTCTGCGCGGACCACGTAACCGGCGATGCGGTCGTGACCCTGCGTGAGATGGGCGTGCGCCAGCGATGGGGTGATCGCCTTCTGCATCAGTGTCACGTGAGGGCTTCCTTGCCGTATCGGACTGGAGGGGAGGATTCCGACGACAGCGACGATTCTGGCTCGATCCCGGGCGTGTGTCCAGGTATCGAAACGTATCGACAGGAACCGCTCCCACGTCGGAGCGCGCAATTAGGCCGTTCGGGTGAAGCAGACGAGGGACGATCCGTCAGGCAACCGGACGAACCGGACAGCAGGCTAGTCCAGGTGGGCGACCAGGGACGACGCGAGTCCGGTGTACGTCGCGGGCGAGAGGTTTCGCAGCCGCTCCGTGACGTCCGCGGGCAGCCCGAGGGAGTCGACGAAGTCGCGCATGTCCTGCGCCGTGAGGCGGTGGCCGCGCGTCAGCTCCTTGAGGCGCTCGTAGGGGTTGTCCATGCCGGGGACCCCCGCGACGGACGCCGCGCGCATCGCCGACTGCACGGCCTCGCCCAGCACCTCCCAGTTGCCGTCGAGCTCACGCGCCAGCATCGCCTCGTCGACGGCGAGCGCCTTCAGGCCCCGGCGGACGTTGTCGATCGCGAGCAGCGAGTGCCCGAACGCGGGGCCGATGTTGCGCTGCGTCGTGGAGTCCGTGAGGTCGCGCTGCAGGCGGCTCGTGACGAGCGTCGAGGCGAGCGTGTCGAGCAGTGCGCACGAGATCTCGAGGTTCGCCTCGGCGTTCTCGAAGCGGATCGGGTTGACCTTGTGCGGCATCGTCGACGACCCCGTCGCGCCCGCCACGGGGATCTGCGTGAAGACACCCCGGCTGATGTACGTCCACACGTCGGTCGCCAGGTTGTGCAGCACCCGGTTGAAGCGCGCCACGTCCGCGTACAGCTCGGCCTGCCAGTCGTGCGACTCGATCTGCGTGGTCAGCGGGTTCCACGTCAGGCCGAGGTGCTCGACGAACGTGCGCGACACGACCTGCCAGTCCGCGTCCGGCACGGCCGCCAGGTGCGCCCCGTACGTGCCCGTCGCGCCGTTGAGCTTGCCGAGGTACTCGTCGCCCGCGATGCGGGTGAGCTGACGGCGCAGGCGGTGGGCCAGCACCGCGAGCTCCTTGCCGAGGGTCGTCGGCGTCGCCGGCTGGCCGTGCGTGAGCGCCAGCATCGGGACGGACGCGTGCTCCGCCGCCAGCGCCGCGACCTCGTCCGTCAGCGCGACGGCCGCCGGGAACCACACGTCGCGCACCGCACCGCGCACCATGAGCGCGTACGACAGGTTGTTGACGTCCTCGCTCGTGAGCGCGAAGTGCACGAGCTCGTTGACCTGCGGCAGGACCGTGTCCGCACGCAGCGCCTCCGGCGCGGCGGCGATGCGGCGCTTGAGGAAGTACTCGACGGCCTTCACGTCGTGCACCGTCGTCCGCTCGATCTCCGCGAGCTCGGCGATCTCCGCCGCGCCGAACGTCGCGACGACGTCCCGCAGGTACTGCTCCTCGTCGGGCGCGAGCGTCGGCGCCCCCGGGACCACCGCGTGCGACGTCAGGTGGATGACCCACTCGACCTCGACCTCGATGCGCGCCCGGTTCAGCGCCGCCTC
>JAEZCL010000254.1 GCA_023433585.1 Pseudomonadota bacterium
CCGGCCCCGGGGGGCGCCGCCCCCGGCTCCGCGCACGGATGCGCGCCGCATCCGGTCTTGCGCGGAGGGGGAGGGGGGAGGCGGCTCAGGCCCGCCAACGTCCGTCACGCTGAACCGCCCCCTCATCCGGCCCGCTGACGCGGCCCACCTTCTCCCCCGAGGGGAGAAGGGCGCATGGGGGCGCTTAAACGTATCAATCCCGCGCCTGCATGGCGTGTTTGATGTCGCGCATCTGGTCGTGGCCTTCGCGCACCGAGCCGTAGGCGCGGGTGACGGTGTCGCGGGTGGTCGCGGACAGATCGCGATCCTCCATGGCCTTTTCGTATCTGGCCTTGATGTGGTCCTCGCCATTCTCCACCGAGTTCACCACCGCCTGCTCGTCCTGCAGGATGGCGTGCTTGACGTCCAGAAAGGCCCGATGGGCCTTGGCCAGGACCGACCCGTCGTCCTCAGGCTCGCCGCCCAGCCGGCGCACCTCGCCCTGAAGCTCCGACGCCACTCTCTGACGCTCGAAGCTGCGCTGTTCGAACAGGGCGCGGAAGCCGGTGTTCTCGGTTTCCTTCGCGGCCTCGCGATAGCCGTCCACGCTGTCCAGCGTGGTTTCGATTAGATCGTTCAGAACCTTGATGTCGTGGTCGTTGGCCGTGGCCATGGTCGTTCCTCCTGAGTGTCCATGTGCGTTCGACGCACCTGGTGGAAGAACCATAAGTCCTTGTTTTGGTTGCAACGGCTCAGCTTGATGATCCCTGCAACGGGATCACGAAGGATGCGGGGCGCGGTCCCCTCCCGCGAGCGGGAGGGGGACGGTCCGGCTTATGGCCGTCCGCCGCCCGCCGCGATCCAGGCGTCGACATTGGCCTCCAGCACGGCCAGCGGCACGGCGCCGTCGGCCAGCACCACCTCATGGAAGTCGCGCACGTCGAAGCGGTCGCCCAGCGCCGCCTCGGCCCGGCGGCGCAGCTCCAGGATCCTGAGCTGGCCGATCTTGTAGCTGACCGCCTGGCCGGGATTGGTCAGGTAGCGCTCCACCTCCTTGACGATGTCCAGTTCGGACAACAGCGAGTTCTGCTGGAAATACCGGATCGCGTCCTCGCGGCTCCAGCGCAGGGCGTGCAGCCCGGTGTCGGTCACCAGCCGCACCGCCCGCCACAGCTCCAGCGACAGGCGCCCGAAGTCGGAATAGGGATCCTGATAGAAGCCCATCTCCCCGCCCAGCCATTCGGAATAGAGGCCCCAGCCCTCGGAATAGACGCCGTAGCCGCCGAAGCGGCGGAAGCTGGGCACACCTTCAAGCTCCTGGGCCGCCGCGATCTGGAAATGGTGGCCCGGCGCGCCCTCATGATAGCTGATACCCTCGATCTGGGGCCGCAGCACCTGGGTCATGTCCGCCAGGTTGACGTAGTAGATGCCCGGCCGCGATCCGTCCGGCGCCGGGCGATTGTAGAAGGCCACCGACGCCGTGGCCTGGCGCCATTCCTCCACCGCGCGCACCTCAAGCTCGGCCTCCGGCAGGGTGTGGAAGAAGCGCGGCGCCGCCTCCATGGCGTTGGCGATGTGCACCCGCGCCTCGGCCAGATAGGCCTCGCGGCCCTCGGCGGTGTTGGGGAACTGGAAGCGCGGGTCGGTCTTGATGAAGGCGAAGAAGTCCTGGAGCGAGCCGTCGAAGCCCACAGCGTCCCGGATCGCCTCCATCTCGCCCTGGATGCGCGCCACCTCGTCCAGGCCGATCTGGTGGATCTGCTGGGGCGTCAGGTCGGTGGTGGTGGAGGCGGCCACCCGCTGAGCGTAGTAGGCTTCGCCGTCCGGCAGGCGCCAGACCCCTTCATTGCTGTCCGCGCGGGCCTGGAGTGTCTCCAGCGTGCCCAGGATGTGCTCGTAACCGCGCAGCCACGGGCCGGTCAGGGCCTGGCGTCCGGCCTCCAGCAGTTCAGCCCGTTCCGCGTCCGACGCTTCCAGCGCGGCGATCTTGCGCTGGAAATCGGCCCACACCGGGTTGTCCTCGCCGTCGTCGAAGGGGGCGCCGGAGATGACGTTCCTCGTATCGTTGATGGTCGGCTCGAACACGAAGGCGGGCGAGATGACCCCGGCGTCGGCGGCGGCCAGCACATTGGCCGAGATCTCGCCCATCACCCGCTCGGCCTCGGCCAGGCGGGCGACATAGGCGCGGGCGTCCTCGGCCGAATCCACCCGGTGGCTGTTGATCATGAACACCGGCAACGACCCGGTGGGATTGCCGTTGGCCGCGAAGGGGAAGGTGTGGCGGCGGAAGGGGAAGGCCGCGCGCTGCTGCTCCACCCCATGCTCGAACAGACGCCACGACAGCTGGTTCTGGTGGTTCAGGGCGTCGAAGTCGAACTCGGCGCGCATGCGGGCCAGATGACGTTCGGCCATGGCCAGGCGGCGCTGGGCGGCGGCGTCGGTGTAGTCGTTCAGCCGGTCATAGTCTTGCTTGATCCCCAGGGCGGTCATCTGCTGGGGGCTCTGGGCGATCTGCTCCTGAAAGGCTTCCTCGAAGAAGGCCAGGATGCGTTCGTCCTCGGAGGCGGCGGGCGCCTGGGCGGCGGTCGGTTCGGACTGCCAGGCCAGGACCGGCGAGGCGGCGGCGAAAGCGGTCAGGACGGCGGTGGCGAGCAGCAGGCGACGCATGGGCATTTCCCCGGATTTTTCACAAAGGCCGCACCGTATGGGGCGCATCCGGGACGGGCAAGCACGCTTGAGCGGCGCCGCCAAGCGGGGGATAGAGGCGCATGACCCAATCCTCCGACATGACCTACGCCCGCTATCTGACGCTGGATCAGGTGTTGAGCGCGCAGAACCCGCTGACCGATCAGCACGACGAGATGCTGTTCGTCATCATCCACCAGGCCAAGGAACTGTGGCTCAAACAGATCCTGCACGAGATCGCCTACGCCCAGCAGCTGGTGCGGGCGGGCGACCTGACCCCGGCCTACAAGAGCTTGGCGCGGGTCTCGCGCATCCAGAGCGTGATGACCCAGACCTGGGACATCCTGGCCACCATGACGCCTGCGGACTATCTGCGGTTCCGCGAATCCCTGGGCACGTCGTCCGGCTTCCAGAGCGACCAGTTCCGCCGGGTCGAGGCCATGCTGGGCCTGAAGGACGACCGCTTCCTGCGCTATCATGAGGAACGGCCCCACGCCCATGCGGCGCTGAAGGCGGCCATCGAATCCCCCAGCTTTTACGACGACGCCCTGGCCCAGCTGGCGAAGGCGGGCCTGCCGGTGCCGCAAGCCGTGCTGAACCGCGACGTCAGCCGCCCCTACGAGCCCAGCCCCGAGGTGGAGGCAGCCTGGCTTCAGGTCTATCGGGACACGGCGAAATGGTGGGAGCTGTACCAGCTGGCCGAAAAGCTGGTGGACCTGGACGACGCCCTTCTGACCTGGCGCCACAAGCACGTCGTGACGGTCGAGCGCATCATCGGCCGGCGCCCCGGCACCGGCGGCACAGACGGCGTCGGCTATCTGACGCGGACGCTGGAGAAGCGCTGCTTCCCCGAGCTGTGGTCGCTGCGCACGAAACTGTAGGACGGAGCGTGCGTTCTCCAGCCATGCGCATGCTGTCCGCCCTGATCTGCGTTTCGGCGCTTCTGGCCGCCTGTGGCGACGAGGCCAGGGCGCCGCGCGTGGAGCCGGAGCGTGTCGTGGACGGCGCCGTCACCCCGGACCCTTCCGAAGCGAGCGGGCTCTGGTCCCTGGTCTCCAGCGACGAGGGCGTGGCGCTCAGGCTTGAGGACGGCGGCGAGCTGATCGCCTCCCTGTCCTGCCGGGCTCGGCCCGCCCGCCTCGAAGCCGCGAGCGACCGCTTCGATCCGATCATGAGCGAGGACCGGTTCTCGGTCGGCGTGGGCGACGAGGTCTTCGCACTGGCCGCCGATCTGGAGGCGGGCCGGGCGCGCGGCGTAGAGGCGTCCGGCGACATCCCCGGCGAACTGCTGGACCGCCTGGAGCACGGCGGCGCGATCGCCTTCAACTACGGCGCCCAGAACCAGGGGCCGTTCCCCGCCGTGGGCCAGCCGGACCTGGGCGTCTTCGCGCGCTACTGTCGGACCCTGGCGCCCTAGGTTGAGAACCCATACAAGCGACTGATTCTATTAGTCCAAACTCATACTCTTCCGTCATCGCCGGGCTTGTCCCGGCGATCCATACGCGCCGATGGGGCGGGGTAAGCACGGAACGCTCCGCGTGTATGGATTCTCGGCACAGGCTTGTCCCGGGCGGGCCGCGCCCGCGGCCCGCCCCGGAGCCCGGAATGACGGCGGTGGCAATATGGGCCC
>JAEZCL010000020.1 GCA_023433585.1 Pseudomonadota bacterium
AGTACGAGGAGACCACCAAGCGGCTCGAGTTCCTCACGACGCAGCGGACGGATCTCACGGAGGCGCGGAACTCGCTCTCGCAGGCCATCCGCGAGATCGACAGCACCGCGCGCGAGCTCTTCCTCACGACCTTCACGCAGGTGCGCGAGCACTTCCGCCAGATCTTCATGAGCCTGTTCGGCGGCGGGGAATGCGACCTGCGGCTCGAGAATCCCGAGGCGCCGCTCGACTGCGACATCGAGATCCACGCGTCGCCGCGCGGCAAGAAGACGCAGCGCATCCACCTGCTCTCGAGCGGCGAGCGCGCCCTCGTGGCGCTGTCGCTCCTCTTCGGCATCTTCCTCACGAAGCCGAGCCCCTTCTGCCTGCTCGACGAGGTGGACGCCCCGCTGGACGACGCCAACGTCGGGCGCTTCGTCCGCATGCTGAACGAGTTCAAGCAGCGCACGCAGTTCATCGTGATCACGCACAACCCGCGCACGACCACCGAGGCGGCGGACGCCGTGTACGGCGTGACGATGCAGGAGCCGGGCGTCTCGTCGCTGGTCAGCGTCCGGATGAAGGGCAACCCGGTCGAGGAAGGGGTGGACGAGGCAGCCGCGGTCGGCGCCGCGTAGGGCGGCGATGCGCCTCACCACCCTCGGCACGGGCAGTATCTCGCTCGCGGCGGATCGCGTGCGGGCGGGCCACCTCGTCGAGGTGGCCGATGTCCGCCTGCTCCTGGACGCCGGGAGCGGCATCGCCCACCGGCTCGCCGAACGGGGGCCGGAGTGGTGGGGGATCACGCACGTCGCGCTGACGCACTTCCACCCCGACCACTTCGCGGACCTGCCCACGCTGCTCTTCGCATGGATGCACGCGCGCATCCCCGCCCGCGCGGCGCCGCGGGTGGTCGTCGGGCCGCCGGGAACGACGGCGCTGCTCGACCGGCTCGCCCTGGGGTTCGGGGAATGGGTGACGGCGCCCGGCTACCCGCTGGAGGTCCGCGAGCTGCCCGCCGGGAGCGCGATGGACCTGGCGCCGGGCGTCCGGCTGGAGGCCCGTCAGGTACCGCACACCCCGGAGAGCGTGGCATATTCCGTCGAGCACGGCCGGCGTCGGCTGGTCTACACCGGCGACACCGGCCCGGATGCAGGACTCGGGGCCTGGGCCGCGGGATGCAGCCTCCTGCTGGCGGAGTGTTCCCTCCCCGCCCGCATGGCGGTCCCGCACCACCTGACCCCGGAGGGCTGCGCCATGCTCGCGGCTGCGGCGAACCCGCGGCAGCTGGCGCTGACGCACTTCTATCCGCCGGTGCTCGAGGAGGACATCCGCGCCATCGTGGGCGCGCGGCACGGCGGACCCGTCACGCTGGCGCACGACGGGTGGCAATTCGACATCGAGGACGTGTGATGCTGGTGGTGATGCGGCACGACGCGACGCAGGCGCAGGTGGATCGCGTCGTGCGGACGATCGAAGCGATGGGGTACCAGGCGCGCCCGATGCCGGGCGCGCAGCGCACCGCCGTCGGCGTCGTCGGCAACGACGGGCGGGTCAACGGCTCGGCGATCGAGGCGCTGGACGGGGTGGCGCAGGTCATCCACGTCACGAAGCCCTACAAGCAGGTCTCGCGGGAATGGCGGGCCGAGGACACGATCGTCACGATCGCACCGGGCGTGAGCTTCGGGGGCGCCGAGGTGCCGATCATCGCGGGGCCTTGCTCGGTGGAGTCCGAGGAGCAGATCGTGACCGCCGCGCGCCAGGTCGCTGCCGCCGGCGCGGCGGCGCTCCGCGGCGGCGCGTTCAAGCCGCGCTCGTCCCCCTACTCCTTCCAGGGGCTGGGCCGCAGGGGGCTCGAGCTGCTGGTGCTCGCCCGCCGCGAGACCGGCCTGCCGGTGGTCACCGAGGCGCTCGACGAGGAAGGCGCCAACGTCGTCGCCGAGGTCGCCGACTGCATCCAGGTGGGCGCGCGCAACATGCAGAACTACTCGCTGCTGCGCGCGGTCGGGCGCCTCCGCAAGCCGGTGCTGCTCAAGCGCGGGATGGCGGCGACGATCAGCGACCTCCTGCTGAGCGCGGAGTACATCCTCGCCGAGGGCAACGACCAGGTGATCCTGTGCGAGCGCGGCATCCGGAGCTTCGACCAGATGACGCGCAACCTCTTCGACCTGACGGCCATCCCGCTCGTGCAGCGGCTCTCGCACCTGCCGATGATCGCCGACCCGAGCCACGGCACCGGGTTGCGCGACAAGGTGAGGCCGATGGCCCGCGCCGCGCTGGCGGCGGGCGCGGACGGCCTGATGATCGAGGTCCACCCCACCCCTGACCGCGCGATGTCGGACGGCGGGCAGTCGCAGTACCCGGAGCAGTTCGCGGAGCTGGTCACCGAGCTGCGGGCGATCGCCGCCGCGATCGGGCGGTCCCTGGCCCCTGGGCCGGGAACGCCGGCGGCCGTGGCCGGGTAGTGCACCCATGACCCGATTCGCCCGCTGGACCGTCGCGCTCGCCGCGCTGCTCGTGCTCCCCCCCGCCGTTTGGGGTCAGAGTTCCAACTCTGACCCCAATCGCACCGTGGACCGCGCCGTCGCCGCCTGGGCGAAGGTGACGTCCGTCCACGCGACGTTCGAGCAGGTCGTCACCAACCCGCTCACCGGGCGCGCGGAGCACGCGCGCGGCGAGTATCTCCAGCGGGGCAAGGACCGCATCAGCGTCCGCTTCACCGACCCGGCGGGGGACCGCATCGTCGCCGACGGCACGTCGCTCTGGCTGTACCTGCCGAGCACCGCGCCCGGCCAGGTGATCCGCACGAAGCCGGAGAACGGCGCGACGGTGGACTGGACGGCGCAGTTCCTCGCCTCGCCGAAGACGCGCTACGACATCACCGACGCCGGACGCGCCACGGTGGGCGGCCGGGCGACGCACGCCCTCGTGCTCGTGCCCCGCCGGAATGACGCGCCCTTCACGCGCGCCAAGGTGTGGGTGGACGAGCGCGATGGCTACATCCGGCAGTTCGAGGTCGTCGATCGGAGCGGCGTGACGCGGCGCGTGCGGCTGGCATCGCTGCGGGTGAACGTGCCGGTGGAGGCGACGGCGTTCCGCTTCACGCCGCCGAAGGGCGTACGCGTCGTCGAGCAGTAGCGGCGCGGCGGGTGCGAGCTGCGGGCGATTCGCCGCTCGCTTGAACAATCCCTCCCCGCCGCTAGCTTTCCTCCCACATGACAGGGGTGCCACGTGATCCGCGAACGGGTGTTCGCGCGAGGCGTGGCTGAGAGAACACCCTTCGAACCTGACCCGGTTCGCACCGGCGTAGGGAGTCACCCATGATCGAGCGTCCCTCGCGACGCGGCTCGGCCGCGCTCGCCCTCGGCGCCGCGCTGCTCGCGG
>JAEZCL010000030.1 GCA_023433585.1 Pseudomonadota bacterium
GCATGTCCTCGATCGGCAGGATCTTGGAGATGACCCCCTTGTTGCCGTGGCGGCCGGCCATCTTGTCGCCGGGCTGCAGCTTGCGCTTCACGGCCACGAAGACCTTGACCATCTTCATGACGCCCGGCGGCAGTTCGTCGCCGCGCTGCAGCTTCTCGACCTTGTCCTCGAAGCGGCGGTCCAGAGCTTTCCTGGCGTCCTCGAACGACTTCTTCATGGCCTCCAGTTCGCCCTGGGCCTTCTCGTCGTCCAGGGCGATCTGCCACCACAGGCCGCGCGAGATCTCGCCCAGCTTGTCCTCGGTGACCTGGCCGCGGCCCAGCCCCTTGGGACCCGATACGGCGGTCTTGCCGGTCACCAGTTCCTTCAGGCGGGAATAGACGTTGCGCTCCAGAATCTTGAGCTCGTCGTCGCGGTCCTTGCCCAGACGTTCGATCTCGGCGCGCTCGATGGCCAGGGCGCGTTCATCCTTGTCCACCCCGTGACGGTTGAACACGCGCACGTCGACGATGACGCCGCTGGCGCCCGGCGGCAGACGCAGGGAGGTGTCGCGCACGTCCGAAGCCTTCTCGCCGAAGATGGCGCGCAGCAGCTTCTCTTCCGGCGTCATCGGGCTTTCGCCCTTGGGGGTCACCTTGCCGACCAGAATGTCGCCGGCATGGACCTCGGCGCCGATGGCCACAATGCCCGCCTCGTCGAGGTTGCGCAGGGCCTCCTCGCCGACGTTGGGGATGTCGCGGGTGATCTCTTCCGGGCCCAGCTTGGTGTCGCGGGCCATGACCTCGAACTCCTCCAGGTGGATGGAGGTGAACACGTCGTCGCGCACGATGCGCTCGGAGATCAGGATCGAGTCCTCGAAGTTGTAGCCGTTCCAGGGCATGAACGCGACCAGGGCGTTGCGGCCCAGGGCCAGTTCGCCCAGGTCCGTGGACGGGCCGTCGGCGATGACGTCCCCGGCCTTGACCACATCGCCCACGCGCACGATCGGGCGCTGGTTGATGCAGGTGGACTGGTTCGAGCGCTGGAACTTGGACAGGCGGTAGATGTCCACACCCGAGCGGGCGGCGTCCAGGTCGGAGGTGGCGCGCACCACGATGCGGGTGCCGTCGATCTGTTCCACCACGCCGTCGCGGCGGGCCACGACCACGGCGCCGGAATCGCGGGCCACCACATCTTCCATGCCGGTGCCCACCAGCGGGGCGTCAGCCTGGACCAGCGGCACGGCCTGACGCTGCATGTTCGCGCCCATCAGGGCCCGGTTGGCGTCGTCGTTCTCAAGGAAGGGGATCAGGGCCGCGGCCACCGACACCACCTGCTTGGGCGACACGTCCATCATGTCCACCGCTTCCTTGGTCAGAAGCTGGGATTCGCCGTTGACGCGGCCGGGGACCAGGTCCTCGACGATCTCGCCCTTGTTCAGCTCGATGTTGGCCTGGGCGATGGTGTATTTCGCCTCCTCCATCGCCGAGATGTAGACCACGTCGTCGGTGGTCTTGCCGTCCACGACCCGGCGATACGGACTTTCGATGAAGCCGTACTTGTTGACCCGCGCGTGGGTGGCCAGCGAGTTGATGAGGCCGATGTTCGGGCCTTCCGGCGTTTCGATCGGGCAGATGCGGCCGTAGTGGGTCGGGTGCACGTCGCGCACCTCGAAGCCCGCCCGCTCCCGCGTCAGACCACCCGGGCCGAGCGCCGACAGGCGGCGCTTGTGGGTGATCTCCGACAGCGGGTTGGTCTGGTCCATGAACTGCGACAGCTGCGACGAGCCGAAGAATTCACGGACGGCTGCGGCCGCCGGCTTGGCGTTGATGAGGTCGTGCGGCATGACCGTGTCGATGTCGACCGAGGACATGCGTTCCTTGATGGCGCGCTCCATGCGCAAGAGGCCGACGCGGTACTGGTTCTCCAGCAGTTCGCCCACCGAGCGGACCCGGCGGTTGCCCAGGTTGTCGATGTCGTCGATCTCACCGTGGCCGTCCTTCAGGCCCACCAGGATCTGGAGAACCTTCAGCACGTCTTCCTTGCGAAGAACACGAATGTCGTCGCCGACTTCCGGCGTCTCCAGGCGCATGTTCATCTTCACGCGGCCGACCGAAGACAGGTCGTAGCGCTCGGAATCGAAGAACAGGCTGTTGAACATGGCCTCGGCCGCTTCCGGCGTCGGCGGCTCGCCGGGGCGCATGACCCGATAGACGTCGAACAGGGCGTCCTCGCGGGCGTCGTTCTTGTCCACGCGCAGGGTGTTGCGCATGTAGGCGCCGACCGTGACGTGGTCGATGTCCAGCACGTCGATGGTGGAGAATCCGCTCTGCTCCAGCAGTTCGATAGCGGCCTGGTCCAGCTCGTCGCCGGCCTCCGCATAGATTTCGCCCGTCTCCATGTTGACCGCGTCGGCGGCCAGATACTTGGCCAGCAGGGCGTCGGGCGCCAGCAGCAGCGACTTCAGGCCGCCGTCGGCCAGCTTCTTGGCCTGGCGGGCGCTGATCTTGGTTCCGGCCGGGGCGGCCACTTCGCCGGTGTCGGCGTCGATCAGGTCGAATTCCGGCTTAACCCCGCGCCAGCGCTCGGGCTTGTAGGGGGTGACCCAGCCGCTTTCCCCGCTCTTGCTGGCGCGCTTCTCATACGGGACGGTCTCGTAGAAGGTCCGCAGGATCTCCTCGCCGTCCATGCCCAGGGCCATCAGGAAGGTGGTGGCGGGCAATTTCCGACGACGGTCGATACGGACATAGACGATGTCCTTGGCGTCGAACTCGAAGTCCAGCCACGAGCCGCGATAGGGGATCACGCGGGCGGCGAACAGCAGCTTGCCCGAGGCGTGGGTCTTGCCCTTGTCGTGGTCGAAGAAGACGCCCGGCGAGCGGTGCATCTGCGAGACGATGACGCGCTCGGTGCCGTTGACGATGAAGGTGCCCTTGTCCGTCATGAGCGGGATGTCGCCCATGTAGACGTCCTGCTCCTTGATGTCCTTGACCGAGCGAGCCTGGGTCTCCTCGTCCGTCTCGAACACGATCAGGCGCAGCTTGACCTTCAGCGGCGCGGCGTAGGTCATGTCGCGCTGGATGCATTCCTCGACGTCGTACTTGGGCTCCTCGAACTCGTAGGAGACGTATTCCAGCACGGCGCGCTCGTTGAAGTCCTTGATCGGGAAGACCGACTTGAAGACCGCCTCGATGCCCTCGTCCGTGCGCTGGCCAGGACGGCCCTCGCGCTGCAGGAACTGTTCGTACGAGGCGCGCTGAACCTCGATCAGGTTCGGCATCTGCACCGCCTCGGGGATGCGCCCGAAGGACTTGCGGATGCGCTTCTTGCCGGTGAAGGTCTGGGCGGAGGCGATCTGGCCGTTGATGGTCAGGCCGGCGGTGGACTTTGCCATTCGTTTTCCCAATCGGCGGACGGAGGAGCCCGCGTCACAATGCAGCGGCCACGGCGACGCCTGACGGCGACCCGTGACCCGGTTTTCTCGGCGCTCACCCTCGGTCCGGCAGGACCAGAACGCCTGAATTTTCAAAGGCTCCCTTGGGGAGGAGCGCGCCTTCGCAATGGTCTGAGGGCGACGGACCACGCCTCGGCGCTTTCGCGCAGGTTCTGTTCGGAATCAGCGGAGCCGGCACATATACTCGCTTTTCCGACGAAATAAAGGCCCGGCGGCGGGATTAATCGGTTTCGGCGACCAGCGGCCGGACGAGCGCGGCATAAGCGGGGTGGGCGACGACCGCGCGAACGAATTTCAGGTCGGCCGTAACCATCACGCCGCCCTCCGCCTCGGCCAGCGCCAGATAGAGGCAGTCGTAGGCGCTTCGACCCAGTTCAACGGATAGAGCGTACGCACGGGGAATCAGGGGCTCTCCGGCTCGAATGCCCACCGGCGCCGCCAGGATGGTCTCCAGCGCCTCCTGCGCATCGGCCGTCGAAATCAGGCCACGTCGCACCCTGGTGCTCAGGATGTTGGCGCATTCGATCAGCATTAGGCCGGGCGCGATCAGGGGAGCCTCCCTGAAAAGCGCCATGGCCTCAGGCTTTCCGTCCTCGACCAGAACCCATTTGATGGCGGTCGATGCATCGACGATGATCGTCACCGATCATCGTCCCGCGCACGGTCGGCGTGCAGATCGTCCAGGCTGGAGGGACCGGGCAAGGGGCCGATCCGGCGGCTGATCGCCTCCATCCGGGCTAGCACGGCGTTGAGGTCGGGCTGGACATAGGCGGCGATGGCGCGCCGCGCGCCTTCCTCGGCCGACACTTTTTCCCGCGCCGCACGCTGTTTCAGGCCATCAAGGGTGGCGTCGTCAATTTTGCGGATAAGGATCTGCGCCATGGGCGAAACATAGCCAATTCGCGCTATCATTGCAATCACCCCATTGCCGAGCTTGCATGACGCCACTAGCGTCGCCGCATGAAGCGCATCCTGATCCCCCTCACCGCCCTCGCCCTGACCGCTTGCGCCACGGCGCCCCGGCCCGCGCCGGTCGATCCGGGGCCGGCGTCGCAGGAACGGTGGGAAGCGGGCCAGGCGGCCTATCTGGAATGGAGCGGCGCCCGACGCGGCTGGACCACCACCGAAAGCGGCCTGCAATATCGCCGCGAGGGGCGGGCCAGTCCCGACGGGGCTCAGCCGGGACCGACCGACACGGTGCGGGTGCATTACGAGGGAACCTTTATCGACGGACGAGTGTTCGACAGCTCCTATGAACGGGGCGAATCCATTGAATTCCCCCTGAACCGGGTGATCCGGGGCTGGACCGAGGGGGTTCAGTTGATGCGCGTGGGCGAGACGTTCCACTTCGTCATCCCCGCCGACCTGGCCTACGGACCGCGCGGCGCGGGCGGCGGCGAAATCCCGCCGAACTCGGCCCTGCTGTTCAAGGTCGAACTTCTGGACGTCACCCCGGCTCAGTGACGGGCGGTCCCGGCGTGGCGGCGCCCTCGGCGATCAGCCAGTCCTGAAAGGCGTCCATCGCTGGGTCGGGCCTTGCCGGGCGCAGGAAGACGAAGGACGCAGGGCGCTCAACGAAGCCGAAAGGCGCGGCCAGGCGTCCCGTCTCGATGTCCGGCGCCACGAAGCTCCAGGGAGTGATGGCGACGCCCAGGCCCGCAGCTGCGGCTTCGATCAGGGAATGGTTGTGGCCGAACTCGCGCTCGACGGTCGGCGGCGGCAGGTCCAGCCCCTTCGCGGACGCCCATGTGCGCCACCCTCGGCTACATCCTGACCGTCGCCGCCGTCTGGGCGGCGGTTCTTTATGCGCTGGCGGGCGGCTGAAACCGGCGTGAGGCTGTTTTAACGTCGGCCTCTACGACCGCTCATCCCGGCGAAGGCCGGGATCCAGATGGAATGGCGCGATCCTCGGGAACCGAAACGCCGCCAGACTCTCCGATCATCCAGCCTTATGATCTGGATCCCGGCCCTCGCCGGGATGAGCGGATTTGTTTCTCCTGCAAAGAAAAAGGCGGCGAGGCCCAAACCTCGCCGCCCTGAATCTCGAACCAGATCGGAAAGGACCGATCAGTCCTCGTCGTCGTCAGCGGCGGCGAAGACCGGGCCGGAGTCCAGGCCCTTGGCGTCCGCGTCGCGGTCGACGAACTCGATTACGGCCATGGCGGCGTTGTCGCCGTGGCGGAAGCCGGCCTTCATGATGCGGATATAACCGCCCTGACGCTCGGCGTAGCGGCTGCCGATGGTGTCGAACAGCTTGCCGACCTGGGTCACGTCGCGGACCTGGCTGATGGCCTGACGGCGCGCGGCCAGATCACCCTTCTTGGCGAGGGTGACCAGCTTCTCCACGAAGGGGCGAAGCTCCTTGGCCTTGGGCAAGGTCGTCGTGATCTGCTCGTGCTTGATGAGCGACGCGGCCATGTTGGCCAGCATGGCCTGGCGATGGCTGGCTGTCCGGCCGAGCTTGCGATGAGCGGCGCCGTGGCGCATGGGGGTCTCTCCTACTCAGGTCGTAGGACTTAGGGGTTAGGACCTAGGGGCGCTGACGCCATACCAAGCCCTGCTCACTAAGACCTAAGCCCTCATTCCTAAATCTGGTCTTCGAACTTCTTGGCGAGTTCCTCGATGTTCTCCGGCGGCCAGTTGGGCACGTCCATGCCCAGCGACAGCGCCATGGAGGCGAGGACTTCCTTGATCTCGTTCAGCGACTTGCGGCCGAAGTTCGGGGTGCGAAGCATCTCGCCCTCGGTCTTCTGGATCAGGTCGCCGATGTAAACGATGTTGTCGTTCTTCAGGCAGTTGGCCGAACGGACCGACAGCTCCAGCTCGTCCACCTTCTTCAGCAGGGCCGGGTTGAACGGCAGGTCGGGCTTGCCGTCCGACGCCTCCACCGCCGCCTTGGGCTCTTCGAAGGTGATGAAGATCTGCAGCTGGTCCTGGAGGATGCGCGCCGCATAGGCCACCGCGTCCACCGGCGACACCGCGCCGTTGGTCTCCACTTCCATGATGAGCTTGTCGTAGTCCAGCGACTGGCCCTGGCGGGTCGGCTCGACCCGGTAGGCCACGCGCTTGACCGGCGAATAGAGCGCATCCACCGCGATCAGGCCGATGGGGGCGTCTTCCGGCCGGTTGAACTCGGACGCCACATAGCCCTTGCCGTTCTGGACCGTCAGCTCCATGCGCACCGAGGCGCCGTCGTCCAGGGTGCACAGGACGTGGTCGGGGTTCAGGATTTCGATGTCGGCCGGGGCGTCGATCTGGGCGGCGGTGACCGGACCCGGGCCTTCAGCCTTCAGCGTCATGCGCTTGGGGCCTTCGGCGTGCAGGCGCAGAGCCAGCTGCTTGATGTTCAGGACGATGTCCACGACGTCCTCGCGCACACCTTCCAGCGACGAGAACTCGTGCACCACGCCGTCGATCTGGATGGCCGTCACCGCCGCGCCTTGCAGCGACGACAGCAGCACGCGGCGCAGGGCGTTGCCCAGCGTCACGCCGAAGCCGCGCTCGAGCGGCTCCGCCACCAGCCGTGCCTTGCGCTGCGGATCGGAGCCCGCGTCGATCTGCGGCTTTTCGGGACGGATCAGCTCTTGCCAGTTTCTTTCGATCATTGATGTCCCTCGAACAGGTTTCGCCGGTTCCGCGCTCATCGTTCAGAGCGCCGGAACCGGCGTGGGAATGGGGGGCAGGCGAAGGCTTAGACGCGGCGGCGCTTGGGCGGGCGGCATCCGTTGTGCGGCATCGGGGTGACGTCGCGGATGGTGGTGATGGTCATGCCCACGGCCTGCAGGGCGCGCAGGGCCGACTCACGGCCCGAACCGGGACCCGAAACGTTGACTTCCAGCGTCTTGACGCCGTGCTCGGCGGCCTTCTTGCCCGCGTCCTCGGCCGCCATCTGGGCGGCGTACGGGGTCGACTTGCGCGAGCCCTTGAAGCCCATGTGGCCGGCCGAGGACCAGGAAATCGCGTTCCCCTGGGCGTCGGTGATGGTCACCATGGTGTTGTTGAAGCTGGCGTTCACATGCGCCACGCCCGAAGTGATGTTCTTGCGCTCGCGGCGTTTGACGCGACCCGGTTCCTTGGCCATCGGTCAGTTCTTCCTGATTTACTTCTTCTTGCCGGCGATCGGCTTGGCCGGACCCTTGCGGGTGCGGGCGTTGGTGTGGGTGCGCTGGCCGCGGACCGGCAGGCCCTTGCGGTGACGCAGGCCGCGATAGCAGGCCAGGTCCATCAGGCGCTTGATGTTCATGGACGTTTCGCGGCGCAGGTCGCCTTCGACCATATGGTCGCGGTCGATGGCTTCACGGATCTGCAGCACCTCGGCGTCGGTCAGCTCGTTCACCCGGCGGGCGGGCTCGATGCCGACCTTGGCGGTGATGTCCCGGGCCGATTTCGGGCCGATGCCGTGGATGTACTGAAGCGCGATCTCAACGCGCTTGTTCGTCGGAATGTTGACGCCTGCGATACGGGCCACGTTGTCGATCTCTCCAATACGCGTCGCAGACGCGAAGAACGCTCCGGTCGACAGACCAGGAGCGCGCCTTCGCGTCTTTCGCGGAAGCGGGCGTTATACAGGGGATTCATACGGCGTCAACGTCTGATCGCCCAAAGGCGGGCGCCGTTCAGCGCGGGCGGCCGAAATCCACGCCCACGACCACCCGCTGACCGGGAATCGGACGGCCGCCCTGCATGGGCGGACGAAAGCGGAAATGGCGCGAGACCACAAGGCCCGCCTCCCCGAAACCGCGCCCTGGCGGTTCTTCGCCGACCACCCGGCACTGATCCAGGAGCTCGTCCAGGCGGATGACGCACGACAGGCGCACCCGGCCATAGACGCTGCGCGCGCCCGGCGGGTGGGCGCTCCGGATCTGGCCCAGGGTCGGCCCGCGAATGATCCGGGCTGGGCCGCTGCCCGAGCCTGGACCGTCGCCAGCGCCGATCCCCGTTCCGGTCCCGGTCCCCTGCCCGCCCTGCCCCATGCCGGGTTCGGGCGTCTCGATGGGCGCGACGCCGACGTTCAGGGCGGGCTCCGGCGCCTGTTCCACGGGGGCGGCGATTTCGGGCGGTTCGGGCGGCGGGTCGGGCGGAACATGAACCACCGAAGGCGCCGCGGGCGCCCCGCCCCCCGCCTGGGGCGACGGATCGGGCGGGGGCGGCTCAGGTTCAGGCGGCGGCGGATCGATCAGGACCACCTCGATGGGCGGCAGGGGCGGATCGGGCGGCAGGGGCTGGGACCGCGTAAGCAGGGCCAGCAGAGCCAGGTGGGCCACGCCTACGCCAGCCACGGCCGCCACCTTGCGAGCCTTCCGCCTGTCCAGCCGCCAGTCGAGTTTCACGTCGCGCCTTCCGCCGGTCCCCGATGCAGGATCATAACGCGCGAAGGTCAGCCTGGATCAGCGCCCGTGATCCCTCTCCCCTTGAGGGACCGTTGCATTATTAGCTGTTTGTGATTCCCTTCGTTTGACGGAGGGACGTTGATGGCGGTGAAGCGGACGGGTCAGTTGGGGTTCGGCGAGGCGGAGCTTGGGCGTCGCCCGGGCAGTGCGGCGCTGGAGCGGGTTTCGGCTCTGGTGGATTGGAGCGGGTTCGAGGCGGCGCTGTCGGGCTTGCGCGAGGATGGGCCGGGGCGTCCCGGCTATCGGCCGTTGCTGCTGTTCAAGGCGTTGCTGCTGCAAGCCTGGTACGGGCTGTCGGACGCGGAGCTGGAGTTCCGGCTGGGCGACAGCCTGGCGTTCGGGCGGTTCGTGGGGCTGAGCCTTCAGGACGCGGTTCCCGATCACACGACCCTGTGTCGGTTCAGGAACCGGCTGGTGCGCGAGCGGCTTCTGGAACGGCTGTTCGTTGAACTGGACGGCCAGTTGGAGGGGGCCGGCGTGGTGCTGAAGCAGGGCACGATGCTGGACGCCACCCTGATCGAGACCCAGGCGGCAGGCCGCCGGACGCCGGGCGAGGCGACGGTGGACCCGGACGCCGCCTACGCCCGCCGTTCGGGCAAGCCCGGCTCGGTCCATGGCTACAAGGCCCATGTGGGCGTGGATCAGGGCTCGGGACTGGTTCGGGCGGTGATCACCACCGCCGCCAACGTCAACGACACGGTCCCGGCCGACGCCCTGATCCGGGGCGATGAGAAGGCGGTGCTGGGCGACGCAGCCTATCATACCCACGCCCGAGAGGCGGCGCTGAAGGCGCGCGGGATCAAGCCGCGCCTGATGCGTCGGCCCAACAAGCATCACCCCGAACTGCCGCCCCGGCTCAAGCGTCTGAACCGGCTGATCGCCCGCAGACGGGCGGCGGTGGAGACCACATTCGCCACCTGGAAGCGACGCATGGGTCTGACCGGCGTGCGCTACATCGGACTGGCCAAGGCGGCCGGACAGGTGCTGATGGTCGCCATGGCCTTCAACCTGCGCCGATGGGCCGCCCTCAGACCCGCCTGACACGCCCGGACTCCGGCCTCAACCGACGAAAACCGGGCCATCAGCCCCCGCCGGACCGCTCCAGACGCATCTCCTGACCACAACCGGAGCATCCAGGACGTAATGCAACGGTCCCCTTGAGGGAGAGGGCGGCTCCGCGCACGGATGCGAAAGCATCCGTCCTAGCGCGGAGGGTGAGGGATGAGGCGGTTCAGCCATGAGACCCGCCGTTCGTGAAGCGGAACCGCCCCCTCATCCGGCCCGCTTCGCGGCCCACCTTCTCCCACGAGAGGAGAAGGAATGCCGCGCCCTACTCCACCGCCTCGGTCTTTTCGCCTGTCCTGCCCTTGGCGGGGGTGTCGGAGGTGATGTCGAAGGCGATCTTGCCGTCCTTGAGTTCGACCTTCACATGGCCGCCGCGCACCAGGCGCCCGAACAGGATGTCGTCGGCCAGGGGCTTCTTGATCGAATCCTGGATGACGCGGGCCAGGGGCCGGGCGCCGTACAGTTCGTCGAAGCCGTTCTGGGCCAGCCAGTCGGTGGCTTCGTCGGACAGTTCGATGGTGATGTTGCGGTCCGCCAGCTGGGCTTCCAGCTGCAGCACGAATTTGGTCACCACCTGGCGGATCACGTCCTGACCCAGAGGCTTGAAGGCGACGATGGCGTCCAGGCGGTTGCGGAACTCGGGCGTGAACAGGCGCTGGATGGCCTTCTCGTCCTCGCCTTCCACCTTGCCCCGGCCGAAGCCGATGGCCGCGCGGGCGTTGTCGGCGGCGCCCGCGTTGGTGGTCATGATGAGCACCACGTTGCGGAAGTCGACCTTCTTGCCCACCGCGTCGGTCAGCATGCCGTGGTCCATGACCTGCAGCAGGATATTGTAGACGTCCGGGTGCGCCTTCTCGATCTCGTCCAGCAGAACCACCGCGTGGGGATGCTGGTCCACCGCGTCGGTCAGCAGCCCGCCCTGGTCATGGCCCACATAGCCCGGAGGCGCGCCGATCAGGCGGCTGACGGTGTGGCGCTCCATGTATTCGCTCATGTCGAAGCGCAGCATCTCGATGCCGAGGGTGCCGGCCAGTTGCTTGGCCGCCTCGGTCTTGCCGACGCCGGTGGGACCGCTGAACAGATAGCTGCCGATGGGCTTGTTCGGATCGCGCAGCCCGGCGCGGGCCAGCTTCATGGCCACGGCCAGCTGTTCGATGGCCTGGTCCTGGCCGAACACGGTGCGCTTCAGGTCCGCGTCGAGGTTCTTGAGCGCCTCGGTGTCGGACTTCGAGACCGACTTGGCCGGGATGCGCGCCATCTTGGAGATGACCGCCTCGATCTCCTTCTGGCCGATGGTCTTCTTGCGCCGGGATTCCGGCAGCAGCATCTGCGAGGCGCCCGCCTCGTCGATCACGTCGATGGCCTTGTCCGGCAGCTTGCGGTCGGTCATGTAGCGGGCCGACAGCTCCACGGCGGAACGAATGGCCGCGTCGGTGTAGCGCAGCTTGTGGAAGGTCTCGTAGTAGCTCTTGAGACCCTTCAGGATCTTGACCGTGTCCTCGACCGTCGGCTCGTTGACGTCGATCTTCTGGAACCGGCGCACCAGGGCGCGGTCCTTCTCGAAATGCTGGCGGTATTCCTTGTAGGTGGTCGAGCCCATGCAGCGCAGGGTTCCCGACGCCAATGCCGGTTTCAGCAGGTTCGAGGCGTCCATGGCTCCGCCCGAAGTGGCGCCGGCGCCGATCACTGTGTGGATCTCGTCGATGAACAGGATGGAATCCGGGTGGTTCTCCAGCTCCTTGACCACCTGCTTCAGCCGTTCCTCGAAGTCGCCGCGATAGCGGGTTCCGGCCAGAAGCGCGCCCATGTCCAGCGAGAAGATGGTGGCGCCCTTGAGCACGTCGGGCACCTCGCCGCCCACGATCTTGCGCGCCAGCCCCTCGGCGATGGCGGTCTTGCCCACGCCGGGGTCACCCACCAGCAGGGGGTTGTTCTTGGTGCGGCGGCACAGGATCTGGATCGAGCGCTCCACCTCGGCCTGGCGGCCGATCAGGGGATCGATCTTGCCCTCTTTCGACTTCTCGTTGAGGTTCACGCAATAGGCGTCCAGCGCCTCGCCGCCCTGTTTGACGACGGCGGCTTCCTCGGCCTCTTCCGGCGACTGGCCGTTGCGGACGGGACGTGGCTCGGCCGCGCCCGGCTTCTTGGCGATGCCGTGGGCGATGTAATTCACCGCGTCATAGCGCGTCATGTCCTGCTCCTGCAGGAAATAGGCGGCGTGGCTCTCGCGCTCCGAGAAGATGGCCACCAGCACATTGGCGCCGGACACTTCCTCGCGGCCCGAGGACTGGACGTGGATCACCGCGCGCTGGATCACGCGCTGGAAGCCCGCCGTGGGCTTGGCGTCCTCGCCCGCCGAGGTGGCCAGGGCGGCCAGGTCGGTGTCCACATAGAGCGCCAGGGCGGTCTTGAGGCCGGCCAGGTCGACGTTGCAGGCGCGCATGACGGCGGCCGCGTCCGGGTCGTCGACGAGCGCCAGCAGAAGGTGCTCCAGCGTGGCGTATTCATGGCGACGCTCGTTGGCGTAGCCGACCGCGCGGTGCAGGGTGTCTTCGAGGTGGCGCGAAAATGAGGGCAACAGGGGTTCCTCTCAGTCCTTTTCCATCGTGCATTGCAGCGGGTGCTGGTGCCTGCGGGCGGTCTCGACCACCTGGGCGACCTTGGTCTCGGCCACCTCGTAGGTGAACACGCCGCACACCCCCACCCCATGCTGGTGCACATGCAGCATGATGCGGGTGGCGTCCTCGCGCGACTTGGCGAAGAAGCGCTCCAGCACATAGATGACGAACTCCATCGGCGTGTAGTCGTCGTTCAGGATCAAAACGCGATACAGCGACGGCTTCTGCACCTTGGGCCGGGTTTCGGTGACGGTGGCCGTGCCGTAGCCGCCCCCGCCGACCTGATCCTGACCCGATTTTCTCGACGGCATGGTTGTCGTTGTCTCTACGCTTCAATCCCGCAAGCGAGGGACTCGCCCTCGCTCACCCTGGATTAGATATGGAAAGTCCTGGCTTTTGAAAGGGGCGGCCGATCACGCTTGCGCGCGATGCGGTGGAAAGGCCCTTGGAACTGGGAGTAGTGCTAGTGAATAGTGCTAGTGAGCAGGGCCAGCGCCATGCCTCGGGCGCAACCGGTCACCCCTCGCCTACTGCTCACTAGCACTACTCACTAGCACCCCAGACGTAAAAAGGCCCGGAGCGGCGCTCCGGGCCCTTTCGATCTCGACAGACGATGCGGCTTAGCGCGCGGCCTGGAAGGTCTCGACGGTCGCGGTGACGCGCTCGTTGATCGGCTTGAAGGCGTCCTTGACCGAGGCGGTGTAAAGGTCGGTCGCCTTGTTGAAGGCGCCCAGCCAGGCGTCGACGGACGACTTGGCGTAGGCGGTCTGCAGCTCGACCAGTTCCTGGACCGAGCGGGCCTGGGTCAGGCTCTGGGCGGCGGCGACGCCGTCTTCCCAGGACTTCTTGGTGTAGGCCAGGGTTTGCTGACTCATGGCCTCGGCGCCCTTCTGGGCGGCGGTGGCGCTCTCGACCACGGCTTCCAGGTTCTTCTTGCCGTGAGCGTTCAGCTCGGAAAGGCCCGCGACGCTCTTTTCGACAGTGTCACGGAAAGCCTTGGCGCCGGCGGCCTGGGCCTTTTCGGCCTTGGCGCTGGCCTGATCGATGGTCTTCTTCACGGTTTCGGCGGTGTCGGCCATGGTCGTGCTCCTGAACGGTCGGGGCGATGATTTCGCGCCTGATGTTTTCGCGCCCAGGGGGAATCCCTCGGCGATATGGAGCGGCTTATGACGCAACTGCGAAATGGCGTCAAGCATATTTTGTGCAGCGCACAATGAAGCTTTCTTGACGAAAATTCGCCGCGGCCGTTCAAAATTGCGTTTGTGGGTTGTTTACTACGGCGAAACACAAATGAAGCATGATAGCCTTTTGGTGCGTGGCGATACGGGGCGTCGGGCGCGCGTGAGTGAGTATGAGGCTATCGGGTCATGACGGCATTCACACGACAAGCCGGCCGGCGCCGCACCGGCCCCCTGGTGTTTCTGTTCGCCCTGGTTCTGGCTGCGGCGGGGCTGACGCCTACGCCCGGCGCCGAGCCGGTGGTGGCGCAGTCCGGCGAGAACACCCGCTACGCCGCCATCGTGGTGGACGCGGCCTCCGGCGAGGTGCTGTTCGCCCGCCGCGCCGACAACCCCCGCTACCCCGCCTCGATCACCAAGGTCATGACGCTGTACATGACCTTCGAGGCCCTGACCGAGGGCCGCATCAAGCTGGACGACATGATCGTGGTCTCGCCGCGTGCGGCCTCCCAGCCGCCGTCCAAGCTGGGCCTGGCGGCGGGCCAGCGCATCTCGGTGGATGACGCCATCCGCTCCCTGGCGGTGCGCTCGGCCAATGACATGGCCGTGGCCCTGGCCGAGCATGTGGGCGGGTCAGAGGCCCGCTTCGCGGCCATGATGACCCTACGCGCCCAGGAGCTGGGCATGACCCAGAGCCGCTTCGTCAATCCGCACGGCCTGCCCGACAGCCGCCAGATCTCCTCCGCCCGCGACCTGGCGATCCTCAGCCGCGCGGTGATGCGCGACTATCCGCAGTACTATCACTATTTCGGTCAGCATCACTGGGTCTACAACGGGCGCCAGTACGGCAACACCAACGGCCTGCTGCACTCGGGCAATGGTTATGACGGCATCAAGACCGGCTTCACCAACGCCTCGGGCTACAATCTGGCGGCCTCGGCGGTGCGGGACGGCCGGCGCATCATCACCGTGGTTCTGGGCGGACGCTCCAGCCGCACGCGCAACGACCATGTGGCCGAGCTGATGAACACCGGCTTCGAGGTTGAGCGCCGCCGGGCCTCGGGCGAGGCTATCCAGGTGGCCCAGACCTTCTTCGAATCCCGCGGTTACGGCATCGGCAGCACCGCGCCGACCGGGCCGGTGGAATACGCATCCCTGGACACCTCGGCCGGGGATTCCGAAACTCCGACCTCCACCACGGCCGTGGCCTTCACCTCGGCGCCGGCGGACACGACCGGCGTGACCCTTGCGAGCGGCAGCTTCACCGCGGCCCTCAACGGCACGCCTTCGCAACAGGCCGCGCTGCGCCCCGCTCGCGAACCCGCCGCTCCGGCCCGCCAGGCTGGAACGTGGGCGGTCCAGGTGGGCGCGTTCCGCGACCGCGACGTGGCCGATGGCTGGCTGACCGAGGTCAACCGCCGTTTCCGCAGCCAGTTCAGCGGCGCCGAACGGGCGGTGCAGACCGCCGGGGAATGGTATCGCAGCCGCTTCACCGGCCTGACCGAGGACGGCGCCCGCGCCGCCTGCTCCGCCCTGGCCGAGCGCCGCGTCACCTGCATGGTCGTGCGGCCGGACTAATCAGCCCTTCAGCAAGCGATCCCGGGCCGCGTTCAGGCGCGTGGCCAGCCCCTGGGTGCCGCCCTGATCGGGGTGGGCGCGGGTCATCAGGCGTTTCCAGGCGGTGTTGATCTGGTCCGGCGTGGCGTCGGCCGGGACGCCCAGGGTGTCGCGGGCTTCGCGCAGGCTCATGCCGTCATCGGCGCGGCGGACGACCTGGCGGATGCGCGAGGCGGCGGTCAGGTAGAGGCCCGCCGCGATCAGCGCGCCGCCCACAAGCCAGGCGCCCCGGAACAGCGCCAGCGCCCCGCTGCCCAGCAGGGCCGCCGAGATCAGGGTGGCCGAGACGCGCCAGTGGCCCGCGCCGGCCCGCTCGGTCTGGCGGCCAAGGCGCACCAGAGCCCACAGGGCGATCCCCGCCAGGACGAGCCAGATCAGGCCCATGGCGTCATCGCGTCAGGCCGCATCGTCGAGGCGCGCGTCGTCGCCCAGGCCCAGGGCCAGCATCAGGCCGCGCAGCTCCTGGCGCGCCGAGACATGGGCCAGCGAGATGTCGACCGGCTTGACCGTCTCGGACAGGTCCGCCACCGTCAGGCCGAACGGGAACAGTTCGCGGTAGATGACCCGGTCGCGCAGGCCCGGCCCCATGCGAAAGCCCACCCGCTTGGCCAGCTTGGCCATCCGTTCCTCGAGCCGGCGACGGTTGCGCGCCTCGAACACCGCCAGGCGGTTGGCGACCACCACCCAGTCGATGGTCCCGCCCTTGGCCACGGCCCGCTGCTTTCGCGCCTCCCACACCGTCTCGGAATAGATGGAGGGTTTCAGCAGATCCAGGGTCACCGGGTCCACATGGCCCAAGAGGTCGAAGTCCACGAAGCTGTCGTTCATTGGGGTGACGATCAGGTCGGCGCGGGCGTGGGCGGCGCGCGACAGCACCGTGTCGCCGCCGGGCGTGTCGATGAGGATGAAATCGGCGCCGCGCGCGGCCAGGAACGCCGCCTCGAAACGGGCCATCTGCTCGGCTTCGTTCGCGCGGGCCAGGGCGGCGCCGTCACCCAGGTCAGCCACCGCCGGTTCGGGCAGCACCTGGCCGTTGGCGGCGATCCAGGCGCGGCGATTGGCGAAGAACCGGGCCAGGGACTGCTGGCGCAGGTCCAGGTCGATCACGGCCACGCGACGGCCCCCAGCCATCAGGCCCGCGACGATGTGGATGGCCAGGGTGGACTTGCCCGCCCCGCCCTTCTCGTTGCCGACGACGATGACCCTTGCCTCAGTCATGTGAACTCAACGCCCCTTGGGGCCGCGAATCGTGGGTCGCGGCGATCATTTCAAGAGTCGGGCGGCGCCGGCCAAAGGTCAACGAACGGGACCGTCGGTCCTGTGGAGACTTCAAACGCGGCCGGCGGCCTGGCACCAGGGATCGCTGACCTGGGCCGCGCGGCAGATCGCGGCGGCCGTGTCGGGGGCCGCGCCGACCTTGAGCCGCACCAGATCGCGGCCGTTCACCGACACCGGCTCATAGACGGGCGAGAGCCCCGCCAGGGCGGCCTGGGCGGCGCCGGTGCTGAACCGGGTCCAGGCCTGGCGCGCGGCGGCTTCGCTGGAGAAGGCGCCGAGCTGAATCACGGCGTCGGCGCGCGGCGCGGCGGGCGCGGCCACGT
>JAEZCL010000034.1 GCA_023433585.1 Pseudomonadota bacterium
GGGGGGGGGGGGGGGGGCCATCCGAAGGATGGTGGAGGGGGCGACCCCATCCACCGAGCCTGCCGCTTGCCCCCTCCACCGCTTCGCGGTCCCCCTCCCCCATGCGCTGCGCTTATGGGGGAGGAGACGGCCCGGTCACTCCTCCCGCAAACTTTCCAGCGTCTGCTCGGCCGCCTGATAGTGCCGGGACCGGATGTGCGATCCGACCAGGGCGATCATGGCGGCGATCACCGCTGCGTCGTCGGTGAAGCCGATGCCGGCGAAGACGTCGGGAATGGCGTCGATGGGCAGGACGAAATAGCCCAGCCCCGCCAGCATCAGGCCCTTGGCCCTCAGCGGCGTCTGCGGATCGCGCGCGGCGTGCCAGGCGGCGATCGCCTCGCGTGCGAAGGGGATGCGCGCGGCCGTGCGCCGGATCTTGGGCCAGAAGCCGCGCCGCACCCGCTCGGCGTTGGCCTGGATGGTCGTGGGGACCAGGGCGCGGGACGGATCCAGCGCGCCCTCCGGCGTTTCCAAAGAAGACGGTTTGGCGTTTCGCGTCATGGCGTCTAAATCCTCGCCCCGACTGAAGGGTTCAACACACATATAGGGCGAATGCCATGAAACTGGACGGTTCGATCGCGGCGGTGGTGACGGGCGGAGCCTCGGGCCTGGGCGAAGGCACGGCGCGGGCGCTGGCGGCGCGGGGCGTCAGGGTCGCCCTGTTCGACCTGAACGAAGAGGCGGGCGAACGCATCGCGCGCGAGATCGGCGGGGTCTTCTGCAAGGTCGATGTGACCGACGACGCCTCGGTCGCCGCCGGTTTCGAAAAGGCCCGCGCCGCCCATGGCCAGGAGCGCCTGACCGTCAACTGCGCCGGGATCGCCACCGGCCAGAAGACCGTGTCGCGCAAGAGGGACACCGGCGAGATCCGCGCCCACGACATGGCGCAGTTCGAGCGCACCGTGACCATCAACCTGTTCGGAACCTTCCGCGTGTCGTCGCAATCGGCGGCGGGCATGGTGACGCTGGACCCCATGGACGACGGCGAGCGCGGCCTGATCGTCAACACCGCCTCGGTGGCGGCCCAGGACGGCCAGATCGGCCAGGCGGCCTATTCGGCCTCCAAGGGCGGGGTTTACGCCATGACCCTGCCCATGGCCCGCGACCTGATGAACGAGGGCGTGCGGGTCAACACCATCCTGCCGGGCATCATGTGGACCCCGATGATGGCGGGCATGGACCAGAAGGTTCAGGATTCCCTGGCCGCCGCCATCCCCTTCCCCAAACGCCTGGGAACCCCCGCCGACTATGCGGCCCTGGCCCTGCACCTGGCCGAGAACGTCTACATCAACGGCGAATGCATCCGTCTGGACGGCGGGATAAGGCTGGCGCCCAGATACGGGCGCTATCGCTCGCCGCGCGGCGGCTCGCTGCTTGAGCGCTTCTTGGGGCGCTATCGCTCCGCTCGCGGAGCCTCGCTGCTTGAGCGCGTTTCGGAGGACGGATTTCCGAATTTCGGCGATCCCCTCTTGCGGCCCCCGCCGCCGCTCGGCTATACGCCCGCCCTCGACTGAGAGCGCGGGCGTAGCTCAGGGGTAGAGCATCACCTTGCCAAGGTGAGGGTCGGGCGTTCGAATCGCCTCGCCCGCTCCAGTCGGTTTCCTCCCCTGTCATGACGCGGCGCCGCCCTGCCCATGGGCGGTCTCCAGATTGCCAAGGTGAGGGTCGGGCGTTCGAATCGCCTCGCCCGCTCCAGTCGATCTCCTTCCCCCTGTCACGACATGGCGCGACCCGGCGCCATGGGCGATCTCCAGATTGCCAAGGTGAGGGTCGGGCGTTCGAATCGCCTCGCCCGCTCCAGTCGATTTCCTCCCCCCTGTCACGACACGGCGCGACCCGGCGCCATGGGCCGTTCGGAACGGCCCGGCTCTTGCACCAACGTCATCGAATACGGTGTAAGGCGAGACCATGTTTCTGGAAGGCGAGGTCAATTGGGTTGTGGTGCTGGGCGTCGTCGCGGGCGTCGCCGTTCTGCTGGCCGTTCTGGGACTGATCGCGGCCGTGCGCTGGGCCGGATCGTATCGAAATGCGACGGCGCGGCTTGAACACCTGCTGATAAGCCATGAAGGCTCCGACCGGCGCCTGCGCGAGGTCCTGGACGCCATTCCCGTGGCCCTGGTCGAGACGGACCTGGCGGGCAAGTTCATCTTCGCCAACCGGGCGGCGCACCGGCTGCTGGGCCGCCGGGACGCCGAGCTTCTGGGGCTCAGGTTCCATTCGGCCACCTGGGGCATCACCTATCCGGACGGCCGCACCATCCCGCCGGACCTGCTGCCCAGCGCCCGAGCCCTGCGGGGCCAGACGGTCAAGGGCTTCCAGCATGTGATGGCCAACCCCTCGACCCGCACCAGGATGCTGGTCTCGGTCACCGCCATGCCGATCCTGAACGGCCTGGGCGAGGTCATCGGATCGACCGCCGCCATCGTCGAAACCGACAGCCTGATCCAGCCGGAGCCGGCGCCGGCCGCCGAGGTCGAAGCGGGCGAAGACCTGACCCGGCGGGTGTTCGACGCCGCCTCCAGCGCCCTGGTGGTGCTGGACGGCCACGGCCGCGCCCTGGAGGCCAACCAGGCCGCCCTGGACCTGGCGGGGCTTGAGGCCGAGGCGGTGCGCGGCCAGGATTTCACCGAGCTGTTCCTGGGCCTGGAGGAGCGGGCCGAGGGGCGCATGGCCCTGAACGCCGCGCGCGCCGCCGAGCCGGGCGCGGCCGAGCCCCTGGTCACCGCTTCGGGCGTGCGCTGGCGCATCCTGCCGCTGGCGGGCGGGGACGACGGCGCCCTGCTGCTGGCGGGGGAGCGCCCCGCGCCGGAGACGCCCGGTGAAGAGTCGGGCGCCGACGCGGATCCGGTCCAGGCGCTGCGGAGCGAACTGGAGGACGCCCAGGCGCGCGCGGACGCGCTGGAGGGCCGTGTCGCCGAGGGCGAGGCCGAGCTGAAGGCCGCGCGGCGGCTGGAGACCGTGGGCCGCCTGACCGGCGGGGTGGCGCACGATTTCGCGGCCCTGCTGGCGGTCATGACCAGCGCGCTGGACATGCTGATGAAACAGGCGGACCAGCCCGAGCGGGTGCGCCGCCTGGCGGGCGCGGCCCTGAACGCGGGCCGGCGCGGCGAGGACCTGACCCGGCGCCTGTCCGCCTTCTCGCAGGGGCAGGACGCGGCGACGAACCGGCTGGATCTGGGGGTGCTGCTGCGCGCCATGGAGCCGGCCCTGCGGGACATGGCCGGGCCGGACGTGGACCTGATGATCGAGGCGCCGGACCAGCCGATGGCGGCGGAGATCGATCCGGCCGCCTTCGACGGCGCCGTGCGCGCCCTGACGGCCAATGCGGTTCAGGCCGTCGAGGGGCGCGGGTCGGTGGCGGTGCGCCTCCAGGCCATGCCCGACGGCGAGCTGCGCCTGTCGGTGCGCGACGACGGGCCGGGCATGGAGCCCGAGACCCTGACCCGGGCGCCGGAGCCCTTCTTCACCACGCGGCCCGGCGCGGCGGGCCTGGGCCTGTCCCAGGCCTACGCCTTCGCCCGGATGTCGGGCGGGCGGCTGATCCTGAACAGCACGCCCGGCGGGGGAACGGAGGCGGCCGTCGTCCTGCCCGCCGCCCCGGATGCGCCGGCGTCCGACACCGAGACGCCCCCGGCCGAGCCCGCCGAGTCCTGAATCGGGATTTCCACGTTCTCCCGGATCGCCCGGCCTGCTAGATTGTCCGGCGGGGCGCCCGGAGGCGGTCATGAAGATTTTGCGGTTCATCCTGGTCATCGCGGTGATCGGCTATGCGGGCTGGCTGGCCTGGCCGTTCCTGTCGCCGTTCCTGGAGGGGGCGGGTCCTGAGGCCGCCGCCGCGCGCTCGGGCGCCGTGGTGATGCTGGATTCGGGCGGCGACATGACCACCGCCGCCCTGTGGATCGGGGCGGTCGTGCTCTATCTGGTCAGCGCGCTGCTGCTGGGCGCGGGGAATCCGCGCGCGGTCCTGGCCTATTTCCTGGGTTTCGCGGCCGACATCGTCCTGCGCCTGGCCATGAGCCCGGACCGGGGCGTCTCCGCCGACATCGCCGCCCGTTCGGCCGAGGCCGTCCCCGCGTCCGGCGGGATCGACCCGCAGTGGATCGTCATCGCCGCCCTGATCGTCGTCGGCCTGCTGGTCCTGGCCGCGAGCCGCCGCGTCCGCAGGCGCCGCGTGGCGGGTCAACTGGCCTCCTGACGCCTTGCCGCCACGGGCCGCGAGGCCATATCAGGGGTGGAGACGGCGGCGGGTCTTGGCTATGACCGGGCGCGCGCTCCCCGCACCATCGACAGGACCCCAGACATGGCCGACGCCCCCCAATCCGCCCCCCAATATGATGTCGTCATCATCGGCGGTGGGCCGGGCGGCTACAACGCCGCCAT
>JAEZCL010000095.1 GCA_023433585.1 Pseudomonadota bacterium
GGCGGCGCGGCGCGGCGCCTCCAGCGCCTGGACCGCCTCGGGCGCGCCGGCGGCCAGGACGGCCCGCTCGACCGGCGCGTCGAACACCGACGCCAGGATCAGGACGGCGAGCGCCGGAATTGCGGCCCAGATCAGGGCCAGGACGCCGTGGTAGCCGGGCGCGCTGTGCGCCTTGACGGCGGCCGAGCGACGGCGCGCGGCGCGTCGGGCGAAGACGAACACCGCCGTCGAGAAGGCGACCAGGACCAGCAGACCGATAAGAAACATTCACCGTCCGTGCGCGCGAGGAGGCGAATCAGCCGAACGGGTTCGACCATCTCGCCGGGCCCGTATGCCGACGGCCCCACGCCGCCTTACGACGGTTCAGCGACAGTTTTGTAACATCGTCCGATCCCTGACGGATTGTCACGCGCCGCCGGGCGGGCGGCGCAGCGGCAGATAGACGCCGAAGGTCGTCCCCTGGCCGACGACGCTTTCCACCGTCATGCCGCCGCGATGGCGGTTGACGATGTGCTTGACGATGGCCAGGCCCAGGCCGGTGCCCAGGCGCTCGCCGCTCTTCTGGCCCTCCACGCGATAGAACCGTTCGGTCAGGCGCGGCATGGTCTCGCGCCGCAACCCCGGCCCATGGTCACGGACGCTGAGCAGGACATAGCGCGCATCCGGGTCACGGTCGGGCGTGAACAGGGACAGCCCGGCCGCTCCGGGCGTCCTGACCCGTGCGGCCTCATCGGCGGTCATCCCCACGGCCAGGTCCAGCTCGACCACCGCGCCGTCCGGCGAGTATTTGACGGCGTTGTCGGTCAGGTTCTGGATCACCTGGATCAGCTGGTCCCGGTCGCCCGTCACATCGGCGGACTGTTCGTCCCGCCGCTTCACCGACAGCGTCACGCCTCGCCGCGCGGCCAGGGGCGCGGTGGCGTCCACCACGTCCGAAACGACCCCGGCCAGGTTCACCTGGCCCGAGGGCGGGATGTGCTCGTTCAGCTCGACGCGGCTGAGCGACAGCAGGTCCGCCACCAGCCGCGTCATGCGCTCCGCCTGGGCCGCCATGATGGCCAGGAACTTCTCGCGCGCGGCCGGATCGTCGCGCGCGTGGCCGCTCAGGGTCTCGATGAAGCCGGACAGCGAGGCCAGGGGCGTGCGCAGCTCATGGCTGGCGTTGGCCAGGAAGTCGACGCGCATCATTTCGGCGCGCCGGGCGTCGGTCTCGTCACGCAGGCGAAGCACGGCCAGATTCTGGCCGTCCCGCTCGGCCGGCAAGGGGGCGACCCAGGCGCTCCAGTGACGCTCCTGGGCGCCGCCCGTGTCATAGGCGATCTCCTGAGCGCGCCCCCCGAACAGGGCCTCGTCGACCGCCTCGAGCAGATCGGGATCGCGGATCACCGCGTGCAGCGGATGCTCCTGGACCGTCGCGGGCAGCCGCAGCAGCGCCGCCGCCGCCGCGTTGACGCGGATGATGTTGCGGTCGCCCACATCCTGCGAATCCTCGCCCGAGACCACGATCAGCGGATCGGGCAGGGCTTGCAGCGTTTCGATCGCCAGCATGCCGCTTTGCCGGGCGACGTCCGGCGGCGGCGGCGCGGACAGGAACGAGGCGTGGCGCGGGCGGCGCGGCCGCGTCGCCAGGACGGCCAGAACGGTCAGGACGGCCCCGCCCAGCAGCCAGGGCGCGGCGGGCGGATGGGCCAGGGCGGTCCCCGCCATGGCCGCAGCCGCCGTCCCGCCGGGCAGCCAGGACCTGAGGGCGTCCCGGTCGAAGCGGGCGGGCGGCGAAAGAGGCGGCGTGTCGGTCATCGGCGGTCCAGTCCGGGCGGGCCGGCGATCCTGGCCGCGCTTCGTGACACTCTGGCGTGTCCCCTCGCCGGTTTCAGCCCTTTTTCACACCTTCAGCATAAAAGCGGGCGAGAACCCGGGGGATTCGTGCTCGAAACGCTCACCTGTCTGGCGACGGAACACGACTGGCGGCTGCTGATCGCCGCTGTCTTCGTGTGCGTGACCGGCTCGGCCACCTGTCTGAGGCTGTTCATCCAGTCCCAGAACCGCTCCCGCAGCGACCGCAACCTCATGCTGCTGACCGCCGGGCTGGTGGGGGGCGTGGCGGTGTGGACCACCCATTTCATCGCCATGCTGGCGTTCCAGCCGGGCACACGGTTCGACTACGACCTGATGAGCACCCTGGGATCGCTGGGCGTCGCCGGGGCGGGAACCGCCCTGGGCCTGCTGGTTGCGGCCCATGTGCGCTCGCCCCGAGGCCGTCTGGCGGGCCGCGCCGTGGGCGGAGTCCTGATCGGCGCCACGGTTTCGGCCATGCATTACACCGGCATGGCGGCGGTGAAGCTGCAGGGGGTCATCGCCTGGAACCCGTCGCTGGTCATCGGCGGGGTGATCCTGTCCAGCCTGTTCTGGGCCGCCGCCCTGATCGTGCTGGGGTCGGGCGGATGGCGGCGGACGGGCGCGGCGACCTTGCTGGCCGTCACCGGCATCTGCAGCCTGCATTTCAGCGGCATGGCAGCCGTGAACATCACCCTCGATCCGTCCCTGCCCGCCATCACCCAGGGGTCCGGCGCGCGCATGGCCATCAGCGTGGCCGCGTTCGCAGCCTTCATCGTCACGGCCGCCGCAGTGGTGGAGGCCCTGTCCTTCTGGTCGCGCGCCAGCATGCTGACCCAGCTGCGCGAGGCCATCGACGCCATGCCCGACGGCCTGGCCTTCTATGATTCTCACGACCGGCTGGTGATCTGGAATGCGCGCTACGCCGAGATCAATCCCGAGATCGCCGACATGCTGAAACAGGGCGCCACCTTCCGCCAGACCATCCAGAGCGGCATCGACAAGGGCCATTATCCCGAAGCGCGCGGGCGCGAGACCGAATGGATCACCGAACGCCTGGACGCACGCCGACGCCTGTCCTGCAGCCTGGAGCAGAAGACCGCCGACGGCCGCTGGCTGCGGGTCCAGGATCGCCGCACCGCCGACGGCGGGGTGGTCACCCTGGTCAACGACATCACCGACCTCAAGAAGGACGCCGAGGTCCTGGCCGCCGCCCGCGACGCGGCCGAGGCGGCCAACCGCGCCAAGTCCGAATTCCTGGCCAACATGAGCCACGAGATCAGAACGCCGCTGAACGGCGTGATCGGCGTGGCCCAGGTCCTGTCCGGCACCCCGCTCGACGACAGGCAGCAGGAGATGCTGGAGCTGATCCGTTCGTCCAGCGCCACCCTGCAGCACCTCCTGTCGGACATCCTGGACCTGGCGCGGGTGGAATCCGGCCGCATGGAGCTGCGCAAGGAGCCGTTCGACCTGGACAAGGCCGTCAACGAGGCGGCGCGGCTCTATTCCGCCCAGGCCGAGGAGAAGGGCCTGCGCTTCTTCGTCGACATGGCGCCCGAAGCCCGGGTCTGGATCGACGGGGACATGGTGCGCCTGAAGCAGATCCTGACCAACCTGGTCTCGAACGCCGTGAAGTTCACCGCCCAGGGCTTCGTCAGCCTGACCGTGACGCGCGGTGGGGACGCCGACGGCGCGCCGGTGTTCCGCTTCATGGTCGAGGACACCGGCGTGGGCTTCGACGCGGCGGCGCGGGCGCGCCTGTTCAGCCGCTTCGAACAGGCGGACGGCACCATCACCCGGCGGTTCGGGGGCACCGGGCTGGGCCTGGCCATATGCCGCGAGCTGGCGGCCATGATGGACGGCGATCTGGACTGCGAGAGCGAGCCGGGGGGCGGCTCCGCGTTCATCCTCACCGTGCCGCTGCGGGAAGTCGCCGCCCCGGCCGAGCCGGCGCCGGTCGAAGCCGTCGCGGACACTGGCCCCGACGCGCGGCCGATCCGCGTGCTGCTGGCCGACGACCACCCCGTCAACCGCAAGGTGGTGGAGTTGATCCTGTCCCAGGCGCGGGTCGAACTCAGCATGGTCGAGGACGGCGCCCAGGCGCTGGCCGCGTTCCGCGACGGCGCCTTTGACGTGGTGCTGATGGACATGCAGATGCCGGTGATGGACGGCCTGACCGCGACCCGCGAGATCCGCCTGCACGAAAGCGCCATGGGCGCGCGGCGCACGCCCCTGGTCATGCTGACCGCCAACGCCCTGCCCGAACACATCGCCGCCGCGCGCGAGGCGGGGGCCGACCGCCACCTGCCCAAGCCCTTCAACGCCGAGGCCCTGATCGCCCTGGTGCGGGAGCTGGGCGCCCCGTCCGCCGAGGCGAAGGCCGAAGCGGCGGCCTGATCCTACAGCCGTTCGTAGGCCGGCAGGGTGAGGAACTCCTCGCAGGTGTCGGCCAGGCACAGGTCGGTGAACAGCCTAACCGCCTCGGCCAGATGCGGCAGGTCCCCCGGCATGCGGCGGATCTCGTCCTCGATCAGGGCGCGCACCAGAGCCTCGTTCACAAGGCGGCCGTCATCCAGCGGGGCGGCGTGCTTCAGCCACTGCCACACCTGGGTGCGGCTGATCTCGGCGGTGGCGGCGTCCTCCATCAGGTTGAACAGGGGCACGGCGCCGCGCCCGCCCAGCCAGGCCTCGGTATAGAGAATGCCCACGCGGATGTTCTCGCGCAGCCCCGCCTCGGTACGCGGCCCCTGGTGAATCTCCAGCAGCCGGTCCCGCCCGATATCCTGCCCTGACGGCGGCCGGTCCAGCTGGTTCGGCCCGGGCATCAGGCGGTCGAACACCTCCATGGCCACGGGGACCAGGTCCGGGTGCGCCACCCAGGTGCCGTCGTGGCCGTTCGACGCCTCGCGCTCCTTGTCCGCCTTGACCTTGGCGAAGGCGGCGGCGTTGGCTTCCGGATCGTTCTTGACCGGAATCTGGGCCGCCATGCCGCCCATGGCGAAGGCGCCGCGCCGGTGGCAGGCGTCGATCAGCTTCAGCGAATAGGCGTTCAGGAACGCCTGGCCCATGGTCATGGCCGCCCGGTCCGGCGTCAGGAAGTCGGGGTTGCCGCCCAGCCGCTTGATGGTCGAGAAGATGTAGTCCCAGCGGCCGCAATTCAGCCCGACGATGTGGTCCTTCAGGGCGTGCAGGATCTCGTCCATCTGAAAGGCGGCGGTGATGGTCTCGATCAGCACCGTGGCCTTGAAGGTTCCGGCCGGGATGTCCAGCGCCGCCTGGGCCGCGCGGAACACGTCGTCCCACAACTGCGCCTCCTCCATGGTCTCCAGCTTGGGCAGGTAGAACCACAGGCCCGAACCGGCGCCGATCGCCGCATGGGCGTTGTGGAAGGCGTAGAGGCCGAAATCGAACAGGGCCCCGGAGACGGCGCGCCCGTCCACGGTCATGTGGCGTTCCGTCAGATGCCAGCCGCGCGGCCGCACCTTCAGCACCGCGCGCTTTTCCTTCAGCCGGTATGCCTTGCCGGTTCTGGGGTCATCGAAACTCAGCGCTCCGCCCCACAGGTCCTTCAGATTGACCTGTCCTTCCACCTGGTTGGTCCAGGTCGGGCTGGTGGCGTCCTCGAAATCGGCCATGAACACCCTGGCCCCCGAGTTCAGGGCGTTGATGACCATCTTGCGGTCCACCGGGCCGGTGATCTCCACGCGACGGTCGAGCAGTTCGGCCGGAATGGCCCCGATCCGCCAGTCCGATTCACGGATGTGCGCGGTGTCGGCGCGGAAGTCCGGCGTCTCGCCCGCGTCGAACCGGGCCTGGCGCGCCGCCCGCTCGACCAGCAGGTCCAGCCGCCGCGCGTCGAACCGGCGATGCAGGTCGGCGACGAAATCCAGCGCGGCGGGCGTCAGGATTTCAGCGGCGCGGGCTTCAGTTGGGCCGGTGACGCGGATGGCGGGGTCATTCAGGGAATCCAGGGGCATGATTATTCCTTCTCCCTCCCCTTCATGGGGAGGGCGGCCGGCGCGAAGCGACGGCCGGGTGGGGAGGGCTAAAGCGACGGGAGCGCTGCGTTGCTTAGCCGCCCCCACCCGCTTCGCCTGCGGCTCAGCCCCCTCCCCATGAAGGGGAGGGAGAGTTCGGTTCATTCATACCCGTGGGCGGCTTCGTTGATGACCAGAGGGGGCATGGCGTTGAAGTCCACGCTGACCGGCTGGGGGATGCGCGCCTGATAGGTCCGGATGACATGGGTCATGCGACGGCGCACTTCCAGTTCGGCCTTCGATCCGCCGTCCAGCGCCAGGGGCGCCAGGCAGAAGTCGATGATGGTGTCGGGGTTGCTGATCTCGGTCATGGAACGGCTCCTTATTCCGCCGCCACGAACTGGGCGGTCTCGGTGGAATCCTTCAGGGCGGTGGTGGACGAGCGGCCCGAGGTGATGGTCAGGGCCACCTGGTCGAAATAGCCGGTGCCGACCTCGCGCTGGTGGCGCGTGGCGGTGTAGCCGGCGGCCTCGTTGGCGAACTCGCGCTGCTGCAGCTCGGAATAGGCCGCCATGCCCCGGTCGCGGTAGCCGGTGGCCAGCTCGAACATGCCGTTGTTCAGGCTGTGGAACCCGGCCAGGGTCACGAACTGGAACTTGTAGCCCATGGCGCCCAGCTCGCGCTGGAACTTCGCAATGGTTTGCTTGTCCAGCTTGGCCTCCCAGTTGAACGAGGGCGAGCAATTGTAGGCCATCAGCTTGCCGGGATGCTCTTTCTGGATCGCCTCGGCGAACTTGCGCGCGTCGTCCAGGTCCGGGTGCGAGGTCTCCCACCACAGAAGGTCGGCGTATTTCGCATAGGCCAGCCCCCGCGCGATGCAGTGGTCCAGCCCGGTCCCGGCCTTCAGGCGATAGAAGCCCTCGGGCGTTCGGTCCTCGCGGTCGATGAAGGGGTGGTCCCGCTCGTCGATGTCCGAGGTGATGAGCTGGGCCGATTCCGCATCGGTGCGCGCCACCGTCAGTGTCGGGACGCCCATGACGTCGGCGGCCAGGCGTGCGGCGATCAGATTGCGTTCGTGCGCCTGGGTCGGGATCAGCACCTTGCCGCCCAGATGGCCGCACTTCTTTTCGCTGGCCAGCTGATCCTCGAAATGGACGCCCGCGGCGCCCGCCTCGATGAACGCCTTCATGATCTCGAAGCTGTTCAGCGGGCCGCCGAAGCCGGCCTCCGCGTCCGCCACGATGGGGGCGAACCAGTCGCGCTTCGCGCCGCCCTCGCCGTGCTCGATCTGGTCGGCGCGCTGCAGGGTGCGGTTGATGCGGCGGCACAGCTCCGGCGCCGCGTTGGCGGGATAGAGCGACTGGTCCGGATACATGGCCGAGGCGGTATTGGCGTCCGCCGCCACCTGCCAGCCGGACAGATAGATGGCCTTCAGCCCCGCCCGGACCATCTGCATGGCCTGGTTGCCGGTCACGGCGCCCAGCGCATTAATGAACGGCTCGGTGTGCAGCAGGTCCCACAGGCGGTTGGCCCCGCGCTCGGCCAGGGTGTGCTGGATCGGGAACGAGCCGCGCAGGCGCAGCACCTCCTCGGGGCCGTAAGGACGTTCGATCCCGTCAAACCGCCCTTGCGGCGCGCCCGGAACCAGATCGGTGAAAGTGGTCATGATGTGTCTCCGACAACCGTTCATGCGGCGTCGACCACCGCGTCATGGCGAGAGAAACACGTGGGAAGTGCGATGATAACGGCTAGATGGGCGCTTTTCAGGGGGATTAGTCACATCATGACTATCTATAGTCAGTCATTTCATGACATACTGACAGAATGAACGCCGAAGCCGACCGCAAGCTGTTCCTGGGCGGACGCCTCAAGCGGTTGCGGCGCGAGCTGAACCTGTCCCAGACGGCCATGGCGGCGGACCTGGGCGTCTCACCCAGCTATCTGAACCATATCGAGCGCAACCAGCGGCCCGTTTCGGCCCAGCTTCTGCTGCGCCTGGCCGAGACCTATGACGTGGACCTGCGCGCCTTCGGAGGCCAGGCGGGCGCGGGCGGCGAGGCGGCTCTGTCGGAGGTCTTCGCCGATCCCCTGTTCCAGGGCATCCCGGTGCCGCGCCACGAAATCCTGCAACTGGCCGAGGACCTGCCCGGCGCCGCCGACGCCGTGATCCGCCTCTACCGCGCCCTGGCCACGGGGCGCCCCGCCGTCCCGACCACAGAGACCCCCGGCCCCGCCGACTGGGTGCGCGACCACATCCAGGCGCGCCGCAACCATTTCCCCGAACTGGACCTGATGGGCGAGGCGCTGCACGCCGACCTGGCCCCCGACGCCGCCACGCTCCAGACCACGGGCGCCGAAACCCTGATCCGCGAGCGGCTGAAGGCCCGGCACGACATGGGCGTGCGCGTCATGCCCGCCGAGGTGATGGTGGAATGGACCCGCCGCTTCGACCCGCACCGCAAACGGCTCCTGTTGTCCGAAACCCTGCCCCCCGCCTCGCGCGCCTTCGCCCTGGCCTATCAGCTGGGCCTGATGGAGCACGGCGGCGAGCTTCAGGCGCTGGTCGATCAGGCCGCGCCGCCGGACGCCGCCTCAGCGCGGCTGCTCAAGGTCTCGCTGGCCAACACCCTGGCGGCGGCGATCCTCATGCCCTACGGCGCCGTCCACGCCCTGGCGGAACAGACCGGCTATGACATCGAGGCCCTGTGCGCCCGCTTCGGCGTGTCGTTCGAACAGGCGGCCCATCGCCTGACCACCCTGTCGCGTCCGACCGCCAGGGGCGTCCCCTTCTTCTTCCTGCGCGTGGACGCGGCGGGCAACGTCTCCAAGCGCTACGCCTCGGCCGCCTTTCCCTTCGCCCGGTTCGGCGGCGGCTGCCCGCGCTGGCGCCTGCACGAGGCCTTCCGCGCGCCGGGCCGCGTCCTGACCCAGATCGTCGAGACCCCGGACGGCGGGCGCTGGTTCACCCTGGCCCGCACCGTCCCCCGCCAGGGGACGCAGGATCATGACCTGGCCGTGGGCCTGGGCTGCGAGCTGAAGCACGCCCATCGCCTGACCTATGCGCGCGGCCTGGACCTGGAGGCGCCCGAGGTCACCGGCATCGGCCCCGCCTGTCGCCTGTGCGACCGCCACCCCTGCGCCGAGCGCGCCGAACCGCCCCACGGCCGCCCGCTCGCCGTGGACGACTGGGCCAAGTCCGTCAGCGCCTGGCCCTTCGCGGGGGTCTGACGCTCAGATCTTGCCCGTCATGACCAGCCGCCGCAGCTTCTTGCCCAGCACGATCAGGCTTTCGCGGAACCGGATGGCCCTGGTCTCGGCGGGCGAGGCCTCGGCGTCGAAGGTCTTGAAGGCCACCCGCGCCCGGCGCTTGATCTTCATGGGACGAATGGCGGGGAAATGGGGCTTCAGCTTCGCCTCCCACCAGTCCGCGTCGTGCAGGGTCACATGGGCGTTGCGGCCGTCCGACAGCAGGGTGCGCGCCGGCGCCGTGTCGATGACCAGGACCGCCTCGTCGGCGACGGCCGCCATGTCGGCCAGCACCGCGTCCAGCTCGTCCTCGGGGATATGCTCCAGCACGTCCACATTGATGAGCACGTCGAAGCGCCGGTCCGGCCGCGCCGAAAACTCTGGCACCGCCGGGTCATAACGCCCCACGTCCGCGATCCCCAGCCGACGCCCCACCAGCGGACCCAGCAGCCCCTTGCCGCACCCATAGTCGATCAGGGACGCGGGCTTCAGCGCCTTCAGGTGCGGCAGGATCCACGGCAGGGTCTTGTGCCCCGTGGCGCCGTAAGAGGCGTCGGTGGAGTGGAACCCGGCGTATTCGCCGACCAGACTGTGTTCGTTCATCCAGGGGGATCCTTGCTGCACGATCTCCCTAGACCATTTTCAAAGTGGAGCGAACATCATCCCTTGAGCGAGCGAAGCATCAGTTCGTGGCGCCAAGCCGCCACGTCGGCCAGCGCCCGGTCCAGTTCGTCGCGGACGCGGCGAAGGCTCGCGCCGTCCCCGGCCTCCGCCTCGGCGCAGGCGGCCGCCAGGGCGCCCGCCCCGATGC
>JAEZCL010000108.1 GCA_023433585.1 Pseudomonadota bacterium
GCCGCCCCCTCCTGACCGCTGGCGCGGTCGGTCCTCCCCATCGGCATTCACCGATGGAGAGGAGAGATGCGGACCCTGTCCTTCAACCGGCGGGGGAGGGCGCTTGTCCGTGGCGCGTCGCTGCACTTTAACGGCCCTGACCGAACGTTAGGGATTTGGAAACCATGTGGCGGGCGCTCAGGATCGGGCTGTTCATCGGGATCGTCGTCGGCATGGCCGTGTGAGGACACGAACCCCGTCGTGACGCCGCCGTTATTGTCAAAGGAAACCATGGCGAAAATCACGAGCATCGCCTAATGTGCCGGGGCGGCAGCCGCTGATCGCGCCGCGTCTCCGGGTTTCAAACCCCTAAATGTTGCTCCTAGCCATTGTCGTCGTTCTGCTCCTGATCGTGCTGAACGGGCTCTTCGCCATGACCGAACTGGCGGTCGTGTCCTCTCGAAAATCCAGGCTTCAGGCCCGCGCCGAGCGGGGCGACAAGGGCGCCAGGAAGGCGCTCAAGCTGGCGGACGAGCCGACACAGTTCCTGTCCGCCATCCAGGTCGGCATCACCCTGATCGGCATTCTGGCCGGCGCCTACGGCCAGGCCGCCATCGCCGGCGAGATCAATGATTTTCTGGAGGCGACCTTCCCGGCCGCCGCCGCGTGGTCCGAGGTCTTCGCCACGGCCCTGGTGGTCATCTGCATCACCTATGTCTCGCTGATCGTGGGAGAGTTGGTGCCCAAGCGCATCGCCCTGATTTTCCCTGAGGCGGTCGCCTCGAAAATGGCCGGGCCGATCTCCAACCTGGCGACGATCCTCAAGCCTTTCGTTTTGCTTCTCACCATGTCGACATCGGGCATTCTGAAGCTGCTGGGCGTCAAGGACCGCGACGGCACGGACGTGACCCAGGAGGAGGTGGAGACCATCCTGGCGGAAGGAACCTCGGCCGGTCTGATCGAACCCGAAGAGCAGGAGATGATCGAAGAGATCCTGCGGCTGGGCGACCGGCCCGTTCGCGTGGCCATGACGCCGCGGCCGGAAGTGTACTGGATCGCGCTGGACGATCCGGAGGGGCAGTTGCGGGAGGAAATCCGCACCTGTCCCTATTCACGCATCGTGGTCGCCCGCGACAACGACGTGGATAATCCCCTGGGGGTGGTCCACAAGAAGGACTTGCTGGACAGTCTTTTGGCAACCGGAACCTTCGATGTGGAGACCCTGGTGGCTGAACCGGCCATCATCCCCCAGTCCACCTCGGTGCTGAAGGCGCTGGAGATCCTGAAGGGCTCCAAGGTTCACATGGCCTTCGTGGTGGATGAATACGGCGCCTTCGAGGGCGTGGTCACGGCCACGGACCTGCTGGAGATGATCGCCGGGGACTTCAACGAAAGCCACGACGAGCCCCAGGCCAACATTCTGCGGCGCGAGGACGGCAGCTGGCTGGTGGACGGGCGCACCGACATCGACGAACTGGCTGACGAACTGGGCGAGGAGTTCGGCGAGACCGAGGGCTTCCACACCGTCGCCGGCCTGGTGCTTCACGAACTGTCGCGGGTGCCCGGCGAGGGCGAGATGCTGCAGCTGGGCCGTTTCGAGGTGGAGGTCATCGACATGGACGATCGCCGCATCGACAAGCTGCTGTTCCGCCAGGTCATCCGCAAGGATGAGGAACAGGCGGCCGTGGAGGCGGCGCAGGATCAGGATTGACCCGGCGCGCGCATCGCCGCTTGAAAAGGCGCGCGGTGTGAGGCATAGCCCCCGGTCTGGCGAAGGCCATGCGCGCCGTGGGGTCCGCCCTTGCGGCGCGTTGTTCTTTGTCCGGGGTCTAGGAGTTTAGCTCAGCTGGTAGAGCACCGGTCTCCAAAACCGGGGGTCGTGGGTTCGAGTCCCTCAACTCCTGCCACCCCGTTGTCGCGGCATGGGACCTTTCCCATCTGGCGATCCAGGCATCCTTGAAGCGTTAGAGACGAACATATGGCCAAGGCGAAATCTCCGGGCGGGCGCCGCGGAGGAAACAGGACGCAGACGGCGACGACGGGCGCGGCGCAGACCGTGACCGTGGACGCTCCCGCGCCCAAGAAGAAGACCTCGCCGGCCCAGTTCCTGTCGCAGGTGCGCGCCGAGGGGCGCAAGATCACCTGGCCCAGCCGCAAGGAGACCTGGATCACCTCCGTGATGGTCCTGATCCTGGTGATGATCGCCGCCGCCTTCTTCTGGGCCGTGGACTTCATCCTGGGCGCCGGCTTCCAGCAGATCATTTCCTTCGGCCGATAAGATTCAAGGAGACGCGCACGTGACCGATGCGGCGCCCGAAACCAAGCCGGCCAACCCCCGGCACAAGTGGTACATCATTCACGCCTACTCCAACTTCGAGAAGAAGGTGGCCGAGCATCTGCGCGACCAGGCGCGGCAGCAGGGGCTGGAGGACGATTTCTCGGAGATCCTGGTGCCCACCGAGGACGTGGTCGAGATCCGCCGCGGCCGCAAGGTGAATGCGGAGCGCAAATTCTTCCCCGGCTATGTGCTGGTGAAGATGGAGATGACCGACGAGGCCTATCACCTGGTCAAGAACACGCCCAAGGTGACCGGCTTCCTGGGCGCCCAGGGCGGCACCAAGCCCTTGCCGGTCTCCGAAAAGGAAGTGGAGCGCATCATCGGCGCGGTGGAGGAGGGCGTGGAGCGTCCCAAGCCCACCATCCGTTTCGACATCGGCGAACAGGTCAAGGTCACCGACGGCCCCTTCGCCAGCTTCGACGGCGTGGTCGAGAGCGTGGACGAGGAGCGCGCCCGCCTGCGCGTGGCCGTGTCCATCTTCGGCCGTCCCACGCCGGTGGACCTGGAATACAATCAGGTGGAGAAGGTCACGGGCTGATCCTGTCCGCCCGCTGAACCTTACACAGGGTTCATGACCTCGATTTAAAATGACTTCGCGCGGCCTTTGTGGCGAATTCCTGTCCGACACGGACAGGGAGCCCATGCCATGAAACCCGCCTATCTGGTCGCCGCCGCGACCGCCGCCATCGCCTTCGCCGGCGCCGCCCAGGCCGCCGAGGTCGAGATCCGCAACGCCGTCGCGCGCGTGGTGGTGATCCCCGAGGACCGCGCTGACATCGCCGTAGAGATCGAGCACGGCTCTTCTCCTCTGGAGCGCATGACCGTCACGCGCCGGGGGGATGACGTCTTCATCGACGGCGGGCTGTCCCGCAACGCCGTGCGAAGCTGTTCGTCCGGCTCCTCAAGCGCGACCCAGCCCGGCGAGGGCGCGACGGTCGATATCCGCGGCCATGGGCGCATGAACGTCAGCGACACGCCTCTGGTGGTGGTGCGCACGCCCCGCGACGTGGACGTGAAGGCGGGCCGCACCGGCGGACGCAGCCGCATACTGAACATCACGCGCGGCGGCTCGGGCGGGGCCGTGTTCGGCTCCATCGGCCGGGGCGCCCGCTCCATCGAACTCAGCAACCGGGGCTGCGGCGACTGGACCGTGGCCAACACCGAGGGCGAACTGGACCTCAGCAGCACGGGTTCAGGCTCCATCCGGGCCGGAACCTCGGGAACGCTGGACCTGTCCGTGGCCGGTTCCGGCGGCGTGTCGACGGGCGCCACGGGCGACGCGGACATCGCGGTGGCCGGATCGGGCGATATTTCCGTGGCGTCCACGCGCTCGGCTGACATCGCCATCGCCGGATCGGGCGACGTCCGGATCGGCCGCGTGGACGGCGACACGCTGGAGGTGTCCATCGCCGGTTCCGGCGATGTCCGGGTCGGCGGCGGCCAGGCGCGGACCCTGGATGTCTCGATCGCGGGTTCGGGCAATGTGACCTTCGACGGCCGCGCGGGCGACGTGGACGCCTCGATCATGGGCTCGGGCGACGTGCGGGTGGCCGAGGCCACCGGCGCCGTGAACCGCCGGGTCGCCGGGTCGGGCGAGATCCGCATCGGCAACCAATAGCGCCGCCCGGGCGAACATATGGGAGAGGCCTCGCGGCGCCCCCGCGAGGCCTTTCCTTTTCCGGGCCGGAACCGCTTGACGAAAGCGGAATCTATCGTCATAAGCCCGCACTCTTGTTGGACCGGCTGTGCATCGAAAGGTGCAGACGCGGCCCGCAGGAACGACCTGAGACCCTGTTCTTTGCAGTGCCCAGGAGTTCAACGGCCTTCGCGGGCTTCCGCGTGGGCCGCTCGTTTTTGCGGACGTGCGTACCCTGAGGGTCTTTTGGCCCAAAGGCTCCGGTCTTTGAAATGGTTCACAGGGACGCGGTCCGCCGACCGCTGTAGGAAAAACAACCGATATGGATCAAAGCATCCGCATCAGGCTGAAGGCCTTCGATCACCGCGTCCTGGACCATTCCACGCGCGAAATCGTCAACACGGCCAAGCGTACGGGCGCGCAGGTGCGCGGCCCGATCCCGCTGCCGACCCTGATCGAAAAGTTCACCGTCAACCGCTCGCCGCACGTCGACAAGAAGTCGCGCGAGCAGTTTGAAATCCGCACGCACAAGCGCGTGCTCGACATCGTCGACCCCACCCCGCAGACCGTGGACGCGCTCATGAAGCTCGACCTGTCCGCCGGCGTGGACGTCGAGATCAAGAT
>JAEZCL010000076.1 GCA_023433585.1 Pseudomonadota bacterium
GGCGCAAGCTGATCGCCCAATGCATCGCCCATGAATTCGGGGCGTGGGACGCGACGCGGACGTTAGCTCCCTGTCTCCTCCCCTTGAAATGGGGAGGTGGCGCGGTGCGAATACGCGCCGTGACGGAGGGGGCGGCTCGGTGGTTGGCGGTTGGCGCCAGAAAGACCGAGCAGGCTGAACCAACCCCTCCACCGCTGCGCGGTCCCCCTCCCCGCTCGGGCGGGGAGGAGACGTCAGTCCAGCATCCTCTCCAGCGTCGCCACTTCGTCCGCCTCCTTGGCCGGCTTGACCCAGCGGATGCGGCTGATGCGGGGAAGCGCATGGCGCTTCGGGTTTCAGGGCGCGTGGCATGGCGTGAACATAAGGCGCGTGCGGCCTGTTCCCACATCATCCCACCAGCATCCGGCCTTCGCCGATGTTCAGGATCAGGCGGCCGTCGCGGAACAGGCTCATGCCCGCCAGCACCGGCGGGATGCCGGGAAGGGCGCTGGGCGGGAAGGTGTGGATCTCGACGTTTTCATACAGGCGCTCGCCCAGGGTCAGGGTCCGCGCCGTCACCACCTGCCCGGCCAGGACGCCGCCCAGCACGATGCTGGACGCCGCGCGCGCCTCGCGTCCGTCCAGCAGGCCGATGGACCGCGCGGTGTCGGCGTTGAGGCTGAGGGCCGGCGAGGCGCCGGTGTCGATCAGGGCGGTCAGTTCCGCGCCCTCCACCGTGATCGGCGCGATCAGGGCGCGGCCGGAGCGGGCGGCGGGCACGGCGGTCGCGCCGCCCGGCGCCACGGCCGCCTCGTCGCGCCCGAAGCGCAGGCGCCGGTTGGGAAAGTCGATGTCCAGCACCAGCCGGCTCAGCACGTCCTGGCCGATAATCAGCCGCGTGTTGAGCCGCTCGTCGGAGGCCAGCGGCCCCAGGTCCAGCACCCCCAGCGCCAGGCCGTTCAGACGCATCCATCCCAGGGCGACGTCCGCCCGCACGGCGCCGCCCACCTGGGCCCCGCCGCCCAGGCCATAGGCGACGCGCGGCGGAGCCAGCCGTCCGGGCAGGTCCAGCGCCTGGGCCAGGCCGGCGTCCACCACCGAGGCCTGGGCGCCGCTGTCGATCAGGGCGTCCACGGTCACGCCGCCGATGCGCGCGCGGGCGGTGACGAACAGACGCTGTGGCGTGGCGAAGGCCAGCCAGCCGCTGGTCCCGTCCACGGCGAAGGCGATGTCCGGCGCCGGCCAGAACAGATTGTCCCTGGCCCACCACGCCGCCGCCCCGCCCAGGCCGATCAGGCCCAGACTGGTCAGGAATGATCGGCGCGAACGGCGGGGGGAAGCAGGCATGGATCAGGATATAATGCGCGAGCCGCGACTATTCTCCTCCCCACCGGAACGATGGGGAGGCGGCGCGGGCGGAGGGGGATTGGCGACTCGTTCAGGAAACACCGAGCCGCCCCCCTCCACCACCCCGCAAGGCGGGGAGGAGAAGGTCATCGCCCCTTCTTCTTCACCCACATGGCGGCGTCGGCCTCGGCCAGCCAGGTTTCGGCGTCGGACTGGCCGGCATAGGCGCGCACCCCGAACGAGCCGCCCAGGGGCACGCGCTCGCCGTCCCACTCGAATCCGTCCGCGTTCAGGGTCTCCAGCAGGCGCCGCGCCTTCTCGCGGCCCTCCTCGGCGCCCGCGTTCAGCAGCAGCAGGGCGAATTCGTCGCCGCCCAGGCGGCCCACCGCGTCGCTCTCGCGCAGGTTGGCCAGCATCAGTTCGGCCACCCGTTTCAAGGCCGCATCCCCCGCCGGATGGCCCAGCGCGTCATTGACCCCCTTGAACCCGTCCAGGTCCAGATACAGCAGCACCGCCGGCACGTCGTGGCGGCGGCAATAGGCGATGGTGCGGTGAAGCGCGGCCATGAAGCCGCGACGGTTCAGGGCCGGGGTCAGGACGTCGTGGTCGGCCGCCGCCTCGGCCGCCTCGGCCCGCACGCGCAGAGCCTCGACCTCGGCGCGCAGGCGCCGAAGCTCCGCCTCCAGGTCGATTGCGAGCGCATCGCTCACCGGACCCTGACCACCGTCGGACACTCCCGCCGCTCCGCCATGAGGGCGCGACTCACCCCCGTTTCCGCCTGCTGATGCTAACGCGCGATATTGCTCGCGCAACGCCGGTCCTATAAGCCCGCTGTTTCCTTGATGCGCGGAGGGTTCATGGACCGCTCGACGCCCCAGGTCGCCATCGTCATGGGCAGCCGTTCGGACTGGCCCACAATGAAGTGCGCCGCCGATTCCCTGGACGCCCTGGGCGTGGCGTGGGCGGCGCGCGTCGTCTCGGCCCACCGCACCCCGGATCGGCTGGCGGCCTTTTCGCGGGGCGCGAAAGCCGAGGGTTTCAAGGTCGTCATCGCCGGGGCGGGCGGCGCGGCGCACCTGCCGGGCATGGTCGCCTCCATGACCGAGCTGCCGGTGCTGGGCGTGCCGGTGAAGTCCAAGGCGCTGAAGGGCCTGGATTCCCTGCTCTCCATCGTCCAGATGCCCGGCGGCGTGCCGGTGGGGACCCTGGCCATCGGCGAGGCGGGCGCGGCCAACGCCGGCATCCTGGCGGCCCAGATCCTGGCCCTGTCGGACGAGGCGCTGGCCGGGCGGCTGGCGGCGTGGCGCGCCGAGCTGACCGCCTCGGTCGCCGAGACGGTCGAGGACTGATTTGGCGCGTTTTCCCCTCGCCCCCGGCTCGACCATCGGCATTCTGGGCGGCGGCCAGCTGGGTCGGATGCTGAGCCAGGCCGCCGCGCGCCTGGGCTTCGACGTGGTGATCCTGGACCCTCAGCCGTCGAGCCCGGCGGGCCGCGTGTCGCGCGAACAGATCACCGCCCCCTTCGACGACCCGGACGCGCTGGAGACCCTGGGCCGCCTGTCGGACGTGGTGACCTTCGAGTTCGAGAATGTGCCCTCCGCCGCCGTGGACCTTCTGGCCGTCAACGGCGCGGCCGTGGCGCCCGGCCCCACGGCCCTGGCGGTGGCGCAGGACCGCACGGCGGAAAAGACGTTCCTGAACGCCGTGGGCGCCGCCACCGTGGATTTCGCCGCCGTCGATTCGGCCGCCGACATCCTGGACGCCCTGCCCCGCATCGGCCTGCCCGCCCTGCTCAAGACCCGGCGCGAGGGCTATGACGGCAAGGGCCAGGCCTGGGTGCGTTCGGCGAACGAGGCGGCGGCGGCCTTCGACGCCATCGGGCGGGCGCCGGCGATCCTGGAGGCGAAGGCCGAGTTCGTCCGCGAACTGTCGATCATCGCCGCGCGCGGGCTGGAGGGAGAGATCGCCGTCTATCCCCTGGGCGAGAACCGCCATGCCGAGGGCGTCCTGCGCACCACCCTGGCCCCCGCCGAGGTGCGCCCCGGAACCGCCGCCCGCGCCCGCGAGATCGCCGAGGCGATCCTGGACGGCCTGGCATATGTGGGGGTGATCGGGGTGGAGCTGTTCGAGCTTTCGGACGGAACCCTGCTGGTCAACGAGATCGCCCCGCGCGTCCACAACACCGGCCACTGGACCCAGGACGGCTGTCTCTGCGACCAGTTCGAACAGCACATCCGCGCCATCGCCGGATGGCCGCTGGGGGCGACGGATGCGGTCGCGCGGGTGGAGATGACCAACCTGCTGGGCGACGACGTGCTGGACTGGCCGGCCCTGGCCGCCGAGCCGGATGCGCGCCTGCACCTCTACGGCAAGGGGGAAGCGCGGCCGGGCCGGAAGATGGGGCATGTGAATCGGGTGCGGGCTATCTGAAACCTTCTCCCGAGGGAGACCTTTGCATAACGGCTGACGGCTCAAAATTTTCCGCTCATCCCCGCGAACGCGGGGACCCAGTCCTGTCCAGCTTAACGCCGATGCTTCAGGACTGGTGAGCGGTGGATGATCCTCACTCGCTGCAACACCCAAAGCACTGGGTCCCCGCGTTCGCGGGGATGAGCGGAGATGAAAATTACGCAATGGTCTCCAAGGGGAGAAGGGGGAACCCGCGTACGAAGGCGCGAAGCGATTTCGTGATTGCGCGGGGGATGAGGGCGTCGGTGGTCAGGCGGTTCGCATCAGAACCCCTCACCCTCCACGCAAGGACGGATGCTCGCGCATCCGTGCGTGGAGCCTCCCTCTCCCGACGGGGGGAGTTATATACGTGACAAAGCAACCGATGCAGTTTACCGATTCGCCGGGACAGGCCGGTGCTTTTGAGATCACCCCCGCCATGATCGAGGCGGGGGTTGCCGCCCTTTTCCCTTCTTCGGCACTTCCGTGGGAGGTTCCGGCGGACGTCGTGAGCCGAGTCTTCGTCGCAATGACAGAAGCTCGCGGCGGTCGCTTCCTTTCGCCGCCACTTCATCCAGATATGCAGCGATCACCGACACCCGCGCCGCCTGATTCACTAGTTTTGGCAGGCGAGAGATTTCGGTCGGTGCGTGGCTCCTGAGGCGGATTCCAGCGGCCCCCGCGACGCGGACAAGGTCGCTGGTTTTTCGACGGCTGGTGACCATGAACAGGTTTGATGGGGAATTCGTGACGATATCTGAAAGATCCAATCCGTAGAGGCCGTGGATGAAGTCGTTGCGACCTTCCGACAGCTTCTCGATCTGAGAGAAGGCGAATTCTGCCCACGCGACCGCATCCTGGTCGTCCAACTTTTCGCGAATGGTGGCGATCCAAATAGAACTGTTGGAACGAATGCTCGTTGATCCCATAATCTTAAGGGTCGAGGCCAGTGACAGGCCGAGCAGCTTCTTGACGACCATCTGCATCGACCATTCGATCTGCGCTTGAATGGCGCAAAGCTCTCCGATCTGTCGAAGCTGCGTTGCCGATAGCGGGATATGAAAGGCTGGCTTCATGAAGACCGCTCCTGAGAATGAAGGGGACGACGAGTTTCAGCGGGTTCTAGAGAACCTAGTGAACACGCCGCCGAAGCCGCACGTCGAGAAGAAAGAAGGGCGCGAGCCGAAGCCCGCGCCTGACGAATAGCTATTGGCTGGTTCGTCGCCCGGAGAGGGCGTTTACCCCTCCGGAAAGCAGCCCTCCGGATTGTTCAAGGGCGTTCCCGAGAAGCCCCCCCAGCGAGCGGTTCTTTCGGCAGTGGAGCGCCCGCACGTTGTCGAGGGTGTCCGTTCCACCGATGGCGGTCGGGACAATGTGATCGACCTCCCATCCGTAATCGCCTTGTACGCCGTAGTCGCTCCGCCTGATGGCGGTGCCGTAGTCGTCGAGCCGCCAGTCTTGCGGCGGAAAACCGGGGCGCGGGCGGCATCGCTGCCAGGCGGCGATCTTCTTCTGTTCAAGCCACGGGAGTTGGCTTAAGTCGTTCATGTGGGTAGTCCTTGATGGTGCCCGCATGGGGCTGGTTATCGTTTGCCGCTGACCTTGGTCGGGATGGGCAGCAAACGATTCCAGCCTATCATACAGCTCCGCTTCGCGTGCACGTTTTGTTCTCGCGGCCTGTCGACACGTGGCGCAGCCACCAGAGGCGCCTAGCCTTCTGCTTACGCGTAACAGGCTTCGTCAGTCCGCCGATACATAAGGCGCTTCCCGCCGATGCCGCGCAGGGCTTCGTTCGTGCGAGCGGTGTCGTCCACGCCAAGGGACACGCGGTTGGAATAGCGGAAATCGAACTCTGCCAGATAGCGCGACAGGTGCGCTTCGGACACGTGCTGATAGACGCCGTTGATGCCGCGCTTGAGGATGGAGAAGAACCCTTCGATGGTGTTCGTGTAGGCTTCGCCGCGCACGTATTCCTCAATTCCGTGATTGACCGTTTCGTAGCGGGCGAACTCGGGTCCGATGATGCGGTATTGGCCCGCGTCGTCGGTCATCAGGGCGCTTTCGCGGCGCACGTGCTTGGTGATGATCGGACGCAGGGTCTTGGCGTTGACGGCGGGCACGTGGAACGAGCGGACGCGGCCACCGCGCTCAACGAGCGAGAAGCAGATTTGCTTGCCGACCGCGCCGATGTTCTTCGGGTTGCGCTTGGACAGGCGCTTGTTCTTTTCCTTGCCGCCGATGACGGTTTCGTCGGCCTCAACGAATTTGCCTTCGCCGCCCATGGGGGCGCCGCCATCGCGGATGGTCATGGCCTCACGGATGCGGTGGCACATGAACCACGCGGTCTTGTAGGTCACACCCAGGGTGCGGCCGATCTGGTGGGCGCTGATGCCCTTCTTTGAGGACGACAGGAGATAGGTGGCCAGCAGCCACTTGTTGAGCGGCACCTTGGAGCGCTCAAACACGGTTCCCACGGTGACGGTGAACTGTTCCCGACAGGCGTTGCACTGGTAGAGGCCGGCGCGGGCGCTGCGGCCCTTGATGGCAGTGGCTTCGTTGACCACGCCACAGTGAGGGCAGACCGGGCCATGGGGCCAACGGGTCTTCTCCAGATGGGCGCGGGCCTTGTCAGCGTCAGCGAAGATGGGGTCAGTCAGGTTCATGGCTCTCTCCAGTGAGAAAACCCTACGGATTCAACGCTGCTTTGTCAAGTATATAACTCCCCCCGACGGGAGAGGGGTCAGTTTGTTCTATACCGCAGCCGGCCCAGCCATTCGGTCGCCTTGCGCAAGGGGGCGTCGAAGTCCTTGCCGGCCTTCCATTTCTCGAAGGTCATGACGTCAGCGATGCGGCGCTGGACGAAGCCTTCCGCGGCCTCGCGCCCGTCGAACCAGCGCATGGTCAGGGCCGGGATCAGGATGCCGGACAGGATCATGCGCTTGGAGTAGTGATTCTCGTCCGTCGCCGTGTCGCCCGCCCAGCGCCAGATGCGGTCGGCGCTCTCCCAGGCCAGCTCAAGCCCCAGGTCGGCGTTGGTCGGCAGGGCCAGGAACCCGGCGCAGCGTTTCGTGGCCTCCAGGTCCGCCGCTCCGGCCTCCATCCGCGCCGAGACCCCGGCGAAGATGCGTTCGCGGATCTTCAGGCCCTCCGTGGACAACCCCTCCAGCGCGCGGGCGTCGTGGCGGCGCGACAGCAATGCGGCCAGGTCGCGCGGGCCGTTCGGCAGCAGCAGTTCCTCGTCCCCGCGCGACAGGCCGTTCGCCTCACAGGCCGCGCGCACCAGACGGCGGTTCCAGCCCAGGGCCGGGGCGCGCTGGATCGCCGCGTCCAGCACTGCCTGCTCCATCCGGTCGGCCCAATCCGGTTCCGTGCTCGTGTCCATGAGATCAGAATACGCCCGCGCGCGCGGCGTTGCGAGCCTGCATCACAATCTGCGTCCTTTCGCGCGGAAACCTAGACAGGCTCATGGCGTTCGTGTATCCGCACGCCTTCCTCGCGGAGGCCCGGCCTTCGCGTGACCGATTTCTTGTTCGCCCGTCTCCCTTGGTAAAGGACGCGGCGGGCGGCCAAAGGAGAGAGACCCCTGGTTCAGATTTTCGTCCGCGACAACAATGTCGATCAGGCGCTGAAAGCCCTGAAGAAGAAAATGCAGCGCGAAGGCAGCTTCCGTGAAATGAAGCGCCACGTGCATTATGAAAAGCCGTCGGAAAAGCGCGCCCGCCAGAAGGCGGAGGCCGTGCGCCGCGCCCGCAAGCTGGCCCGCAAGCGCGCCCAGCGCGAGGGCCTGCTGCCGATGCCGACGCGCCGCTGATCGCATTCGACAGCTGAAACG
>JAEZCL010000208.1 GCA_023433585.1 Pseudomonadota bacterium
AGGGCGGCATCAACGGCGGCGCGCTGACCGCCATCGCCCAGGACTGGACCCGCTCGGTGCTCGGCGTGCCCGCGATGAACTACTCCACGCTGCTGCAGCGCAGCGTCGACTTCGCCCCGTTCCAGACCGTCCTGGACGGCTACTACCCGGACAAGATCGATCAGCAGCTCGTCTTCGGGTTGTTGCAGATGCTGTGGGACCGGTCCGAGGCCAACGGGTACGCCCAGCACATGACCGACCGGCCGCTGCCGCGTACCCCGGCGCACCGGGTCCTGATGCACGTGGCCTTCGCCGACCAGCAGGTCTCCACCGCGGCGGCGGAGGTGCAGGCCCGCACCATCGGCGCCCGCCTGCACACTCCGGCGCTCGCCGACGGCTGGTCACCGGACGTGCGCCCGTTCTGGGGCATCGCGCCGATCCGCAGGTACCCGTACGCGGGCTCGGCCATGGTGGTCTGGAACAGCGGCGCGGCGTACGCGCCACCGCCGACGAACCTCGCCCCGGCCGGACCGGAGTACGGCGAGGACTCGCACGAGTTCCCCCGCGCGCAGCCCGGCGCGCAGCGGCAGAAGGCCGTCTTCCTGCTCACCGGCAAGGTGATCGACGTCTGCCCGGGCCGGCCCTGCCCGTGACGTCCGGACCGGGCGTGCGATGGCGCACGCCCGGTCCGCCGCCGGGGGAGTGGCGCCACCGGCAGCGGCGCGCGGCGTCTGATCGCTGACAGGTGAATCAGCGATTGGATATCCCGCGTCTTTACGGCCAGATCCCGAACAAGACCTCATTATCCGGCTCTTCTCCGCAGTAGGAACTGTCTCCGATAAGGCGCCGATTCCACATGAGACGGACATGTCCCTCCAGTCCGTGATTGCGGCGCGGGTGGATGAGGCCGGCCGGCACGGGCTCCTGGGCGAGAAGTCAACCCCGTGGATCAGGGCAATTTTGAGGACTTCTTCCTCTTGTTTTTCCCCACTCCTTTCCTTTGGTCGACGCGCTTATCGCGCGCCCCGATCCGGGCGCGGAAGCCATTTCCGCAGGTCGCGTGGAGTGTCGTGAGCATACTGATCTTGGCTGCCCGGATTGGCGGCCCTGATTGGCGTGATCGACGGGCAACGCAGAGCGACGCCTGGTGTTATGCTGCGCTCCGGGGGAGGTAGTCTGGATGATGTCATCGGCTATCAGACGGGCCTTGGCCAGGAGTTTCAGGCCCGTACACGACGGCGTTTATTCCACTCGTCAATATGTGCGGCGAGGACGGCATAGGCGGGGCGGATGACGCCCGCCGACGCGCTTCTTGGCTGAAGCGCACCATCTGTCACGGGCATGGCGCAGCGGGGCACGTGGGCCGCCGTACGCGCGTTCGCCCGCGTTTTCCCTGCGGCAAGGCGCGCCGTTGTGTATGCCGTGATGGCCTACGGCCTGCGCTTTTGCGCGCTCCCTGCCGGGCGGGACGCTGCTCCGGGTCGACTGTCGGGTAAGTGGCGCGCAATTATCCGACAGTGGCAGAGCTGCGTTCACCTGCAGTTATGAAAATCGTTCCCGCCTGTCGGAGAGTTGGCGCTCGGTGCGTTGCTTGCGCCTCCTGGGAAAACCGAGTTACACAAACTTTATCAACGATCAGGGTTGACACTCGCCGATGAACGCCGGGATGCTGGTGCCGCCGCCGTCCTGGTAGTCGGCGGGACGAACGCGGATCCTTTCGCGAAGTCCAGAACGTGCTTTCCGGACTATTAACGTGGTGCGAACGCAGCATTAATCATGCATTCGTGCCGGACCTGCTGTGCCTTTACCGGACGTCAGAAGGAATCGGATCGTGGGCATTTCCCTGCCAGGACGAGGCGATGCGGCCGACCCAGTGCGACAGTCGGCCGGGTCCGCCGGTCGCGCTGGTCAACCGCCGAAACCCGGCACCCTGGTCGACCGGTTCCGTGCGGTCCTTCTCGACCGTCCGGACGGCGTGACCTATCGGTTCCTGGCCGACGGCGAGAACGACGAGGTCGCCATTTCCAACGCCGACATGGATCGGCGGGCCCGGGCCATCGCCGCCACGTTGCGAGAGCGCGTGAACGAGGGCGAGCGGGCGCTCATCGTCTGCCCGCCGGGCCTGGACTACCTCGCCGCGTTCCTGGGCTGTCTCTACGCCCGGGTGATCGCCGTACCGGTGTATCCGCCGAACCCGGTGCTGCTCAAGCGGACCCTGCCCCGGCTGATCGGCGTGATCCAGGACGCCCGTCCCGCTGTCGTGCTCGCGCCGGCGGAGATCACCGCGATGGCCGGCCAGATCACCGCGCTGGCGCCCGCGCTGGGCTCGCTCGTCTGGCAGGCCGTCGACCGGATCGACCCGGCCGTGGCCGACGGGTGGCGCGAGCCCGGCCTCGGCGGTGACGACGTGGCGTTCCTCCAGTACACGTCCGGCTCCACCGGGCGGCCGAAGGGCGTGGTGCTCAGCCACGCCAACCTGCTGGCCAACCTCGAGGTGACGAACCAGCGTTTCATCACCGACGTCGAGACCACCCGGCTGGTGAGCTGGCTGCCGCCGTACCACGACATGGGGCTGATCGGCGCCATGCTGCAGCCGCTCTACGCCGGGTTCCCGGCGACCTTCATGTCACCGACGTCGTTCCTCAAGCGCCCGCTCCGCTGGCTGCAGGCCATCTCCACCTACCGGGCCACGCTCAGCGGCAGCCCCAACTTCGGTTACGAGCTGTGCCTGGCGAAGACCACCGCGGACGAACGCGCGGCGCTGGACCTGAGCAGCTGGCGGCTGGCGTTCAGCGGGGCCGAGCCGGTCCGGGCCGAGACCATCGACCGGTTCGTGGCGGCCTTCGGGCCCAGCGGGTTCCGCCGCGAGGCCTTCTACCCCTGCTACGGCCTGGCCGAGGCGGCGCTGTTCGTCGCCGGCGGGCTGGCCGGCACCGAACCGGCAGTACGCCGGGTGCGTGCCGCCGACCTCGCCGACAACCGGGCGGTCGAGGCCGGCCCGGACGAGGAGAGCCGGACGCTCGTCAGCTGCGGAACGGCGGCCGCCGGGCACGAGCTGGTCATCGTCGACCCCGCTACCTGCGAGCGGCTCCCGGCCGGCCGGGTCGGCGAGATCTGGTTCGGCGGCGGTAGCGTCGCCCAGGGCTACTGGGGACGCCCGCAGGAGAGCGAGGAGACCTTCCGGGCCCGGCTCGCCGGCAGCGGCGACGGCCCGTTCCTGCGCACCGGCGACCTGGGCTTCCTGACCGACGACGGGGAGCTGTTCGTCACCGGCCGGCACAAGGACCTGATCATCATCGCCGGGCGGAACCACTACCCGAGCGACATCGAGGTGACGGTCGAGCAGAGCGATCCGACGCTGCGGCCGGGCTGCGGCGTGGCCTGTTCGGTGGAGGTCGACGGCGAGGAGCGGCTCGTCGTCATCCAGGAGGTCGGCGGCAGCCGCGCCCGGCTCGACGCCGAGCGCGTCGTCACGGCGATCCGCGGCGCGGTCGCCCAGGAGCACGGCCTCCAGGTGCACGACGTGGTCCTGATCAAGCAGGGCAGCATCCCGAAGACCTCCAGCGGAAAGCTGCAACGGCGGGCCGCCCGGCAGTCCTTCCTCACCGGCGACCTCACGGTGCTGGCGCGCTGGAGCGCGGCCGACCCGGAACACGTCACCGGCGGTGCGGGCAGCACGCCGGCACCGGCCGTGGCCGCGCCCGGTCGCGCCGAGGTCGAGCAGCGCCTCGTGGCGGAGCTGGCCGCCCGGCTGGGAATCAGCCCGCAGGCGGTGGACCCC
>JAEZCL010000211.1 GCA_023433585.1 Pseudomonadota bacterium
CGCCCTGCTGAACAGCCAGCCGATGGGCTTCTATGCCCCGGCGCAACTGGTCCGGGACGCTCGCGAGCATGGCGTGGAGGTGCGCCATCCGGACGTCGACGTCAGCGATTGGGACGCCTCGCTGGAACCCTGTCCCCGTCGGCGGCGTCGCGCCCTTCGACTGGGCCTGCGTTCGATCGCCGGGTTCCGCAAGGAATGGGCCGAACGGATCATGGAGGTTCGCAGGGAAGGGCCGTTCGCCGATCTGGAGGATCTGCGGCTACGGGCGAAACTGCCGCCGGCGGCCCTGGATCGGCTGGCCGAAGCCGATGCGTTCGGCTCGCTGGATCTGACCCGCCGACAGGGGCTTTGGACGGCGCGGGGCGTCGCGTCCGCGCTGCCGGCTCCGCTGTTCGAAGCCATGCGGCTCGACGAAACCGACGGGCAGCCGCCGCAATCCTTGCCGGAACTGGCGCCGTCCGAGGAGGTGGTCAGCGATTACCAGTCGATTCGCCTGTCGCTGAAGGGCCATCCGATCGCCTTCCTGCGCGAGCGGCTGATGCGGGTCGGAGCAGTCAGCGCGAAAGACTACGCGCGAATGCCCAACGGGCGGCGGGTGCAGGTCGGCGGCGTGGTGCTGGTGCGGCAGCGGCCGGGGACGGCGAAGGGGGTCTGCTTCATGACCCTCGAAGACGAGACCGGGGTGGCCAATCTGGTGCTGTGGGAGAGTGTGTTCGAGCGGTTCCGGCCGACGGCGATGGGCGCGCGGATGGTGCTGGCCCGGGGGCGGGTGCAGACGGCCGAGGGGGTGACCCATCTGGTGGTAGAGGAACTGGACGACTGGACGTCCATGCTGGGCGATCTGACCCCCGACGCCGCGCCGGGGTCGGCCCACCAGCCGGCGCGGGGGCGGCATCCCCGCGATGTGCGGGTGCTGCCGGGCTCACGCGACTTTCACTGACCGCGCTGGCGCCGCCACACCCACACCCGATAGACGACGATGGGGGCGAAGCCGCCGATCAGGGCGGCGACCAGAACGGTCCAGAACCCGCCGCCGAGACCGTACTCCCCGACCGCCGCCCCGATCCCGGCCGCCAGGACGGGGCCGAGCCAGGGCAGCCACGCCGGGGGCTTAGGCATCCACCTTGATGACGCCGCGCCGGATCTGGTCCAGCTCGATGGAATCGAACAGGGCCTGGAAATTGCCTTCGCCAAAAGCCTGGTTGCCCTTGCGCTGGATGATCTCGAAGAAGATCGGGCCGAAGGTGTCCTGGGTGAAGATCTGCAGCAGCAGGCCGTCCTCGTCCGACCCGTCGATGAGGATGCGGTTCTTGCGCATGCGCGCCACGTCCTCCCCGTGGCCGGGCAGGCGCTTGTCGATCAGTTCGAAATAGGTCTCGATGGTGTCCTGAAAGGGGATGCCGCGCCGCTTCATCTCCTCGACCGTCTCGAAGATATTGTCGGTGTGAAGGGCGATGTGCTGGATGCCCTCGCCGTTGTAGCGGCGCAGGAATTCCTCGATCTGGCTGTTCTCGTCCTGGCTTTCGTTCAGGGGGATGCGGATGGCCTTGTCCGGGGCGATCATGGCCTGGCTGAACAGGCCCGTCGCCTTGCCCTTGATGTCGAAATACTTCTGTTCCTGGAAGTTGAAGACCTGGCCGTAGAAGCCGGACCAGTTGCGCATCTGGCCGCGCCGCACATTGTGGGTCAGGTGGTCCAGGCTGGTCAGGCCGACGTTGTTCTTCGCCTCCGCTTCGCGCCAGCCCTCCACCTCGGTCCAGCCGTCATAGAGCGAGCCGTTTTCGCCATAGGCGTCGACCACGTAGAGCAGCGAGCCGCCGATGCCCTGCAGGACATAGGGATAACCGCCGCCCAGCGCGCCGCCGTCGTGGCCCTCGGCCGGCCGGCCGCCGCGCTCGACCGCGCCCTCATAGGCGGCCCTGGCGTCGGCCACGCGGAAGGCCATGCCGTTGGCCGAGGGGCCGTGCTCGTCGGCGAATTCCCTGGCCTGGCCCTTGGGGTTGCGGTTGACGACCATGGTGATGTCGCCCTGTTTCAGGCGCACCGCGTCGGTCTTCGGGTTCACATGGCTCTGGACGAAGCCCATCAGCTCCAGCCGTTCGATCATGGCCTTGGGGTCCGGGCCGGTGAACTCGACGAATTCGAAACCGTCCACGCCCAGCGGGTTTTCGGCGTCCAGGGCCTTCATGGCGTCTTTTTGGGTGTCGGCGTTCATGATCGTTCTCCCTGAGATCGGCATGTCCCGAGCGTCCTGAGCCGGGAATTCGGGCCGGAACCTAGGCGCATGGCGGCCACGGAACAAGAACGGGCGGGGCGGATCGGGCGCCATATGGAAACCTTTCTGGGTCAGGATCACATCCCTGATGACCCAGATTCACGCGGATATGATGGATTCTGCCGACCAGGAGCAGGGCGCGGGACGCGGCGGCCGCCACCGCGATGACGTCAGCCGCGGCGCCATCGACATGATCGTCCATCTGGCGCGCGAAGGCGGACGGGACGGCCTGACCCTGCGTGAGATCCGCGACTATCTGGACGAACGCGGATTCGGCCTGCTGATCCTGATCCTGTCGATTCCGTGCCTGGTCCCCGCCCTTTACGGCGTGCCGCAGGTGCTGGGGATTCCGCTGCTGCTGCTGGCGGGCCAATTGCTGATCGGGCGCAAGGAGCCGTGGCTGCCGTCGGCGGTGCTGGAGCGCCGGGTGCCGGCCTCGTGGCTGAAGCGCATGGCCGATTTCGCCGACCGGCGGCTGCGGTGGACCGAGTCCCTGTCGCGCGCGCGCCTGCGCCTGTTCGCGGACGGGCCGGCCGAACAGGTCGCGGCGGCCTTCATGATCCTGGCGATCTGCGCGATCGTCCTGCCCCTGACCAACACCGTTCCCTCGACGGCCCTGGCGCTGATGGCGGCCGGCCTGATCCAGCGCGACGGACTGTTCGTGCTGGCGGGGATGGGGATTGCGGCGGGCTGGGCCCTGTTCCTGGCTCTGATGCTGACGGGTGTGATGCTCGGCGCCGGCTGGGCGGCGGGGCTGACGGGCCTGCTGCCCGGCTGAGGCGGCCGTGTTTTGGCGCATCGACGCGGGCTTCAGGTCAAGCTAGAACCACGGCCATGCTGAACGCCTGCCGTTTCGTCGCCCGCTGGTGGACCGCCTTCGCCTTCCTGGCCTCGGCGGCCATGCTGGGGGCCGCCCACGCTTTCGAGCGTTACGCCGGGCTGGCGCCGTGCAATCTGTGCCTGAAGCAGCGCGAGGTGTTCTGGGCCGCCATCGCCATCGCCCTGCCCGCCACCCTGTGGGCCCTGTTCAGCCGCGCCAGCCGGGGCACGCCGCGCATCGCCGCCTTCCTGCTGGCGGCCGTCTTCGCCACCGGCGCTGTGACGGCCGGGTTCCATGCGGGCGGCGAGTTGAAGTGGTGGTCCCTGCCGGCCACCTGTGCGGGCGGCGGCATGGCGGATCTGGACGCCCTGACCGCCCTGGCCTTCGGCACGGCGCCCGCCGCGCGCCCGGCCATGTGCGATGCGGTGGTGTGGAGTTTCCTGGGCCTGTCCATGGCGGGCTGGAACACCCTGATCTCGGCCGCGTTGGCGGTGTTCAGCCTGGTGGCGGCCAAGCGTCCCAAGGACGCGCGGGCGCCCCGGAGCATCGGCAAGTGAGGCGGTCATGAGCTCCAGACGCATTCCTCTGGCCCGGCCCGGACGCGGCGCCCCCGCCGCACGGCTGGCCGAAATGCTGCGGGTGGACCACGCCGGCGAGATGGCGGCGGTGCAGATCTATCGCGGCCAGAAGCGGGTGTTCGAAGCCGGAGGCCGCGCCGTCATCGCCGCGGACATGGCCCGCATGGAGGGCGAGGAGGACGTCCATCTGAAGCGCTTCGAGGCGCTCCTGACCGAAAGACAGATGCGCCCCACCCTGATGACGCCGTTCTGGCGCCTGGCCGCCTACGGCCTGGGGGTCGGCACGGCCCTGATGGGTGAAAAGGCCGCCCACGCCTGCACCGAAGCGGTGGAAAGCGTGATCGGCGGGCACTACGCGGACCAGGCCGACGAGATCGAGGATCGCGACCCGGCCATGGCCGCCCAGTTCCGCCAGTTCCGCGACGAGGAGCTGGCCCACCACGACCACGCGATCGAGCAGGGCGCCCACGAAGCCCCCGCCTATCCCCTGCTCAGCGCCGTCATCAAGGCCGGCTGTCGCGCCGCCATCCGGATCAGCGAGAAGGTCTGAGGGCCGCCCCTATTCCCTCGGCAGGCGCACCTGGGCCAGTTTCCAGCTGAACACGCCGCGCCGCTCCATAATCAGGTCGATGCGCTGATGCGGGCGGTCACGGTCGGTCAGGGTGCCGGCGAAGCGGTTCAGGCCGCGATAGCCGTAGCCGATGCGGATGTCCTTGTGACGGGCTGCGGGCGGCTCCAGCACCACATCGCCGTCGTCGCCGATCAGGTCCGGCGCCTCGGCGGTCTGAACCATGGCGGCAAGGGCCTCGGGCGTCACGAAGGCGTCCACCACGCCCGACAGCAGGGACGGAGCCAGCACCAGCCCGAGACCGGACAGGGGATTGTCGCGCAGCTCCGGGTCCTCGCGCACCCGGCGCACGAGTTGGGCGTTCACCTGGGCCTTCAGGTCGTCACGCACGGCGGGGAAATCCACCAGCCGCTCCAGCCGCGCCGCGTCGCCCGTGCGCGCGGCGTTTATCAGCGAGCGGACCGCGAAGACCGGCGAGGCGAGATAGGCCGTCAGGAATACGCCGGCCAGGATCAGGGCCAGCCGCGTCAGCAGTCGTCGGCTCAAAGCGGTCCTCCCCCTGGATCGTTTTCCGCTTCGGCCGGATCGACCTGAATCGGAAAACCGTCCGCTCTACGAAACGGAGTGAAACCCGGACCGGCCGGACGCGCCAGGCTGGATCGATTTCGCGCCGTGTTTCCCCTCACGCCAATCGAGCGCGCCCGGCCCGGCCGGTCAAGAGATGTCGGGCGAACCGCGATCTGCGAATCTTTCCGGCATTGACGTGACCGCCCGCGCACGGCCCCATGCGCCTGTTCCGAATTCGAAAGGGGGCTTTTCGTCCATGACCCGATCCATCGCTCTTCTGGGCGCCGCCGTCCTGGCCCTGGCGGCTGCAGCCGCGCCGGTGATCGCGCCGGCCCAGACGCATCCCGCCCCCAACGCCGCCTCCCAGGCGCAGGCCCGACATGCCGACCTGGCCGCGATCCTGGCGGACTACGAGGCGTTCGACCGGGCCAACGATCCGATCGGCGCGGGCCGTGAAGGCGACGCGGCGGCCCTGGCGGCCCTGCCGGACACCTCGCGCGAGGCGGAGCTGGCGCGCACCGAAACCCTGCGCGGGTTCGCCGCGCGGCTGGATGCGGTCGATCCGGCGGCCCTGGACGACGAGGACCGGCTGAACCACGCCTTCCTGTCGTGGATCGTCGACATGGCGGTGGAGCGCGTGGGCCATGACGGCGGGCGCCTGGCCTTCGATTCCGAGGGCGGTCCGGGTCAATGGATTGGCTATCTGTCAGGCTCGACCCGCATCACCACCCGCGTCGAGGGCGAAGCGTGGCTGAATCGCATGGCGGGCCTGGGCGCCTTCTATGACGAATCCCTGACGGACGCCCGACGGGGTCTCGAGACCGGCCTGGTCCAGACCCGTTCGGTGGTCGAGAGCGCCCTGGCGCTGGCCGAGACCGACGCCGCCTTCACCGCCGAGACCGATCCCCTGATGCGGCCGCTGGCCAACCTGCCCGCCGCGATCCCCGCCGAGCTTCAGGACGCCTGGCGCGCCCGCGCCCGCGACGTCATCGCCGCCGAAATCGCGCCGCGCCGCACGGCCTGGGCCGAATTCCTGCGAACCGAATACCTGCCCGCCGCGCCCGAGACCCTGGGCCTGGCGCACCGGCCGGGCGGGCGCGACTACTACGCCTTCCTGGCGCGCAGCTACACCACTACCGACATGACGCCGGACGAGATCCACGCCCTGGGCCAGGCCGAGGTCGCCCGCATCCGCGCCCGCATGGACGAGGAGATGGCCGCCGCCGAGTGGCAGGGTGATTTCGCCGGATTCCTGAACTTCCTGCGCACCGATCCGCAATTCTATGCGGCCAGCCGCGAGGACCTGCTGAAGGAGGCGTCGGAGATGGCCAAGCGTGCCGACGGCGGCCTGCCGGCCCTGTTCCGCACCTTGCCGCGCCTGCCCTATGATGTGCGTCCGGTGCCCCAGGAGATCGAGGCCAGCTACACCACCGGGCGCTATTTCTCGGGCTCCATCGAGAACGGAATACCCGGCGGCTACATCGTCAATACCGGGCGGCTGGACCAGCGCCCACTCTATGAACTGCCCGCCCTGACCCTGCATGAGGCCGTGCCCGGCCACCATCTGCAGATCGCCCTGCAGCAGGAAGCCGAGGCCGGGCCCTATTTCCGGCGCGGCGCCAACGTCACCGCCTTCACCGAGGGGTGGGGCCTGTATGCAGAGTTCCTGGGCGAGGAGATGGGCTTCTACCGCACGCCCTATGAGCGGTTCGGGCGGCTGTCCTACGAGATGTGGCGCGCGTGCCGGCTGGTGGCGGACACCGGCATCCACTGGCTGGGCTGGGACATCGAACAGGCGCGGGCCTGTTTCACCGAGAACTCGGCCCTGTCGCCCCACAACATCGAGACCGAGCTGCAACGCTACATCGGCTGGCCGGGCCAGGCGCTGGCCTACAAGATCGGCGAGATCCGCCTGCGGGAGATCCGTTCGCGGGCGGAAGAAGCCCTGGGCGAGGCGTTCAATGTCCGCGACTTCCACGACGCCCTCCTGGTGGACGGCGCCCTGCCATTGGACCTGCTGGACCAGCGCATGGACGCCTGGATCGCGGAGCAGGCGGCGGACTGAGGCCGCCCCTCAGAACGCGGGCCGGGTCACCATCAGGATGATGATCGCCAGAACCGCCGCGAAGGCGGGAAAGCCGCAGGCGAACCAGATGCGGAACAGCCGTTCGTAGGCGGCGGGCAGGGGCGCGCCCTGGCGGACCGCCTCGCGGGCCAGGTCGCGCATGCGCTTCTGGATCCACACCACCGGCAGCCAGAAGGCGCCGGTCACGACGTAGAGAACTAGGCTGAGACCCAGCCAGCCGCTGAATAGGGGTTGGCCCGTCAGATGGGCCAGGGCGGCGCCGGTGACGGGCTGGATCACGACGGCCGAGGCGGTGAACAGCCAGTCGGCGATCACCACCACGCCGGCGGTGTGGGCGATCAGGGCCGCGTCGCGGGTCCGATGCGCCATCAGCATGAAGAAGGCGATGCCCGCCCCCGTGCCCAGCAGCACTGTCGCCCCGATCACATGGGCGATCTTCAGAAGGAAATAGAGGTCCACGCCCGCCCCCTCGCTATCGATCATCCAGCATGGCCAGCGCAACGAGCGCCAGCATGGCGGCCGGAACCGTCTTGACCAGCGGCCCCAGCGGCTCCAGCCACAGGTCGGGCCGGACCAGGGTCGCGCCCGCCAGATAGACGGCGGTCATCAGCACCATGCCCCACAGCGCCCCGCGCGCCCAAGGCCGGAACAGGACGGCCAGCCCCAGGGCCATGTCGATCGCCGAACCGCCCAGCACCATCAGGCGGTCGAGGCCCGGCGCCGTTCCGGCCTGGGCCAGCACGGCGCCGGCCGCCTCGCGCGAGATCAGCCCGATCACCCCCGAGGCGAACCAGAAGGCGGCCAGGACGGCGAGAATGACCGGCTTCATCAGATAGAGCCGGGCGAACCAGCGTTCCTGAACCCCGACGGGCCAGGCGTTCAGCACCGTGTCCAGCGGACGGGGCGAAACCCCGAGGATGCGCGCGCACTGCGTCCCGTCCCCGGTGACGCCCAGGCGCAACTGCTCCAGCGAGGTCGTGCGCATGGGGCTGCGCCAGCCCAGCCGGCCCAGGCCGTCCGCCGCCCGGCCCGCCAGCCGCGCCAGAACGGCCGGGACGGCCACGACCGGCGCCGGGCCATGACCCAGCCAGAGCCGCATCCGCCCCAGCAGATCATCCAGCCGCACCGGCTCTTCGTGCAGCACATCCACCACGACGCCTGACGGCGCGCCGGGCGTCAGCGCGCACGACACCGCAGAGGCCAGATCATCCATGCCGATCACCTGAACCACTCGGTCGGGCCAGACGGCGGGGATGGCCAGTGGAAAGGCCGCAAGCGCCCTGAGAAGCGCGCTGCCCCCATAGGCCGTGGGCGCCAGAACCAGGCCGGGACGAAGGATGATCCAGTTCAGCCCGGAGCTGCGGACCGCCGCCTCGCCCGCCAGTTTGGTGCGGTTGAAGGCCGTCGTCCGATCTTCGGCCAGCCCGGCGGCCGAGATGTGCACATATCGCTTCACGTCCGCCGCCGCGCAGCCGGCCAGCAGGGCCCGCACGCCCGCGTCATGCACGGCCTCCAGATCGTCGCGCAGACCGTCCTGCAGCGCCCCGGCGCAGTTCACCACCGCGTCGAGCCCCTTCAGCGTCTCGGCCCAGCGCCCGGCGTCGAACGTCGCCAGATCCGCGTGGACCCAGCGCCCCGGAAAGCGGCGCTCCAGCATCCGCCGCCCGCGCCCGGCCGCGATCACCTGATGACCGTCCGCCTGCAGCCGCGCGGCCACATGCGCGCCGATCAGCCCCGTGGCGCCGAGGACCAGAACCTTCACGCCAGCCCCAGCGCCGCCCGGGCCTTCTTCGTCAGTTTCGCGGCGATGATCGCATGGGCCGTCTTCAGATGATCGGCCAGGTCGTCGTCGGGCCAGTCGGCGGGGTCGGCCAGGTGCACCCATTTCGCGCGGGCCAGATAGGGCGCCGGGGCCGCGCGGCCGGTTTCGGTCAGGACCTCATAGGCGATGTCGGACACCTTGAACGACAGACCGCCCATGCCGCCGACAATGGCGAACATCTTGCCGCCGACCCTGTAGGCGTCGTGATCGTCGCCGAACGGATGGTCCAGCGTCGTCGCGGGCAGCGACAGGCAGGCCCGCTTCACCCCCTCCCGGTCCATGGTTCCTCAGGCCTCCAGGTCCACCCCGACAGGGCATGACACGCCGGTTCCGCCGATCCCGCAATAGCCCCCGGGATTCTTGGCCAGATATCCTTGATGGTAGCCTTCGGCGAAATAGTAGGGTGGGCGCGGAGCGATCTCGGTGGTGATCGGTCCCATGCCCACGCGTTTCAGAGCCGCCGCATAGGCGTCGCGTGAGCGTTCCGCCGCCGCCTTCTGATCGTCGTCGGCGTAATAGACGGCCGAGCGGTACTGCGTGCCCACGTCGCCGCCCTGGCGCATGCCCTGGGTAGGGTCGTGGTTCTCCCAGAACACCCGGAGCAGATCCTCATAGGTGATGTCTTGCGGATTGAAGATCACCTCCACCGCCTCGGCGTGACCGGTGCGGCCGGTGCAGACTTCTTCATAGGTGGGATGGGGCGTGAAGCCTCCCGCATAGCCGGAGGAGGTCACCCACACTCCGGGCAACGTCCAGAACACCCGCTCCACGCCCCAGAAGCAGCCCATGGCGAACAGGGCGCTCTGGAACCCTTGCGGATGCGGTCCCTGGAGGGGGCGGCCGGTGACGAAATGAACCTCGTCGGTGGGGATCGGCCGGTCGCGGCCCGGCAGGGCGGTCTCGGCGGCGGGCAGGTCGGCGGATTTGGAAAACAGCATGATCGCCTCTTAAAATGTGTCGGGCGACATATGGGAAGCCCCACGATGCTTGCCCATGGGCCTCGGCTGTTCTATCAGCCTCGCCTTGCGCCGGATCGACCATTCGGCGGCGCACGCACGGCGTGGAACGGACAGGTGGCGGAGTGGTCGATCGCGCACGCTTGGAAAGCGTGTGTACGTGAAAGCGTACCGAGGGTTCGAATCCCTCTCTGTCCGCCACCCCCATCTTGCTCTCCTTGTTTTTCAGTCAGTTGGAACGGGTTTTGGCTAACTCGGCCGTCGGTTAGCCAAGGTTTGTTTTGAGGCCGTGCAAAAGGTTCGGCGCGGGAGGCGACGAAGCGTGAGCTTGGCGCGCCGAATGCGCCCTCCGTGCTATCTGGCGACGGTTAGCAACGACAAAGGCGATCAGAACACGGCTAGCGTCCTCATTCGGCAGATATGGGGCTGGCCATGATTCACGTCATCAACGCCGGGGTTCAGGCATGAGCCTGGCCGCCATGCCGGCGACAACGGCGCCTCCGGCTCATGGTCCCTTCCGGGCCCCTTCCGGAAGGGAGGATCGTCTTGACCGATTCCCCCACGCTCCGGGGCTGAGCATCTAGCCTTTCAGCGCCGCCCTGACTGCGTTCAGGCCGTCTTCGGCCTTCGAGCCGTCGGGCGCGCCGCCCTGGGCGAAGTCGGGCTTGCCGCCGGCGCCCTGGCCGCCCATGGCCAGCACGGCGGCGCGGGCCAGGTCGGCCGCATTGATCTTGCCCACCATGTCGGACGTGGCCGCCACCGTCACCGCCGCCTTGCCGTCGGTGACGCCGATCAGGGCCACGACGCCGGAGCCGACCTGTTTCCTGAAATCCTCGGCCACGCCGCGCAGGCCCTTGCCGTCCACCCCCTCCAGCACCCGGGCGATCAGTTTGACGCCGCCGATCTCCTCCGGCGCGGCGGTTTCGCCGGCGCCGCCGCCCAAGGCGATCTGCTTTTTCAGTTCAGCCACCTGCTTCTCCAGCGCCTTGACCGAGCCGGTCAGAGCGTCCACCCGGCCGGGCACGTCGGCGGGCTGGATCTTGAAGTCGCGGGCCAGACCGCGCGCCACCCTGGCCTGACTTTCCAGATACTGTCGGGCCGCCTCGCCGGTCAGGGCCTCGATGCGGCGCACGCCTGCGGCGATACCCCCTTCGGACACGACCTTGAACAGGGCGATGTCACCGGTGCGCGCCACATGGGTGCCGCCGCACAGCTCCACCGAATAGGCCTGGTTGTCGCTGGTCAGCGACCGGCCCAGGGTCAGCACCCGCACCTCATCGCCGTACTTCTCGCCGAACAGGGCGATGGCGCCGGCCTCGATGGCCGCCTGGGGCGCCATCAGCCGCGTCTCGGCGGGGACGTTCTGGCGGATGACGGCGTTGACTTCGGCTTCGATGGCCTCGATCTCGGCCTCGGTCAGCGGCGCGCCGTGGCTGAAGTCGAAGCGCGCCCGCTCGGCGTCCACCAGCTGGCCTTTCTGGGCCACATGCAGGCCCAGCACGTTCCTCAGCGCCGAGTGCAGCAGGTGCGCGGCCGAGTGGTTGGCCCGCGTCGTGCGGCGCTTCTCCGCGTCCACCAGCAGGGCGCAGCGCACGCCGGCCTTCAGTTCGCCGGAGCGCATCTCGACCACATGGACATGCAGGTCGCCCGCCTGTTTCCTGACGTCGATGACCTCGGCTTCGCCCCCCGGCCATTCGATCAGGCCGTGGTCGCCCGCCTGGCCGCCGCTCTCGGCGTAGAAGGGCGTGGTGTCGAACAGCACCTCGACGATGTCGCCGGCGCCGGCGGTTTCGGCATGGACGCCGTCCTTCATGATCTCCAGCACCTCGCCGGAGCCCTCGACGGCGTCATAACCGGTGAAGGCCGTCGGCCCCATGCGGTCGCGCACCTTCATCCATTCTGCCGCATCGGCGGTCTGGCCCGAACCCTTCCAGTGCTCGCGCGAGCGCGCCCGCTGCTGCGCCATCGCCGCCTCGAAGCCGTCCACATTGACGCCGAAGCCCCGGCGCCGCGCCTCGTCCTGGGTCAGGTCCAGAGGGAACCCATAGGTGTCATAGAGGGTGAAGGCGGTCTCGCCCTCCAGCATGTCGCCCGCCTTCAGGGTCGTCGTCGCCTGCTCGAACAGGGTCATGCCTCGGCCGAGGGTGGTGCGGAACCGCTCCTCCTCCTGGCGCAGGGTCTCGGTGATGAAGGCCTCGGCCCGGCCCAGCTCCGGATAGGCGTCGCCCATCTCTGTCACCAGCGCCGGGACCAGCCGGTGCATTAGCGGATCGGCGGCGCCCAAGAGGTGCGCGTGCCGCATGGCCCGGCGCATGATCCGGCGCAGCACATAGCCGCGCCCCTCGTTGGATGGCGTCACCCCGTCGGCGATCAGGAAGCAGGACGAGCGCAGATGGTCCGCGATGACCCGGTGGCTGGGCGCCTGGTCGCCCTCGGCCTTCGTCTTGGTCGCCGCCTCGGAGGCGGCGATCAGGTTCTGGAACAGGTCCGTCTCATAGTTGGAATGCACGCCCTGCAGCACCGCCGCCACGCGCTCCAACCCCATGCCGGTGTCGATGGACGGCTTGGGCAGGTTGGTGCGGCTTCCGTCCGCCGCCTGCTCGAACTGCATGAACACCAGGTTCCAGATCTCGACCCAGCGGTCGCCGTCCTCTTCCGGCGAACCGGGGGGGCCGCCCCAGATATGGTCGCCGTGGTCATAGAATATCTCGGTGCACGGCCCGCACGGACCGGTGTCGCCCATGGACCAGAAATTGTCCGTGCCCGCGATGCGGCCGATGCGGCTTTCCGGCAGGCCGGCGATCTTCTTCCACAGGTCGACCGCCTCGTCGTCGTCCACATAGACCGTGGTCATCAGACGGTCCTTGGGGATGCCGAATTCCTTGGTCACAAGGGTCCAGGCGAACTCGATGGCGTCGGCCTTGAAATAGTCGCCGAAGGAGAAATTCCCCAGCATTTCAAAGAAGGTGTGGTGCCGCGCCGTATAGCCCACGTTGTCCAGGTCGTTGTGCTTGCCGCCCGCCCGCACGCATTTCTGCGACGAGGTGGCGCGCACATAGGGGCGCTTCTCCTGGCCGGTGAAGACGTTCTTGAACGGCACCATGCCCGCGTTGACGAACAGCAGGGTCGGATCGTTCTGGGGCACCAGCGGGGCTGACTGCACCTTCTCGTGGCCGTGGCCCGCGAAGTAGTCGAGGAAGGTCGATCGGATCTGGTTCAGGGTCGCCATGGCAAGTCGCAAACGCATTGGGAGAAGGGGAGAAGGCGTCTTATAGGGCTTTCACCCCGAACGCATCACCCTAGGTAGAAGACTCATATTCCCCCATCCGTCATTCCCGCCCTTGTGGCGGGAATCCATACACGCGGGGCGTTCCGGGCTGGCCTTGCCTTGTCGGAGCGTATGGATCGCCGGGCCTGTCCCGGCGATGGCGGATGTATTGAAGTCAATAGACTCTCCGATAACTCTTTATGAGTTCACGACCTGATCCCGCATTTCCGGCGGCCGGCGCCTTGACCCGAAAGGGTTTCGCTGTGTCCGCCGGTGTTTTCCGCACGCCCCTCTCGGGCGCCTTCAGAATGGACCTCGGCCGGGGCTCATGCGCCTGCCTTCGTCATGCGCGGCGGCGCGACGGAATCCCCGATGAGCAAGACAGGCGAAATTCTCAACCGGGTCCGACGTTGGACTCCTGGCGGACAGAAATGACGAGAACGAAAATTTCCAATGAAATCAGCAAGCGTTCGACTCCAATTGGACTGTTTTTTCGCCCTGGAGTCTAAGTCGGGGGGCTCATATTCCCCCATCCGTCATTCCCGGGCCTGCCTGGCCTTGTCGGAGCGGATGGCCCGGCGATGACGGAAGAGTATGAGTTTATGTCAATGAAATCAGTTGTGTATGGATTCTCAACCTGGTTGCCGGACGATCAGAAAGGCGAGCCGGGGCCGCCTTATGGAAGGGCCGCCGCCGCTTCCTCGTGGCAATATTTGGCCAGTTCCTCGCCGATGCGGCCTATCGCCTCCTGATCGTCGAAGGTCCGATGAATGCCGATATTGCCGACCGATTTCTCGGGAACGAAGGGGAAGCGGACGCTGGGCTTGCGCGGCCCGTCGGGATCGACGCCGACGCGCAGGGCCATGTCCCGGCGCGTCTGTTCCGAGCGGACGAAATCCTCGAACCGCACGACGATCACATTGCCCCGGTTCTCCTCTAGGGCGGCTTCGAGGGATTCCAGCCTTGAACGATAGTCCGCGATGAAGGCGCCGACGTCCCGATTGAAGGTTCGGGTCAGAAGACAATGCTCCATGTAGATGTCGCGCGGGTCGCGGATGGAGCAGAGGAAGATGCTGCGGTCCAGATGGCGGTAGCAGTGCGCCAGATGGAAATCGAGCCAGCCGTTGCCGATGAACCTGGCGTCGGGCCGGGCGAACATGCCGATGACGCCGTCGAAAATGGCCTGCAGGTCGCTCTGGCCGTCGGCGGGCGGGCGGGTCATGGCGGTGAGGATGTGACGACAGGCGGTGGCCGCCTCCACCTGCTTCCTGCCGGAGGAGAAGCTTCGGGCCAGGGCGACTTTCCGATAGTGCGCCTTGCTGGTGTAGATCATCCGCCCGAAGAACGTGCCCCAGAGGTAGTCGACGACGCGCGCGCGATATTCTGGCGTCCCGGACGGGATATCGAGGGTGAACAGGGCGTCCTTGATATGGAAATGCTGGGCGCGGGTGCCTTCCACCCCGGCGAAGCCGGACAACCAGTCATAGATGGCCGAGGATCCCGAACGCCCGCTGCCCGCCGTCAGCAGGGTGGGATGCGCCCGGCGTGACGAAGCCGTCTCGACCGGCGCGTCGGCCGCCTTTGGCCCGACGCCGGTCAGATAATCGTGGACGAGGCGGATGCAGTCCTCCCAGATGGGCCAACTGGCCTCCAGCGCGGGGTTCGCGGCCAGTTCCGCCATGGCGCGGCCTGGAATGAAGACGTCGCGGCGGCGTTGCCTGGGCGCGGCGGCCAGGTCCAGCTGGGCGCGGCGAATGGTTTCACCGGCGCGGTTGTCCTGGTCCCATCCGGCCTGCTCGCTGATGAAATAGGCCCGCAGGCGCCCGCGACCCGTCGCCATGGCCCGTTCCCAGGCCAGGGGGTAGAGATGACGCGCGGCGTCATAACCGAGCGCCTGGGCGCCTTCGATGATGATCTTTTCTGCGGCCGCATAATCGTCGTTCTGAAGAACCGCCGAGATGCGCGCCCGATATTCCAGGACCTGAGGGTCGTCCTTCTTGCTCATTGTCATTTGTTTCCGGACGGATCAGCCGTCGTTCCGGGTGCGGACGAAGGCTTTCGCCGCATCAAGGTCGGCCGGCGTATCCACCTCGGCCAGTTCCAGAACGCGGCCTTCCAGGGGCAGATGCTCCGCCAGCCGCTCGTAAACATAGCCCTGCGCCCCGTGCAGCAGATCCGGAGGGCCGGCCAGCACGTTGGCCCACTCATAGGCGTCGGGAGCGTCTCGCGTGAATTCGTCGATCCGGAAGGATTCCAGGCTTCCTTGCCCGCGCACGAAGACCGCGTTTTCGCTCTTGGCGTCGGTCAGGCCCACGAGAATCTCGCGCGAGCGCGCGGCCTCGAGAAAATCGGCCAGGCCGCGAGAACACAACAGGAGATCGCCGTCCAGATACAGCACCTTGCCGTTGATGTGACGCGCGCCCAGGGAAAGGCTGTGGGCCGTGTTGGTGGTGCGGTAGTCCGGATTGCGCACCAGCACGACATCCCGATGATGACGCGCGCAATACTCCATCACCATCTCCTCCCGGTACCCCACCACCACATGGATCGAGGCGACGTGAGGCTCGAGGTTGGAGATCAGGCGGGAAAGAACGGTGCGCCCCTCGATCTCGATCATGCATTTGGGCATTCCCATGCCCAGCCGGGATCCGAAACCCGCAGCGGCTATGACAGCGCTCTCAACAGCTTGCACAGGGCTTCTCCCTCATTGACGATGTAATCGGCCGCTTCGGCGGCGGTCGGCGCCGGCGCGTGAACGCCCCCGAAGGCCACGCCCACGTCTGCCGCATGCAGCATCGGGACATCATTGGCCCCGTCGCCGATGGCGACGATGCGGTCGAATCCCCTGGCCCGGATGTCTCGAATCGCATCCGCCTTGTGCAGGATGGAATCCAGCTTCAGGACGCCGTCCGTGACGCTGGCCCTGGAGGAATAGAGGCCGCACCCGCAGCGTTGAACGATAGGCTCGATCCAGATGTCGAGGTTGCCGGTGACCAGGAAGCACTGATCCGGCGCGCTTTGAATGAATTCGAGGATCGCTTCATCCAGAGGGATCGCCTCGGTGATCTCGCGCACCCGCTCCGGCGGCACCTGGCCCAGGATCAGACAGCGCAGACGAAAAGACGGCTCGAAGGCGATATGGCCGTCCATCGTCACGCGTGTGAGCGTGGCGATCTCGTCGGCCACCCCGATCTCTGAGGCGATGCAGGGGAGGATCTCCGTCGTGCTGACGGTGCCGTCCAGGTCAAAACAGAAAAGCGCGCTGCTCAAAAAAATCCAGAACGGCGTCCGGATTGATGCTCGGCGCCTCTTCGCCGGGCTTCGAGAAAATGCGCGCCATGAATTTCAGCCTTTCAAAGGAAGCCGGAAAGTCCCGAGGCTTGTCTCCCATGTCAATCCCGGGGCGGACGGTTCGCGGCATAACCGTCACAATTCCACAGGGCGTGGCCCGGGAACCCGGCCGGAACGCCCGGCGCCGGGGATCGATCCGGGACTGTTCACATCCGGTGCGACCTGATAACCACCGATCGGCATCCACCCCGTCGACGGCTGGAGAATTTCAGTACGATGTCCACCTCTTCCAGGTTCGTGCGCGACGGCCGGCGGATGTTCGCCGATGCGTTCCCGCTGGAGGGGCTCAAGCCTTACGGATACGCGGTTCGGACCAGTTGGCGGACCATCATGGCCCTTCTGCTGCGGGAATCCCGCTCGCGGTTCGGCCAGCGTTCCGCCGGCTATGTCTGGGCCCTGATCGCGCCCATGCTGCTGCTGGTGACGCTGATGCTGGTCTTCAGCGCTCTCGGACGGCCGGCGGGGGCGGGCGACAGTCTGGTGGTGTTCTTCCTGACCGCCATCATCCCGATCCGTCTGTGGCGCGGTGCGGTGACCCGGGGCGGCAACGCCATTCAGGCCAACCGGGGCCTGATGCGCTATCCCCAGGTCAACGCCTTCGAAGTGGTCACGGCGCGCACCATGCTGGAAAGCCTGACCATGTTCATCGTGCTGGTCATCTTCATCCTCATCATGTTCGCGTTCTTCGGCCTGCCGTTCTCCGCCTGGATCGACCGGCCCCTGCCGTTGTTGGGCGCGATAGGGGCCACCGTGCTTCTCTGCTATGGATCGTGTTTCCTGAGCTCGCAGATCGGACGCATCTTCGAACCCTGGAACGAGCTGACCGGCCCGATCGGCCGCATCATGTTGCTGACGTCCGGTCTGTGGTTCACCATGGGCAGCCTGCCGCCCGAGTTCCTGGCCGTGGTGCAATACAATCCCATGGCGCATATCGTGGAGTGGATCCGCGACGCGGTGATCCAGGATTTCCGCAGCGACCTGTTCAACCCGTTCTATCCGATCGCGCTGGGAACGATCTTCCTGGCGGCGGGACTGTTCATCGACTGGCTGCACCGCATAAGCGGCTACGATCTGGAATAGCGGCCGTGCGTTGACGCTAATCCGCCGGCCCTTCCGGCGAATAGGCGTAGGCGCCGAACACTGCGCCGACGAAGCCGCCCGCCACGCGAGTGCTGAGACTCGTCGCGTCGCCGTCGGTCAGCAGCGGCGTCCAGTCTCCGTCGGCCGCAGCGTAGGCCAGGTCGATGCGCCCGGCGCGCACCTCAGCCTTCAAGCGCAGGGGTTCGCCCGCCGCCGAGGGCAGCGGCGCCGTGGCCATGACGACGCCGCGCGCCGGGTCGTCCGGGCCGGCGCGGCGTTCGACCAGCACCCTGTCCTCGCCGTCATGGCGCCCCGCGCCGATGAACCACCAGAAATCGTCGCTCTGGAAGGCGGCCAGGCCCGCGCGGTCGCCTTCATGGGCGGGCGTGAAGCGCACCTCGGTGGAGGCGGCCGCGTTCATGTGCTGCTGGCGACGCGCGGCGAAGGACGGGTTGGCCATGTGGCCCAGCCCTTGCGGCCGGGCGGTCAGGTGCAGCGCGCCGTCCGAGATGCGGAACCAGTCAGAACGCGGATTGCGCACGGTCAGCCAATGGATCGGCAGGGTCTCGCCGTCGAAATTCTCGGTGACGCTGAACGGCCCCGTTGTGGGCAGGTCCGGCGCGGGCTGGGGCGACAGGTCGGGGCGATCCAGCACATGGGGGATCACCTCGCCCGGCCCGGTGATGCGGGGCCAGCCGTTCTCCCAGGTCACGGGCATCAGGAAGGTCTCGCGCCCGGTGTTGTAATAGTCGTCGCCGTAGGGGCGCACGGCCAGGAAGGTGGCCCACCAGTCGCCGTCCGGCGTCTGGACCAGGTCGGCGTGGCCCGCCGAGGTGATCGGGAAATCCCGGTCGCGCGGCAGGTCGCGCTGGGTCAGGAAGGGATTGTCCGGATCAGGCGCATAGGGGCCGTCGGGCCGCTCGGCGGCGAGGGCCACCTGCGAATGGCCCTCGGCGGTGCCGCCCTCGGCGGCGGTCAGCACATAGCGGCCGTCGACCTTGTAGATGTGCGGGCCTTCGATCCAGATCGGCCGGGTGGAGAAGTCCACGCCCCCGTCCACCAACACCGTGCGCGGCCCGTGTGTGGCGAGGGTCTGAAGGTCGAAGCGCTGGATCCAGATGGCGCGGTGACCGTCGTATTCCGGCGCGCGATCCGGCGGGCCGTTGTTGAGGATCCAGGCCGAGCCGTCCTCATCGATGAACAGGGCCGGGTCGATGCCGCCCGCCAGATCGGGCAGCCAGACCGGATCGGACCACGGACCCGCCGGATCGCTGGCGGTGATGACGAAATTGTCGCCGCAGTCGACGCAGGTGTTGAGGATGTAGAAGACGCCTTCATGATGCTCGATGGTCGGGGCGAACAGGCCGCGCGACAGGCCGAGACTCCCGAAATCCACCTGATCCGGTCGGTCGATGGCGTTGCCGATCTGGGTCCAGTTCACCAGGTCGCGGCTGTGGAACAGCGGCAGGCCGGGGAAGTAGGCGAAAGTCGAGGTGACCAGATAATAGTCCTCGCCCACGCGGGTGTTGGACGGGTCGGGATAGAAGCCGGTCAGGATCGGATTGCGGAACTGGCCGGGGCCGAGCGCGGCGGCCGCGTGTTCCGGGTCGGCGCCTTCATAGTGGAACCAGTCGAAATGGGCGGTCGGCGGCGCCTGAGCCGCCGCGCCCCCTGCGATCAGAAAGCTGAGAGCGGCGAGGGCGGATCGGGTCAGGACGGTCATGATTTCAGCTTCCGGTTCAGCCGCCTGAACGGCGACGTTCGATGAAGGCGGAATGGGGCGGCATGGATTCGGCCGCCGCTCGGACGGCGCGGCGCATGGCGGCCAGCTGCGTCCGGGCCCGGTCGTCCGGCAGGGTGTCGGCCAGGGGCTCATAGGCGCGGGGGAGGCGCTCCTGACCCAGATGGATCGCGCTCCAGTCCGATTCCCCGAACACGCTTTCGCCGCGCAGCAACAGCCGTCCGCGCGCCTCGAACAGGCGCGTCCGGTAAGCCAGGAACTCGGGAACCTCCATCGCGGCTGAGTGCGCCCAGAACGGGGAGTCCGTGCGCGTGGCCGCCGAAAAGCGCAGGATGACGAAGTCGCGCATCCGCTCCATCGTCTCGATCATGATGCGGTTGTACTCGTCCCTCTCGACCACGTGAAAATCCCGGTCGGGGAACAGGTCCAGAAGGGTCCAGACGCCGCTCTGGACCAGTTGCAGGGCGGTGGGCGCGGCGGGCGGCAGGACGCAGGCTGAAGACCCGATGGCCACGCAGTTGCCGATCCACGGCCGGACGCGGCGGCCGCTGGTGAAGGATGCGGTCCGGACCTCGCCGGGGCGGCCGCCCAGGGCCTCGGTCAGGATCCGTTCGGCTTCGCCCTCGTCCATGTGCGCGCTGGACCAGACCACGCCATGGCCCGCGCCGTCCTGAAGCGGCATGCGCCAGGTCCAGCCCGCCGCGTGGGCGCGCATGACCGTGCAGGGCGCATCCATCGAAGCGTCCGCGCCCCGCGCCGTCATGACCCGGTCGCAGGCCAGCCATTCGCGCCAGTCCTCGAAACCGTCGCCGGGGTTCGCGCCCATCAGCGTCGCGCGCGGGCCGGAGGCGTCGATGTAGAGATCGGCCTGAAGCGTCCGGCCGTCGGCCAGGACCACCGCCTCGATGAAGCCGTCCCGTTCGCCGAAGCGGACCTGGGCCGCCTCGCCCTCGATGCGCTCGACCCCCAGCCGCTCGGCCTGGGCGCGCAGCAGGCCAACATAGGCCGCCGCGTCCCAGTGATAGGCGTAGGTGAAGGTGGACAGGATCGAATCCGGGTCGTGCGAGGGCGGCGTGAAACGGCCCAGGCGCGCGGCTGCGGCGGCCAGGGCGTAGTCCTCGAACGGCGCGGTCTCACCCTGGTCCCGCAGCCGCAGCCAGTAATTGTGGAACGCCACCCCGTCCAGCGGCGCGCCGAAATCGCCGAAGGGATGGAAATACCGCGCCCCGATCCGCGACCAGTCCAGGAGGTCGGCGCCCAGGCTGACCGTGGCCGCGGCCTTCTGAAACAGCAGGCTCTCATCAAGGCCGATCTGGGCGTGCAGGCCGCGTAGGGCGGGCAGGGACGCCTGGCCGCCGCTCATCTGTTCCGGGCCTTCATCCGGCGGCAGGTCGATCACCCGGATGGCGGAGCGCGACGCGGGCAGGGCGCGGGCCAGGACGGCGGCGGTCAGCCAGCCCTCCACGCCGCCCCCGGCGATCAGGATGGTGCGGATGCGGGGCGCCGCGTCAGCCATGTCGGCCTCCCTGGTCCGCGTGGAGGCTCAGGCCGTGGTCGGCGGGGGGCATGACGCCGCTGCCGTCCAGGAAGGCCTTGTGCGTCGGCATCATCTCGGCGGCCTTGAGGGTGACCTCGCGCATGCGGGCCATGTGGCCGCGCAGCACCTCCACGTCGACATCATCCGCGCGCGGGTGCCAGCGTTTCGGGATCACCCTCTGGCCGATATAGACCGCCTGCCAGCTCGGCCCCCAGAACAGGCCGTCGCTGTAGCCCGCCACATGGCCCCGCTCGCGGAACAGCTCCAGCTTGTGGGCCAGGGAATCGCGTATGGGCATGTTGCGCACATAGTTCCACATGGCCGAGTCGTCCCGCTCGGTGGCGTGGTAGTGCAGGGTCACGAAATCCAGAACCCGCTCGTACTCCAGGTTCATGGTGCGGTTGAATTCCTCGATCCCCGCCGGGTCGAAGTCGCGGTCCGGGAACATGTCCAGCAGCGCGGTGATGGCCTGCTGGGTCAGATAGATGCTGGTGGATTCCAGCGGCTCGATGAAGCCGCCCGCCAGGCCTACCGAGACGCAATTCCTGATCCAGGATTTCTTTCGCCGCCCGCCGGTGAATCTCAGGAAGATCGGCTCGGAGACCAGCTTGCCGGGCAGGCTGGCCAGGAATTGCGAGGCCGCCTCGTCGTCGCTCATGAACTCGCTGGAATAGACGAAGCCGTTGCCGTCGCGGTGCTGCAGCGGGATGCGCCACTGCCAGCCGGCGGTGTGAGCGCGGGCGCGGGTGTAGGGCGTGGGCGGGCCGTCGCTTTCGCTGGAGACGGCCACGGCGCGGTTGCAGGGCAAGAAATTGGTCCAGTCGTGATAGCCGGCCTTCATCTGCTGTTCGATGATGAGTCCGCGAAAGCCCGAGCAGTCCACGAACAGATCCGCCTCGATGACCTCGCCGTCCTCCATGGTCACCGAGCGGACGAAGCCGGTCTCGCCGTCCAGGCTTACGTCCACCACCTTGCCGTCGGTGCGCGTGACGCCGCGCGCGGTCGCCCAGTCGCGCAGGTAAGGGCCATAGAGGTTGGTGTCGAAATGATAGGCGTAGCCGTAGGTGGAGAAGACCGAGCGATCCGTGGCGGGCGGCGCGAACCGGCCCATCTCGGCCGCCACCACCGACAGGGAGTAGTCGCCCAGCGGCGTCGGGTCCCCCAGCCGGTTCAGCTTCGTCCAGTAATGATGGAAATCCACGTCGTTGATGCGTGAGCCGAAGGCGCCGAACGGGTGGATATAGGCGTCGCCGATCCGGGCCCAGTTCTCGAACCGGATGCCCATCTTGATGGTGGCCTGGGTCGTGCGCATGAAGTCTGCTTCGTCCAGCCCCAGGGTGCTGTTGAAATAGCGGATGTGGGGCACGGTGGCCTCGCCCACCCCGACGATGCCGATGGCGCTGGACTCGATCAGGCGGATCGAACAGCGCCTGGTGTCCAGCTTCCTGGCCAGGGCGGCGGCGGTCATCCAGCCGGCCGAGCCGCCGCCGAGGATCAGCACGCTGCGGATGCGGCGGTCAGACATGGCGTCAGCCCGCCCGTCCGAAACCGGGCATGGCGCAGTTGTCGCGGATGAATTCCGCCTGGCTGGGCATCAGGTCGGCCGAGGCTCGCATGACGCGGCGGATCTCGGCCAGGCGCGCGCGGGTCTCGTCCAGGTCCAGCACCTCGGCCACCGGATCCCAGCCGCCGAACTTCAGCCCCTGGCCGGTCATGACGGCCATCCAGCTGGTGTCGTTGAACAGCTCCAGATTGTCGCGGAAGATGCGGCCGTTGGCGGCGAACAGCTCGAATTTCTCCTTGAGGCTGTCGGGGATCTCCATGTTGCGGCAATGGTCCCAGTAGGGCGTATCGTCCCGCTCGGTGACCTTGTAGTGCAGCACCAGGAAGTCGCGCACCTGCGCCCATTCCTGGGCCGTGGCGCGGTTGAAGCGGTCGATGTCGGCCTGGTGGAAATCGCGACTGGGAAACAGGGCCAGCATCTTGGAGATGCCGCTCTGAATCAGGTGGATGCTGGTGGATTCCAGCGGCTCCATGAACCCGCCCGCCAGGCCCAGGGCGATGCAGTTCTTGATCCAGGTCCGCTTGCGCCGTCCGCCGGTGAAGCTGAGCACCCAGGGATCGACCAGGGGCTCGCCGTCCAGGTTGGCCAGCAGGGTGGCGGCCGCCTCGTCGTCCGAGATGAATTCGGTGCAGTAGGCGTAACCCGTGCCCGTGCGGTGTTGCAGCGGGATGCGCCATTGCCAGCCGGCCTCGCGCGCGGTGGCGCGGGTGAAGGGCGTCAGGGGGCCATCGTCCTCGCACTGGATGGCGATGGCCCGGTTGTTGGGCAGCCAGCGGCTCCAGTCCTCATAGCCGGCCTTCATGGTCTGCTCGATCAGCAGGCCGCGAAAACCGGTGCAGTCCACGAACAGCTCGCCCTCGATGCGCTCGCCGCTTTCCAGCACGACGGCCTCGATGAAGCCGTCCTCGCCGCGCTGGTCGACGCGCACCACCTTGCCCTCGCGCCGGACGACGCCGCGCTCCTCGGCGAAGGCGCGCAGGAACTTCGAATAGAGCGCCGCGTCGAAGTGGAAGGCGTAGGCGATGTTCGACAGGGGCGAACGCCCCGCGTCGATCGAACGCATGAATTTGTCCTGCATCCCGGCCACGGACTGCAGCGAATATTCGTCCAGCGAATGGGTCTCGCCCGCGTGGTGCAGGCGTTGCCAGTAGGCGTGGAACGAGACTCCCTCCATGTCCACGCCGTAGGGGCCGAAGGGGTGGATGTAGCGGTGGCCCAGCCGGCCCCAATTGCGGAAGTCGATGCCCAGCTTGAACGTGCCCTGGGTGCGGCGGATGAAGTCGTTCTCGTCCAGGCCCAGCAGGCGGTTGAACATGGCCATCTGGGGAATGGTCGATTCCCCGACCCCGACGATGCCGATGGCGTCGGACTCGACCACGGTGACGTCGGCGAAGCGTGGGCCCAGAACCTTGGACATGGCGGCGGCGGCCATCCAGCCTGCGGTGCCGCCGCCGACGATGACGACCTTGCGGATTCGATGTTCGGTCATCCTCAGGCGGGAAGGGGTGGCGGCGGCGGCGCGGCGGCGTAGCGCGCCAGGAACTCGGAATGTTCGGGCAGGCTCTGGGCCGCCGCGCTGACGGCGTCCCTGGCCTGGTTTAGCAGGCGCTCGACATCGGCCTCGGGCAGGGCGTCGGCCAGAGGGTCATGAGTGTCGGGCACGATGTTCTGGCCGATCAGCACGGCCAGCCAGCTCGACTCGGCGAACAGCTCGTCCTCGTAGCGGAAGAAGCGGCCGCCCGCGCGGAACAGGTCCAGCTTCCATTTCAGCGTGTCGGGGATCTCCATGTGACGGCAGTGGTCCCACAGGGGCTGCCCCGTCCGCTCGTTGGCGTGGTAGTGCAGGATGATGAAGTCGCGGATGTGCTCCAGCTGGATGTCCGTCAGGCGGTTGTATTCCGCCGCCAGCATCGGGTCGAAGGTCCTGTCGGGGAACAGGGCCAGAAGCTTGGTGATCCCGGCCTGGATCATGTGGATGCTGGTGGACTCCAGCGGCTCCAGGAAGCCGGACGCCAGGCCCAGCGCCACGCAGTTCTTGACCCAAGACTTCTTCCGCCGCCCGGCGGTGAAGCGCAGGAACCAGGGATCGGTCGTCGGCGGGCCGTCCAGATTGGCCTGGAGCGTGGCGACGGCCTCGTCGTCCGAGAGGTAGGCGCTGGAATAGACGTGGCCCGTGCCGACCCGGTGTTGCAGCGGAATGCGCCACTGCCAGCCGCCCTCGCGGGCCGTGGCCCGGGTGAACGGCGACACGGCGTTCTCGTTCTCGCACTGGATCGCCACCGCCCGGTCGCAGGGCAGCCAGCGGTTCCAGTCCTCGAATCCGGCTTTCAGCGTCTGTTCGATCAAGAGGCCCCGGAAGCCGGTGCAGTCGATGAACAGGTCGCCCTCGACCCGATCGCCGCTCTCCAGCTGGATGGCCGTGATGAAACCGTCCTCGGCGCGCTGGTCGACCTTGACCACCTTGCCCTCGCGCCGCACCACGCCGCGCTGTTCGGAATAGGCGCGCAGGTAGCGGGCGTAACGCGCCGCGTCGAAATGATAGGACCAGACCAGGGGCGTCAGGGGGGAGCGGTGCTCTGGCGGCATGGGGCCGAAGCGGTTCATGCGCGAGGCCACGGTGCACATGTTGTAGTCGCCGAAGTCGGACGCCTTGCCCAGCTTGCGCATGCGCAGCCAGCACTGATGGAACTTCACCGCCTCGATGTCGGCGCCGAACGGGCCGTAGGGATGGATGTAGCGGTGCTCCGGCGTGCGCCAGCCCACGAACTCGATGCCCAGCTTGCACGAGCCCTGGGTGTTCCTGAGGAAGTCCTGTTCATCCAGACCGAGCATGGCGTTGAAGGTGCGGATCGGCGGGATGGTGGCCTCGCCGACGCCGACGGTGCTGATCTGGTCGGATTCCACCAGGGTGATCTTCGTCACGCCGTTGGCGGTCAGGCGCGACAGGGCGGCGGCGGCCATCCAGCCGGCGGTGCCGCCGCCGACGATGACGACATCGCGGATCGGATTCGGCTGAATCATGACGTCCGTTCGCTGTCATCAAACAGCGGATCGCTGCATTTGTCCGACATTGTGTGGCACCCTCCCCACAGCGCTTTCTTTCGTTCTATCGACAGGTCTGCGGCGCGGTCAATGGGCGGAAATCCGCGAGCGAGGTTCAGAAAGCCTTGTATTTGAGGGTTTCTCTCGACCAATCATACCGGTGATCCATGGCCGGACCCCATGAACACCTTATGTTTCCATGCCATCAGTGGGGGCTTGCGGAATGCAAAAAGCTAGGCTACGAAAACATTAATCAGACATTTAGCGTCGCCTTGGGATGGTAGCGCTAACATAAAGAAAATGCTGGGGAGGAAATCGGGTGCATACTTCAGGAAACGTGCGTGCGGACTCCGTCCGCTTCGGAACCGGTCTCAAGGCCGGGGCGTCCGTCGCGGCCATCGCCGCTATGCTGGCCGCCGCGCCGGCCATGGCGCAGACCCCGCCGCCGGATGACGATGCGACGGAGGTCGAGGAGCTGGTCGTCACCGGCATCCGCTCCAGCCTGCGCAGTTCGCAGGCCATCAAGCGGGACTCCGAGGTCTTCGTGGACTCCATCACCGCCGAGGACATCGGCGCCCTGCCTGACCGAAGCGTGACCGAGGCCTTGCAGCGGGTGCCCGGCGTCTCGATCGACCGTTTCCGCGCCGGGGTGGACCCCGACCACTTCTCCATCGAGGGCTCCGGCGTGGTGGTGCGCGGCCTGACCTGGGTGCGCAGCGAGCTGAACGGCCGCGACACCTTCAGCGCCACCAACGGCCGCGGTCTCAGCTTCCAGGACGTGCCGTCCGAGCTGATGGGCGGCGTGGACGTGTTCAAGAACCAGTCCGCCGACATGATCGAGGGCGGGATCTCGGGCAGCATCAATCTGCGCACCCGCGTGCCCTTCGACGCGCCCGGCCGGGTGCTCGCCGGCTCCATCGAAGGCAGCTACGGCGACTTCGCCCGTGAATGGACCCCGACCTATTCGGGCCTGTGGAGCGACCGCTTCGACACCGAAGTCGGCGAATTCGGTCTGATGCTGAACGTGGTCAGCTCCGAGCTGGTGGCGCGCAGCGACGGCCAGCAGATCTCCAACTTCGGTCCGCGCACGCTCTACGCCAACGGCGATGTGGTGGGCGCGGCCGGCACCGAGGTCGGCTCGGTCTGGTTCCCCCGCGGCGCCGCCATGCGGACCCAGACCTTTGAGCGGGAGCGCCGCGGTTATGCGGGTGCGCTCCAGTGGCGCAGCCCGGACCGGACCATGGTGGCCACGGCTCAGTTCCTGCGCTCGGACTCGACCCAGGCCTGGACCGAATACGCGCTCGAGATCGCCACGGACAACGTGGCCGGAAACGGCGACTCCCAGGCCTTGCAGGGCACCCAGCTCAACTTCGGTCAGGACGGCGTTTTCACCGACGGCGTCATCACCGGCCGGACCGGCTGGCGCGCCGACCAGAACGACGGCAATCCCCGCGTTCCGGACTGGGGTCTGCAGAGCAACAACATTCGTCGTGACCAATGGCAGAACTACGTCACCGACGACTTCGGCCTGAATTTCGTCTTCACGCCGAACGAGCGCGTGCGGATGAACCTGGACTACCAGTTCGTCCGTTCGACCGTGCAGGTCGAGGACAACACCCTGTGGAACTCCACCTATCAGAACGCGATGATCGAGCTGCGGGGGTCGGACATTCCGCTGGTGGCTTTCCAGAATCCGCTGCGTCTGTGGAGCGGCGACGCCAATGCCGGCGACCCGACCCAGGGCGCGCCCGGCACGCCGTGCAACGTCACGGCCCAGCATTGTCCCGCTTATCCCGGATTCACCGATCTGGGCGCGCCAGGGGCGACGTTCACGCGCTCGGCGATGGACCATTACGAAGACAGCGAAGGGGATTCCCACGCGCTGCGCTTCGACATCGATTATGCGTTCCCCGACAGCAACTGGATCGAGTCGGTCCGGTTCGGGGTGCGCGGCGCCGTCCGGGATCAGACCACGCGCTTCAGCACCTACAACTGGGGCGCCATCAGCGAGCAGTGGGGCGGCGCGCCCGGCGGGCCGCGCTGGCTGGACGGATCGGTGGCCGGCCTGGGGAATCTGTCCGACTATCACAGCCCCTTCGACTTCGGGAACTTCATGCGCGGCGAGGTGCCGAACCCGACCGGCGATCAGCCGCGGCTGTTCTGGAACACCAGCGCCATCGACGACTATCAGCGCCTGATCGACTATGCGCTAGGTGTCGGCGACAGCTGGCGGGATCGCCTGGTCGACGGCTGCCAACAGAACTGGGTGCCGGCGTTCATGCGCTGCGGCGCCATTCCCGGCACGCCTTTCCTGCCTCAGGAAATCAACCCGATGGAGGAGACCACGCGGTCGGCCTACGGCATGCTGCGCTTCCGCACGGACCTGGATAACGGCGCCGAACTGAGCGGGAATTTCGGCTTGCGCTACACCCGCACGGACCGCACCACCCAGGGCTCGCGCGCCTTCACCTTCGTGGCTTTCCCATCCGAGGCGGAGTGCGCCGCAGTTCCGGTGGGTCAGGAGCCGCCGGTGTTCTGCACCTTCGCGCCGGACGTGCGTCAGGGCGCGCGGGACTTTGCGGACGGCAGCATGACCGAAGTCGAGACGGACATGGATTACGATTTCTGGCTGCCCAGCCTGAACGTGCGTCTGCGTCTGGACAACGGTCTGCAGTTCCGCTTCGGCGCCTCGCGGGCGATCACCCCGCCGGATATCGGTCTGACCCGCAACTACTACAACATCACCCTGTCGGCCCTGGCCGAGAACGTGGTCAACGGCGAACCGACCGGCCGCTTCACGGTGGGCAACCCCTACCTGCGGCCGATTCAGTCCACCAACTTCGACGCTTCGGTGGAGTACTACTTCGCCGACGTGGGTCAGCTGACCTTCTCGGTGTTCTACAAACGGCTTGAAGACGTGCTGACCAACGGGGTGGTGCGTGAGTCCTTCACCAACAACGGCGCCACCTTCGACTCGGTGGTGACCACACCGGTGAACTCGGATGAAACGGCCACGGTCCGCGGCTTCGAGGTCGCCTACCAGCAGACCTACGACTTCCTGCCCGCGCCGTGGGATGGCCTGGGTCTGAACGCCAACTACACCTACGTGGACTCCGACGGCGTGCCGCAAAGCACCCTGTCGGCCACGGACCCTGACGTGGGCGCCGGCCGCATCGCGAATATCGACACCAGCCTTCTGCCGCTGCAGGGTCTGTCCGAGCACACGGCCAACCTGGCGGTGTTCTATGAAAAGGGTCCGATGTCGGCGCGCCTGGCCTACAGCTGGCGTTCGGAGTTCCTGGTGACGGTGCGCGACGTGATCGTGCCCTATGCGCCGATCATGCAGGAAGCGGGCGGTCAGCTCGACGGCTCGTTCTTCTACACCATCAACGACAACTGGAAGCTCGGGGTCCAGGGGGTCAACCTGACCAACGAGATCACCCGCACCAGCCAGATCCTCAACAACGATCTCCTGAGAGCCGGACGGTCCTGGTTCATGAACGACCGCCGCTTCACCGTGGTGTTGCGCGCGACCTTCTAGGATTGAGCGGGCGACTGGGCGCATCCCCGTCTGCCGGGGATGCGCCCCTTTTCTTTCCGGAGCGGCTGGCCTCAATGTCGCTCAGGCCACATTCGGTTCGGCGCCTCGAGAAAGAGATGACGGCGCCCAGGGTGAGATGAGCGTTTCATGTCTGCGGCCCAGTTGAGCATTACCTTCTTTCTCCAGCTGTTCGTGATCCTGGCGGCCTGCCGCACGGTCGGCTGGGTCGTCCGGCGCTGGCTGGGCCAGCCACAGGTAGTCGGCGAGATCATCGCCGGAATTCTGCTGGGACCGTCGCTGTTCGGCCTGCTCGCGCCCGATATCCAGCAGATGCTGTTCCCTCCGGAATCCCGGGGCGTGCTGTACGTCGGCGCCCAGCTGGGCATCGGCCTGTGCATGTTCATGGTCGGCCTCAATTTCCGCATCGACCATCTGGGCGCCCAGGCGCGCAGCGCCGTCGCCGTTTCCCTGTCCGGCGTCCTGGTTCCCTTCATCGCCGCCGTCCTGATTACGCCCTGGCTGCTGCATGTCCCCGGGCTGTTCGGGGAAGGGACCTTCACCGTTCAGGCGATGCTGTTCATGGGCGCGGCCCTGTCCATCACGGCCTTCCCGGTTCTCGCCCGCATCCTGCAAGAGCGTGGGCTCGCCGACACGCGGCTGGGCGCGCTGGCCTTGTCCGCCGGGGCCGTGGGGGACGTGGTCGCCTGGGTCGTGTTGGCGGTGGTCCTGGCGAGCATCGGGGCGGCGGGCGTCTCTCCCCCCCTGGCGGTCCTGGGCGTGGTGATGTTCCTTCTCTTCATGCTGACGCTGGGCCGCCGCCTGCTGGCGCCCCTGGGCCGCATCGCCGAGCGTCATGGGCGGGTCGGCCCGGAACTGCTGGCGGGGGTGCTGATGCTGTTCCTGCTGGCCGCCTTCGTCAGCGAGATGATCGGCGTTCACGCGGTCTTCGGCGGCTTCATCCTGGGCGTGGCCATGCCGCGCGGCCTGCTCAACCAGGAGATCCGCCGTCAGATCGAGCCCTTCGCCCTGGTGCTTCTGGCGCCGCTGTTCTTCGCCTATTCCGGGCTGCACACCGAGCTGTCGGTGATGAGCGACCCTGCGCTCTTGCCCATCGCCCTGGTGGTGCTGATCGGCGCCGTCGTGACCAAGTTCGGCGCCTGCTGGGCGGCGGCGCGGATGACCGGCCTGGACAATCCCACGGCGCTGGGCATCGGCGCCCTGATGAACGCGCGCGGCATGATGGAGCTGATTCTCATCAACATCGCGCTTCAGGCCGGCCTGATCGGCCCGGCGCTGTTCTCGATCCTGGTGCTGGTGACGGTGGCGACGACCCTGATGGCCACGCCCCTGTTCGAGCATGTCTATGGCCGCCGGGCCAGGCAGCGGGGTGAACTGGGCGACCTGAACGAAGAGCCGCCCGAGGCACCCGCCATCCCCGCCGCCATCCGCGATTGAACCTGAGGAGCGCGTCCATGCTGAGTCGCCGCCAAGCCCTGGCCCTGACCACCGGCGGCGTTCTGGCCGCTTGCGGGTCGGCGTCCGCCGGTCGGGCCGATCCGCCCGCCGGTCCGTCCCTGCACACCCTGGCCGCCGCCAGGGGGCTGAGGTTCGGAAGCGCGGTCGGGGCCGGCCGGCCGGGCACGGTCACCGCGTCCCTGGACGATCCCCGCTATCGCGCCGTGCTGGCGCATGAATGCGGGGTGCTGGTGCATGAGAACGAGCTGAAGTGGTACGTCCTGCGTCCGGATGTGGCGACCTATGACTACGCCCGCGCGGACCGCATCATGGACTTCGCCGCAGAGCACGACATGGCCGTGCGGGGCCACACCCTTTTGTGGCATCATCCGCGCTGGTTCCCCGGCTGGATCGAGACCCACGACTACGGCGCCCGGCCCGCCGCCGAGGCCGAGCGGCTGGTGGTCGAGCACATCAACGCCATCGTGGCCCGCTACGGCGACCGCATCGATTCCTGGGACGTGGTCAATGAGACGGTGGACCCGGCGACGGGCGGGCTGCGGCGCACGCCGCTTTCACGGCATCTGGGCGACGATGCGATCATCGACCTGGCGTTCCACACGGCGCGAGCCGCCGCGCCGGACGCCCAGCTGGTCTACAACGACTACATGAGCTGGGAGGCGGGCCATGAGACGCACCGGGCGGGCGTGCTGCGGTTGCTGGAGGGGATGAAGGCGCGCGGCGTTCCCATCGACGCCCTGGGCGTGCAGAGCCACATCGGCTCGGGCAACAGCGACGACTCGGTCGGTTTCGATACGGCCCAGGAGGCTGAGTGGCGCCGCTTCATGGACGAGGTGACCGGCATGGGCCTGGATATCGTCATCAGCGAGTTCGACGTCCACGACAGGAACCTGCCCGCCGACATCCCGTCGCGCGACCAGGCCATGGCGGACCTGACGCGGCGCTATCTGGACCTGATGCTCAGCTATCCCCAGACCAAGGACATCCTGGCCTGGGGCATGGTTGATTCCTATTCCTGGCTTCAGACCAACTGGCCGCGCGCCGACGGCCTGCCCAAGCGGCCCACGCCCTATGACGCCGAGTTCCGGCCCAAGCCCTTGCGCCAGGCGGTCGCCGACGCCTTCATCGCCGCTCCGCCCCGTTAACCGACAGAGTTCCATGCCGATCATCACCGCCGCCCGCACCATCGTCACCTGCCCCGGGCGCAACTTCGTCACCCTGAAGATCGAGACGGACGCAGGGGTCAGCGGCGTGGGAGACGCCACCCTGAACGGGCGCGAACTGGCGGTGGACGCCTATCTGGCCGAGCACGTCATCCCGAACCTGATCGGCAGGGACGCGCACCGCATCGAGGACATCTGGCAGTTCCTGTATCGCGGGGCTTACTGGCGCCGGGGGCCGGTGACCATGACCGCCATCGCGGCGGTGGACATGGCGCTGTGGGACATCAAGGCCAAGGTGGCGGGCCTGCCGCTTTATCAACTGCTGGGCGGGGCGTGCCGCGACGGGGTCATGGTCTATGGCCACGCCAACGGCGAGACGATCGATCAGACGGTGGCCGAGGCGGCGAAATATGTGGCCGAGGGCTATCGCGCGGTGCGGCTGCAGACGGCCGTGCCGGGGGTCAAGGGGACCTATGGCGTCTCCAGGGACAAGCTGTTCTACGAGCCCGCCGATGCGGCCCTGCCCACCGAAACCCAGTGGGCGACCGAGCCCTATCTGAGGACAGCGCCGGAACTGTTCGCCGCCGCGCGCGAGGCGCTGGGCTGGGACGTCCACCTGCTGCACGACGTGCATCACCGGCTGACGCCCATCGAGGCGGCGCGGCTGGGCAAGGACCTGGAGCCGTACCGCCTGTTCTGGCTGGAGGACGCGGTGGCGGCCGAGAACCAGGCGGGCTTCCGCCTGATCCGGCAACATACGACCACGCCGCTGGCGGTGGGCGAGGTGTTCAATTCGATCTGGGACTGCAAGCAGCTGATCGAGGAGCAGCTGATCGATTACATCCGCGCCACGGTGGTCCATGCGGGCGGCGTCACCCACCTGCGGCGGATCGCGGCTCTGGCTGACCTCTACAAGGTGCGCACCGGCTGTCACGGGGCGACGGACCTGTCGCCGGTGGCCATGGCGGCGGCCCTGCATTTCGACCTGTCGGTGCCGAACTTCGGGGTCCAGGAATATATGCGCCACACGGCCGAGACCGACGCGGTGTTCCCCCATGCCTACAGCTTTGCAGAGGGGATGCTGCATCCGGGCGAGGCGCCGGGGCTGGGCGTCGACATCGACGAGACGCTGGCGGCCCAGCACCCCTATCGCCCGGCGCAGTTGCCTGTGGCGCGGCTGCCCGACGGATCCATGACCGACTGGTGAGGCGCCTGGCGCGCCGGAAAGAGGACGCATGAGCGAGACCCAGGCTGAACGCGCCGGACCGGCGTTCATGCGCGGGCGATACCGCTGGGTGATCTGCGCCCTGCTGTTCTTCGCCATCACCATCAACTACGTCGACCGGCTGATCTTTGGGGTGCTCAAGCCCGTCCTGGAGGTGGAGTTCGGCTGGAGCGAGAGCGACTACGCCAACATCGTGGTGGCGTTCCAGGGCGCCTACGCCATCGGCCTGTTGCTGGTTGGCCGCATGATCGACCGCACCGGCGCGCGGTGGGGCCTGGGCATCGCCATCGGGGTGTGGAGCATCGCGGCGGCGGCGCACGCGGCGGCCGGATCGGTGATCCAGTTCGCCATGGCCCGCTTCGCCCTGGGCGTCGGTGAATCGGCGGGCTTTCCCGGCGCGGTCAAGGCGGTGTCGGAATGGTTCCCCAAGCGAGAGCGGGCGCTGGCCACCGGCATCTTCAACGCGGGGTCGAACGTGGGGGCGCTGCTGACGCCGATCCTGGTTCCGATCCTGGTGCTGGCCTTCGGCTGGCGCGCCGCCTTCCTGGTGACGGGCCTGTCCGGGCTGGTGCTGCTGATCCTGTGGTTCCTGATCTATCGGCGCCCGCGCGAGCATCCGCGCGTGACGCCCGCCGAGCTGGCCCACATCGAAAGCGACCCGCCGGACGCGCCGGGCCGCATCACCTGGCTTCAGGCGCTGAAGCGGCGCGAAGCCTGGGCCTTCATCGTCGGCAAGTTTCTGACCGATCCGGTGTGGTGGCTATTCCTGTTCTGGCTGCCGGACTTTTTCGGCAAGACCTATGGGCTGAACCTGATGACGTTCGGGCCGCCGCTGGTGGCGGTCTATCTGCTGGCCGACGTGGGCAGCGTGGGCGGCGGCTGGCTGTCCTCGCGCCTGATCCACCGGGGCTGGTCGGTGAACCGGGGGCGCAAGACCGCCATGCTGGTCTGCGCCTTGTGCGTCACGCCCATCTCCATCGCCGTGTTCGCCGACAACCTGATCGCGGCCGTGGCGGTGATCGGCCTGGCGGCGGCGGCGCACCAGGGGTGGTCGGCGAACCTGTTCACCCTGGTGTCCGACACCTTCCCCAAGCACGCGGTGGCGACGGTGGTGGGGCTGGGCGGATTCGCCGGGGCGGTGGGCGGCATGTTCATCGCCAAGGTGGCCGGGTGGACCCTGGAGGCCACCGGCAGCTATGTGCCGCTGCTGGCCTTCGCCAGCGTGACCTATCTGATCGCCCTGGGGATCATCCACCTGCTGACGCCCAGGCTGAAGCCCGCCGAGGTGACGACCGCATAGGGGCTTTCGCTGTCGGGGAATCCGCGCGACGATCACCGCCTGATCGGGGGGCGAGCGCATGTGGGTGCTTCTGGGAATCGCCGTGGTGGTGGCCGGCTTCGTGCTGCGGCTCAATCCGCTTCTGGTGATCCTGTCGGCGGCGATGGTGACGGGGCTGACCGGCGGGCTGGGCCTGGTCGAGACCATCGAGGCCTTCGGCAAGGCGTTCAACGACAACCGCTACATCTCCATCGTCTGGCTGGTGCTGCCGGTCATCGGGCTGCTTGAGCGCTTCGGGCTCCAGGAACAGGCCCGCATCCTGATCGGCAAGGTCAGGGGCGCCACCACCGGGCGCCTGCTGCTGGGCTATTTCATCGCCCGCCAGATCACCGCCGCCCTGGGCCAGACCAAGCTGGGCGGCCACCCGCAGATGGTGCGCCCCCTGATCGCGCCCATGGCCGAGGCGGCGTCCGAAGCCCGGCACGGCCCGTTGCCGGACGTCGTGCGGTTCCGCATCCGCGCCCACGCGGCGGCGGCGGACAACATCGGCCTGTTCTTCGGCGAGGACATCTTCATCGCCATCGCCTCGATCCTGCTCATCAAGGGATTCCTCGAGCAGAACGGCATCATCGTCCAGCCGCTCGAACTGTCCGTCTGGGCCATCCCCACGGCCATCGTGGCGCTGCTGATCCACGGGACCCGGCTGGTGCTGCTGGACCGCCGGATCGCGGCGGAGGTGGCGAGCGCGCCGTCCGACGGGCCTGAGGTCGGAGGCGCGGGATCATGATTACGCTTCAGTGGATCTACCTGCTGGCCGGCGCCGTGTTCGTGGCGTTCTCGGTGCTCAGCGCCGGGGACCGCGAGAATCCCAAGCGGTTCAAGAACACCGCCTTCTGGGGTCTGCTGGCGGTCAGCTTCCTGTTCGGCGGCTGGTTCAGCGACCTGATGAACGGGCTTCTGGTCATCGGCCTGGTGCTGCTGGCTGGGATCGGCGGGCTGGGCCAGGGGCGGCCGCGCACCACCTCGCCGGAGGAACGGGCGGATTCGGCGGTGAAGTTCGGCAACCGCCTGTTCATTCCCGCCCTCATCATCCCTGTAACGGCGCTTCTGGGCACCCTGTGGCTGGCCAAGATCGAGATCGGGGGAGCGCTCCTGTTCGACCCGCGCGACCCGACCCTGATCGCCCTGGGCCTCGGCGTCGTCCTGGCGATCGGCGTGGGCATGGCCATGCTGAAGCCGCCGGTCATGGCCCCGCTGCAGGAGGGCCGCCGTCTGATGGACGCGGTGGGCTGGGCCGCCATCCTGCCCCAGATGCTGGCGGCGCTGGGGGCGGTGTTCGCCCTGGCCGGGGTGGGGCAGGTGGTCGGCGGGCTGATCGCCGAGGTCATCCCCATGAACGCCAGCCTGATCGCGGTGACGGCCTACTGCGTCGGCATGGCGTTGTTCACCATCATCATGGGTAACGCCTTCGCGGCCTTTCCGGTGATGACGGCCGCCGTCGGCTTGCCGTTCGTGGTGGGGGTGTTCGGGGGCAACCCCGCCATCGTCTGCGCCATCGGCATGCTGGCCGGGTTCTGCGGCACGCTGATGACGCCCATGGCCGCCAACTTCAACGTGGTCCCGGCCAACCTTCTGGAGCTGCCCGACCGCAACGCCGCCCTGAACGGCGTGATCCGCGCTCAGATCCCCACCGCCCTGATGATGCTGGCCGCCAACATCATCCTGATGCAGTCTCTGGCGTTCCGGTTCTGATGATGCGCCTCACTCCCGAGATCGCCGCCCTCTACGCCCGCACCGCCCTGGGCCACGTCACGCGCGAATATCCCAACAAGCTGGATCACGTCATGGGCGGCCCCGGCGACGTGAAGGGGCCGCGCGACCTGCATCCGATCTTCTTCGGCAGCTTCGACTGGCATTCGTGCGTGCATGGCTGGTGGACGCTGTTCACGGTGCTGCGCCTCTGTCCGGACATGGCCGAGTCGAACCGCATCCGCGCCCTGGCCGACGAGCTGTTCACCGAGGCGAACGCGGCGGCCGAGACCGCCTATCTGGCGCGGCCCGAGAGCCGGGGGTTCGAGCGGCCCTACGGCTGGGGCTGGCTTCTGGCGCTGGCGGCGGAGCTGGAGCGGCACGAGACGGACGAGGGGCGGCGTTGGGCCGGGGCGCTGCGGCCCCTGACCCGGGCGTTCGCGGATCGGTTCATGACCTATCTGCCTCTGGCGACCTATCCGGTGCGGGTCGGGACCCACTTCAACACCGCCTTCGCTCTGTCCCTGGCGCTGGAGTGGGGCGACGAGCCGCTGAACGCGCTGATCCATGAGAAGGCCCGCGCCTGGCACGGCGGCGACCGGGATTGCCAGGCGTGGGAGCCGTCGCAGGACGAGTTCCTGTCGCCCGCCCTGATGGAGGCCGAACTGATGCGGCGCGTCCTGGCGCCCGGCGATTTCGCGGACTGGTTCGACGCCTTCCTGCCCCGGCTGGACAGCCGCGAGCCGACGACCCTGTTCGCGCCGGCGACCGTCAGCGACCGCACCGACGGCAAGATCGCCCATCTGGACGGACTGAACCTTTCGCGGGCATGGTGCTGGCGCGGCATCGCCGGAACGCTGAACGCCGTCGATCCGCGCCGGGCCATCGCACTGAAGGCCGCCGACGACCATCTGGCCGTCAGCCTGCCGCAGGTGACCGGCGACTACATGGGCGAGCACTGGCTGGCCAGCTTCGCGCTGCTGGCCCTGCTCGCGGGAGATCAAGGGGAGGACTGAGAATGCGCCGAACGGCGATGATCGCGGTCAGTATTCTGGCCTTGAATGTTAGCGCTAATGAACCGGCTCTGGCGCAGGCGCCCGAACCGGCGGCCGTGCACATGAGCCAGGTCGGCTTCCAGACGGGGGGCCGCAAGATCGCGGTGCTTCCAACCGAGGCGGCCGCGCCTCTGCCGTGGCGTGTGCTGGATGCTGCGGGCGAAACGGTGCTGTCCGGTGTCAGCGAATCCTTCGGCGCCGATGCGGCGTCGGGCGAAGCGGTCCACCGGCTCGACTTCAGCGCTCTGGATCGCGCGGGCGAGGGCTACCGCCTGATCGTGCAGGACGCCGAAAGCCGCCCGTTCTCCATCGGCGAACGCCCGTGGGCGGGGCTGGCGCGGAACGCGGCGGCCTACTTTTATCAGAACCGCAGCGGCATCGAGATTTCGCCCGCGCATGTGGAGCGCCCCGACCTGGCCCGTCCCGCCGCCCATGTGGACGAGACCCTGACCTGTTTCTCGGGCGAGGACATGAACGGCAACGTCTGGCCCGGCTGCGGCTACAGCCTGAATGTGGGCGGCGGCTGGTACGACGCGGGCGACCACGGGAAATATGTGGTCAATGGCGGCATCGCCCTGTGGACCCTGCTGAACGCCCACGAGCGGTTCGGGGCGGCGGTGTTCCCCGACGGCGCCCTGGCCCTGCCCGAGGCGGGGAACGGACTCCCGGATCTGCTGGACGAGGCGCGCTGGCAGATGGAATTCATGCTGGCCATGCAGGTCCCGGAGGACGCGCGGCTGAGCGTGCCGGTGGGGTGGTTCGCGCCGGGCGCGCCGTTGACCTTCACCGAGATCGACGCCTCGGGCATGGCGCATCACAAGGCCCATGACGCGCGCTGGACGCCCCTGCCCATGGCGCCGCACGACGATCCGGAGCCGCGCTTTCTCTATGCGCCGTCCACCGCCGCGACCCTGAACCTGGCGGCTGTGGCGGCCCAGTGCGCGCGGCTGTGGCGGGACGTGGACGCGGCCTTTTCCGACCGTTGCCTGACTGCGGCCCGGCGCGCCTTCGCGGCGGCCGAACGCAATCCTGAGATCTACGCCGTGGGTTCGTTCCACGGCGGCGGAAACTATGGCGACGCGGACGTCAGCGACGAATTCTACTGGGCCGCCGCCGAGCTTTACGCCGCGACCGGAGAGGCCGCCTACGCCGACAGCCTCAGGGCCTCGCCCCACTTCCCCGCGTCGGCGGGCGCGGCCGCGAACATCGCCTGGCCCGCCGTGGCGACGCTGGGAGACATCACCCTGGCCACCGTCGAGACGGGCCTTTCGCCGGAGGACGTCGGGCGCGCCCGGGCCGCCCTGATCGCGGCGGCGGACGGCTATCTGGCGACCCGCGACGGCGAGGGCTACGCCATTCCGTTCGGCGCAGGTGACTACACCTGGGGCTCCAACGGCGACCTGATGAACCGGGCCATGGTCCTGGCCGTGGCTCATGACCTGACGGGCGAGGCGCGATACCGCGACGGGGTGGTGGACGCCGTGGACTATGTGCTGGGCAGGAACGTGCTGGACCAGTCCTACGTCAGCGGCTGGGGCGCGCGGCCGATGATGAACCCGCACCACCGCTTCTGGGCGCACATGAGCGACCCGGCCTGGCCGCTTCCGCCCGCCGGCGCCCTGTCCGGCGGGGCCAACAGCCGATCCATGGCGGACCCGGTGGCCCAGGCCATGCGGGGCACGTGCGCCCCCCAGGCCTGCTGGGCCGACCACATCGAATCCTATGCGATGAACGAGGTGGCCATCAACTGGAACGCCCCGCTGGTGTGGGTGGCCGGATGGCTGGAGCGGTGACGCTACGGCCGGTCATCGCGGGCAGATGGCATCCCCCTCGTTGGAGGCCAGCCGAACGTTCTCGAAGCTGAGGGCGAAGGCGGCGTTGGTCGTCAGACCGAAGGGCTCCGACACCTCGGTCACGTTCGCGCCCGCGTCGCGCAGGCAGGACAGGCGCACCTTGATCTCGCGCCACTCGCCGATGGGTGCCGCGCCGAAGATGCGGGTCATGTCCACCGCGCCCTCGTCCAGCGTCAGGCTGACCGCGCCCTGGGGCGCCGCGTCCACGCGATAGCGGAAGCCGATGGCCATTTCGCCGTTGGTCTGACGCAGCAGGTCCACCGGCGCCCCGGCGATGAAGGCCCGGCCGCCGTCGCCTGAGAACACCAGCGCCCGCGCCGATTCCTGGCTCGATCCGTCGGCGGAGCGCACGGTGACACCGTCGCGCGGGCTGGCCCCGGCGGCGTCCTGGCCCAGATAGCGTTCGCCGCCGGAATCCCGCAGCGACAACGCCCAGGGCGCCACGAAGCGGCCCTCGGTGAAATAGCGGTCCGGGTTGGCGGCCTCGCCGGACACGCCCGAGTCCTCCGGCAACGCCCCGAGCTGCACCGGCTGTGCGTAGGAGGCGCCGTATCCGTAAGCGAACAGCGGATCGTAGCCTTCCTGTCCGACGTTGAGGGGAGTCTGCACGGCTGTGCGAGGCCATGAGAACGAGAGGGTTCCGGTGAAGTCGTGGCGCGCGGCGCCCTGGGCGTCGCCGATCAGGACGTCGGCGACCCCGCCGCCTTCCGAGCCGGGCAGCCAGGCGGCGACGAAGGCGTCCGAGGCGTTGATCTCCGGGTTGGTCCACATGGGCCGGCCGGACAGGAACACCGAGACGGTGGGGATGCCCTGGGCCTGAAGGGCGCGCAGGGTTTCGAGGGGTTCGTCAGGCGTGAAATCCAGATGCTCCACGTCCCCCTGGAACTCCGCATAGGGCGTCTCGCCGAACACCACGATGGCCACGTCGGGCCGCGCGTCGAACGAGCCGTCGGCCGACAGGACCGCGGTCCCGCCCGCCCCGGAGACGGCTTCCTCTATGCCCTCCCAGATGGACTGGCCGTTGGGGAAGTGCGCCCTCCGGTTGCCCGTGCCCTGCCAGGTCAGGGTCCAGCCGCCCGAGGCCTGGCCGATGTCGTCCGCCGCCGCTCCGGCCACCAGGATGTTCGCGTCCGGCCGGATCGGCAGGACGCCTTCGTTCTTGAGCAGCACCAGCGACTGGCGCACCGCCTGGCGCGCCACCGCGCGGTGCTCGGCCGAGCCCAGGTGCTCGAATCGGCCCTCGACCGACCGGCTGGCGGGTCCTTCGGGCCGGAACAGGCCCAGCTTGACCTTGACCCTCAGGATGCGCCGCACCGCCTCGTCCAGCCGCGCCATGCCGATCTCGCCCGAGCGCGCCTGTTCCAGGGTGTTGTGATAGAGCGCCCGCCAGCTGTCCGGGGCCATGAACATGTCGATGCCCGCGTTGAAGGCGGCGGCGCAGCTCTCGTTGGAGCAGCCGGGGATCTGGCCGTGTGCGTTCCAGTCCGAAACCACGAAGCCCTGGAAGCCCAGCGGCCCCCGCAGCACGTCGGTCAGGATGGTCGGGTTGCCGGTGTGCTTGACCCCGTTCCAGCTGGAGAAGCTGGCCATCACCGTCAGGATGCCGGCGTCGATGGAGGGCGGATAGCCCGCCGCATGGATGTCGATCAGCTCGCGCTCGGTGATCTGCGCATCCCCCTGGTCCGCCCCGCCCAGGGTGCCCCCGTCCGCCAGCCAGTGCTTGGCCGAGCCGGCGATGCGCCCGGCGGCCAGCGGCTCGCCCGCCGCCAGCTCGCCCTGCAGCCCCAGGGTCACCGCCCCGGCGTAGGACGCCACGATCTCCGGATGCTCGCCGTAGCCTTCATAGGCGCGGCCCCAGCGGTCGTCGCGGGGCACGGCCACGGTGGGACCGAAGGTCCAGTCCGCCCCGGTCACCGCCACCTCCAGCGCCGTGACCTCGGCGATGCGCCGGATCAGATCAGGATCGCGCATGGCCCCCAGGCCGATGTTGTGGGGGAAGATCGTCGCCCCCACCACATTGTTGTGCCCGTGCACCGCGTCGATGCCGAAGATCAGCGGGATCGCCGCCCCGCCGCGCCCCGCCGCCGCCTCGCGGAAGGCCACGGCCAGATCCAGCCACGCCTGGGCCGGGGCGTAGGCGTCCCCGCGCGGCTCGGAGTTGCCGCCCGCCAGGATGGAGCCCAGTGGATATTCGGCCAGATCCTCAGGCGTGATGGCCGAGATGTCCGCCTGGATCGTCTGGCCGACCTTCTCCTCAAGCGTCATCCGGCTCATCAGTTCGGTGATGAACGCCTCGGTCTCGGCGTCGGTGATCGACGGCGGCGAAGCGGCGGCAGGCCACGTGGAGACATCGGCGCGGGCCTCCGGCGCGATCGGGATGTCCCCGCCCGCCGGGACTGGACCCAGCAGGCCGGGCGCGCCTTCCTGCGCCGATGCGGCCATGCAGGCGGCGGCGGAAATGGCCAGGACGGCGGTGGTCGCGGTCAGGAAACGGCGGCGTTGAAACATCAGGACCTCCCCAGGACTGATTGAATGGATGCGCGCCGTTCGGCGTCGTTGTTTCATTCGTCGTCGATGAGGCCGACTCCATTGGCGCCACGGGACGATTATGGAATGTTAGCGATAACAGAGCGCATGAAAAGCGCCGGATCGCAAGGGAGGATAAGATGATGCGCGTCATCCTGACGGGGCTTTGCGCGGTCGTGCTGTTCATGGCCGGGAGCGGGCCGGTGCGCGCCGAGGACGGTTACGATCTGTGGCTGCGCTATCGGCCGGTGGATGCGGCGGCGGCCGTCGGTCACCGATCCGTCGCGGCGCAGTTGGTCCTGGCCGGGGAGTCGGGCGCCCTGGCGGCGGCGGCCGATGAGTTGGAGCGCGGCCTTGAGGGCCTGCTGGGCGATGCGCCGGAGCGGGCGGCGCACATCGACCGGGACGGCGCCCTCCTGATCGGCCGGGCGGGCGATGCGGCCATCGACACGCTGGGGCTGGACCTGTCGGACCTGGGGGCTGAGGGCTATGTGATCCGCGCCCTGAGCGTGGACGACCACGCCGTCACCGTGATCGCGGGGGGCGGGGACTCCGGCGCGCTCTACGGCGCTTTTCATTACCTGCGCCTGATCCAGACGCGGCAAGCCCTGGCGGACCTGGACATCCGCGAGCGCCCGGCGGTGAACCTGCGGCTGCTCAACCACTGGGACAATCTGGACCGGACGGTGGAGCGGGGATACGCGGGCCAGTCGCTGTGGGACTGGCACAAGCTGCCGGATCACCTGGACCCGCGATACGTCGACTACGCCCGGGCCAACGCCTCGATCGGGATCAACGGGACCGTCCTCAACAACGTCAACACCAATGCGCTCAGCCTGACGCGGCCGTGGCTTGAAAAGGCGGCGGCGCTGGCGGACGTGTTCCGGCCGTATGGCATCCGGGTCTATCTGGCGGCGCGGTTCTCGGCGCCGGTGGAGATCGGCGGGCTGGACACGGCCGATCCGCTGGACCCGCGCGTCCAAGCGTGGTGGCGCGACAAGGCGGACGAGATCTACGCCCTGATCCCGGACTTCGGCGGCTTCTTGGTCAAGGCCAATTCGGAGGGGCAGCCGGGGCCGCAGGATTACGGGCGCGATCATGCCGAGGGGGCGAACCTGCTGGCCGACGCGCTGGCGCCCCACGGCGGCGTCGTGATGTGGCGGGCCTTCGTCTATGACGACGGGACGCCCACGGACCGGGCTATGCAGGCCCATGACGAGTTCGTCCCGCTGGACGGGCAATTCCGCGACAACGTCATCGTGCAGGTGAAGAACGGGGCCATCGACTTCCAGCCGCGCGAGCCGTTCCATCCCCTGTTCGGGGCGACGCCCGAGACGCCGCTGATGATGGAGTTCCAGATCACCAAGGAGTACCTGGGCTTCGCCACGCACCTGGCCTACCTCGGGCCGCTATATGAGGAGGTGCTGGACGCCGACACCCATGCGCGCGGGCCGGGATCGACCGTGGCGCGGGTGGTGGACGGGTCGCTTTACGGCCACCGCCTGACGGGCATGGCGGGGGTGGCCAATACGGGCAGCGACCGCAACTGGTCCGGCTCGCAGTTCGACCAAGCGAACTGGTACGCCTTCGGGCGGCTGGCCTGGAATCCGGACCTGGACGCCGAAGAGATCGCGCGCGAATGGACGGCCATGACCTTCGCGCCCGAGGCGGCGGTGGTGGAACCGGTGGTCGGCATGATGATGGCCTCGCGCGAGGCGGTCGTGGATTACATGACCCCGCTGGGCCTGAACCACCTGATGGCCACGGGGCATCACTATGGCCCGGGGCCGTGGGTGGACGACCTGCCGAGGGCCGACTGGAACCCGACCTATTTCCACCGGGCGGACGCGGGCGGGATCGGCTTCGACCGGACGTCTTCAGGCAGCAATGCGGTCGGGCAGTATGCGCCTGAAGTCGCCTCGGTCTTCGCGGACGTGGAGCGGGTCGACGAGCGGTTCCTGCTGTGGTTTCACCATCTTTCCTGGGACCATCCCATGGCGTCGGGACGGTCCCTGTGGGACGAACTGGTCACGCGCTACGACCGGGGCGTGGCGGCGGTCGGCGAGATGCGCCGGACCTGGGCCGGGCTGAGCGATCATGTGGACGCGCGGCGTCACGCGGAAGTGTCGGACTTCCTGCGGATTCAGGAGAACGAAGCCCGCTGGTGGCGCGATTCCTCCATCGCCTATTGGCGCAGCCTGAACGGCCTGCCGATGCCCGATGGCCATGCGCCGCCGGAGCATGACCTGGAGCACTATCGGGCGCTGAGCTTCCCCCACGCGCCGGGACATTGGGACTGAAAAACAGTGCAAGGAGTCCAATCGGCCGGGTTTTCCGCAATGAATTCAGTGAAGGCTGGATTCGGGTTAGACTCCTTGGGTGCGTTTCGGGTGAGGCGGCGGTTCTTATGAAGTCGTCATCCTCGGGCTTGTCCCGAGGACCCACGGAGGCCCCATGCGCGATGTCATGCGGGGGTGAGCTTACGGCGCTGTTCCGGCGCAGGCCGTGAGCGCGTTCGCCATAGGCCCTCGGGACGAGCCCGAGGGTGACGAATGTCGGTCATGTGTTTTCAGGCGCCTTCCAGATTTACGGCTTGCCTCCTTCCGTGCGGAAGGGCGCAGATGAATTGCTTCAGGATGCTGCGCCGCGCGGGGGAGGGGATGAAATGATCGGCGCTGGAGGGCGAAGGCTTGCGAGATGCGGCATCGGGCTTCCGGAAAGCGGGATCGGGGCGAGCGAACAGCCTTCACACCGCCGCCTGAACGGATCGTGCGGCGTCAAAGATGGGTCCTCGGGACAAGCCCGAGGATGACGGATGTTTTGAAATCACAAGAGCGTTCGTCTGTGTGACGGCTCGCTCTTCCCGCGATGGGAGAAGGATCAAGCCTCGCCGTAACCGCCGCCGCCCGGGGTTTCGATGACGAAGACGTCGCCGGGGGCCATTTCGGCGCGGGCGGTGGCGAGCAAGTCTTCGACACGGCCGTCCGCGCGCTCGACGCGGTTGGCGCCCGTCGCACCCGGCTCGCCGCCCTGAACGCCGAAGGGCGGGACACGATGCCGGTTCGACAGGATCGAGGCGGTCATGGGCTGAAGGAAGCGCATGCGCCGCACGGTCCCGTCCCCGCCCCGGTTCGCGCCGACTCCGCCGGAACCGCGCCGGATGGAGAATTCCTCCAGCAGCACGGGGAAGCGGCTTTCCAGCACCTCCGGATCGGTCAGGCGGCTGTTGGTCATGTGGGTCTGGACCGCGCTGGTCCCGTCGAAGCCCGGCCCGGCGCCGGAGCCGCCGGCGATGGTCTCGTAATACTGATGCGCCCGGTCGCCGAAGGTGAAGTTGTTCATGGTGCCCTGGCTGGCGGCCAGGACGCCCAGGGCGCCGTAGAGCGTGTCCACCACCGCCTGGCTGGTCTCCACATTGCCGGCCACCACGGCGGCGGGGTGGCGCGGGTTCAGCATGGAGCCTTCCGGCACGATCAGGTCTATGGGCTTCAGGCAGCCCTCGTTCAGCGGGATGGCGTCGTCCACCAGGGTGCGGAAGACATAGAGGACGGCCGCGCGGGTGATGGACAGGGGGGCGTTGAAGTTGGTGGGGCGCTGCTCACTGGTCCCGGTGAAGTCCACCACCGCGCGGCGTTCGGCGGGATCAATATTGATCCTCACGCGGATGACGGCCCCGTCGTCCATCTCATAGTCGAATCTGCCGGGCTTCAGGGCCGCTATGGCCCGGCGCACCGATTCCTCGGCGTTGTCCTGGACATGGCCCATATAGGCGGCGACCACATCGCGGCCGAAGACGCGCATCATGCGGATCAGCTCGTCGGCGCCGCGCGTGCAGGCGGCTACCTGGGCCTTCAGGTCGGCCAGGTTCTGGTCGACGTTGCGGGACGGCCAGGGGCCCGAGGCGAACAGGGCGCGGGTCTCGGCCTCGCGCAGAACGCCTTCGTCGATCAGCAGGAAGTCGTCGATCAGCACGCCTTCCTCATCCACCGTCACGGAGTCCGGCGGCATGGAGCCGGGCGTGGTCCCGCCCACGTCCGCATGGTGCCCGCGCGCGGCGGCGAAGAAGGCGGGCGCGTCGTCGCCGTCCAGGAACACCGGCATGATGACGGTGATGTCCGGCAGGTGGGTGCCGCCGTTGTAGGGCGCGTTCAGCATGTAGACGTCGCCGCGCCGCATGCCGCGTTCCTGGCCGCGTTCCTGGCCCCTGCCTTCCGTGCGTTGGCGGATTACGGTGCGGATGCTTTCGCCCATGGAGCCCAGGTGTACCGGGATGTGCGGGGCGTTGGCGATCAGGGCGCCGGACGGATCGAATATGGCGCAGGAGAAATCCAGCCGCTCCTTGATGTTCACCGAATAGGCGGTGGCGCGCAGGGCCTCGCCCATCTGTTCGGCCGCCGCCATGAAGCGGCTGTTGAACACTTCCAGCAGGATGGGGTCCGCTTCGGTCCCCACGGCGGTGCGGGCGGGCAGGGGAACGACGCGAGTCAGGATCAGGTTGGCGCCGTCATCCACGGTCGCGCGCCAGCCCGGCTCGACCACCGTGGTGCCGGTGTCCTCCAGGATGACGGCGGGGCCGTCGACGGCGGCGTCTCGGCTCAGATGCTCGCGGCGCCAGACCGGCGTATCGTGGTCGGCGCCCGCCATGCGCACGGGAACGCGGGCGATCGGTTCGGCGGCGGTCTCTGTGGGAGGAGCCAGGTCGTGGGCGGCCTGATCCGAGGCGGCGACGGCCTCCACCTCCAGGGTCTCGACGATCAGCGGCTTGCCCTCGGCGGCGAAGCCGAAGCGGCGCCGGTGGGCGTCCTCGAAGGCGGCCGCCATGGCGACGGCGGGGCCGAAGGGCACGGTCAGGGGCGTGTCGGTGCCCGCGTATTTGATCTCGGCGCGGGGCAGGGTCTTCAGGGCGCCGGACGGAAAGCCCTGGGCCGTCAGCTCGGCGCGGGCGGCGGCGTCCAGCTCGGCGATACGAGCGGAAAGGTCGGCGTCATTGTCAGCCGACAGGGGCAGGGCGGCGGTGGCTTGACGGATGGCGCGCACCTCGGCCAGGCCCATGCCGTAGGCGGACAGCACCCCCGCGAACGGGTGCAGCATCACCGTGGTCATGCCGAGCGCATCGGCCACCAGGCAGGCGTGCTGGCCGCCCGCCCCGCCGAAGCAGTTCAGCGCATAGCGGGTGACGTCGTGGCCCCGGCTGATGGAGATGGCCTTGATGGCCTCGGCCATGTTCTGGACCGCGATGGCGACGAAGCCCTCGGCCAGGTCGGCGGGCGACAGGTCGCGGCCGGTTTCCGTTTCGACCCGCGCCGACAGGGCGGTGAAACGCTCGCGCACGACCTCGGCGTCCAGCGGCTGGTCCGCCCCGGGGCCGAACACGGCGGGGAAGAACTCGGGCCGCAGCTTGCCCAGCATGACGTTGCAGTCGGTGACGGTCAGGGGGCCGCCCCGGCGATAGGCGGCCGGGCCGGGCACGGCGCCGGCCGATTCCGGCCCCACCCGCATCCTCGCGCCGTCGAAGCGGCAGATGGAGCCGCCGCCCGCCGCCACCGTGTGGATCGACAGCATGGGCGCGCGCAGCCGCACCCCCGCCGTCACCGCGTCGGCGGTGCGTTCATACTCGCCGGAGAAGTGGGACACGTCGGTGGAGGTGCCGCCCATGTCGAAGCCGATGACGTGGTCGAACCCGGCCTGGCGCGCCGTCTCGGCCATGCCCACCACCCCGCCCGCGGGGCCGGAGAGAATGGCGTCCTTGCCCCGGAACGCATCAGCCGCCGTCAGCCCGCCGGAGGACTGCATGAACTTCAAGGGCGCGTCCGGCCCCAGGTCCGCGCCGACCCGGTCCACATAGGCGGCCAGAACCGGCGACAGATAGGCGTCCGCCACCGTGGTGTCGCCGCGCCCGATCAGCTTGATGAGCGCGCCGACCTCATGGCTGACCGAGACCTGGGTGAATCCGACCTCCCGAGCGATCGCGGCCACGCGCGCCTCATGGTCGGTGAAGCGCCAACCATGAACCAGCACCACGGCGACGGCGCGGAACCCGGCGGCGTGGGCGGCGCTCAGCTCGGCGCGGGCCTTCGCCTCATCCAGCGGGCGGTCGATCTCGCCGGTGACGGTCAGGCGCTCGTCGACCTCGATGACCCGATCATAGAGCTGGTCGTTGAGTTTGATGTGGCGGGCGAACAGGTCCGGGCGGCTCTGCCAGCCGATGCGCAGCGCATCGCCGAAGCCGCGCGTGACGGCCAGGACGGTGGGCTCGCCCTTGCGTTCGAGCAGGGCATTGGTGGCCACGGTGGTGCCCATGCGCACGTCGTCCACCAGACCCGCAGGAAGGGCGCCGGGCGCGGCCTTGAGGATGCGGCGCACGCCCTCGGTCGCGGCGTCGGCGTAACGCTCGGGATTGTCGGACAGCAGCTTGGCGGTGGTCAGGGCGCCGTCCGGGGCGCGGGCCACGATGTCGGTGAAGGTGCCGCCCCGGTCGATCCAGAAGCACCAGCCGCTCACGCCGCCACCGCCTTCATGGACACCGACGGGTTGGCCAGTTTCGCACGGTCTATCGGGATGGATTTCGCGATCAACTGCTTGCCCATCATGAATTCGGGCGGGGCGTTGACGGCCTCCACCGCCCGCACCCGGTCGCCCTTCAGGTGGAACACGGCGAAGCGCGCCGCGGCCGGATCACCGCGCACGACCAGGTCGTCGCTCTCGAACGGCAGGCCGGCGATCTGCAGCTTCACGTCGTACTGGTCGGACCAGAACCACGGCGTCTCGGGCGCGGGCGCGGGGCGGCCGGTGATAGCGGCGGCGGCCTGTTTCGCCTGTTCCAGCGCATTGGGCACGCTCTCCAGCCGGAACGACCGGTCCTCGTAGAAGGGCAGGGGACGGAAGGTCACGTCGCCGATGGCGAAGATCGCGGGATCGCCGGTGCGGGCCTGATGGTCCACCACCACGCCGTTGTCGCAAGGCAGGCCCGCCGCGCGCGCCAGCTCGTCATTGGCGATTCCGCCCACCCCCACCAGGGCGATGTCGCAGGGGATCGTGCGGCCGTCCTCCAGCGTGACGCCGGACAGCTTTCCGTTCGCGGCCTCGAAGCCCGCCACGGCGGCGTTCAGCTCGATGCCGACGCCGTGGGCGCGGTGATGGTCCTGAAAGAATTCCGACAGGGGGCCGCAGGCGACCCGCGCCAGGCAGCGGCTTTCGCGCTCGATGATGACGGCTTCGGCGCCGAGCGCGCGGGCCGAGGCGGCGGCCTCCAGCCCAACATAGCCCCCGCCGACGACGGCCAGGCGCGCGCCGGGCTTCAGCACCGCCTTCAACGCCTCGGCGTCGGCGAAGGTGCGCAACGCCAGAACGTTCGGCAGGTCGGCGCCGGGAATGTCGAGGCGGCGCGCGCGCGAGCCCGTGGCCAGGATCAGGACGTCATAGGGAACGGCCGATCCATCATTGAGCGTCACCGTTCTGGCCACGCGGTCGATGGCGGCCGCGCGGGTTTCGGTGCGCAGTTCGACATTGTTCTCGGCGTACCAGGACGCGGGCCGCAGCTCGACCGCCTCGATGTCTGCTTCACCCTTCAGCCACGCCTTCGACAGGGGCGGGCGCTGATAGGGAATGGCGGCCTCGTCGCCGATCAGGACGATGGCCCCCTCATGGCCGAACTGGCGCAGGAACGCCGCCGCCGAACCCCCGGCATGTCCTGCGCCCACGATCACGATGCGGGTGTCGGCGGGGAAGGCGGGCGTGTCGGTCATGGCGGTCCTGCGAGGCTTCGCCATTGCATATGGCATGTCCGGCGCCGGAGGCCAGTCTTTGCGGATCAGGGACAATGCCTCTCTGATCGTCATTCCCGGCCTTGTGCCGGGAATCCATAAACGCGGAACGTTCCAGCCTCGCCCGGCCCTGTCGGAGCGTATGGACCCTCGGGACAAGCCCGAGGGTGACGAAATACTGTTTTTCGGTCAGGCCCGCTTCAGCGAAACCTTGGCGGCCGTCTCCACCGGCAGGATCTCGACGAACCGCTTGAGCGAGGCGGGCCAGTTCTCCAGCAGGCGTCGGGCCTTGGGGGAGCCGGTTTCCAGTGCGTGGCGTTCGACCAGGGCCTTCAGGGTCTCGGCCGAGGCGCCGACGACGGGGCCGAACGCCACGGAATCCGCATTGACGTGGCCGCCCAGGCCGCCCGTCTCGTCCAGCACATAGACGCGGCCGCCGGACATGCCCGCGGCGAAGTTCCAGCCCACCTCGCCGAGGATCGCCACGGTCCCGCCGGTCATGTATTCGCAGCCGTGGGCGCCGCAGCCTTCGATCACCGCCGTCGCGCCGGAATTGCGCACGGCGAACCGCTCGCCCGCCACGCCCGCAGCGTAAAGGGCGCCGGAGGTGGCGCCGTAGAGGCAGGTGTTGCCGACGATGGCCTGGCCTTCCATCCACTGGGTCGGGCGCACGATGATCTCGGCGCCCGAGAGGCCCTTGCCCACATAGTCGTTGGCCTCGCCGTCCAGTTCGATCTTCAGCCCCTTCATGCCCCAGGCAGCCAGGGACTGGCCTGCCGATCCGCGCAGCTTCAGGGTCAGATGGCCGTCCGGCAGGTCCGCGCCGAACCGCCGCACGATGTGGCTGGAGGTGCGCGTGCCGATGGCGCGTTCGACGTTCCTGACCGAATAGGTCAGTTGCATCTTCTCGCGCCGGTCCAGCAGGGGCGCGGCGTCGCGCACGATCCGGGCGTCCAGAGTATCGGGCACGGCGTTGCGCTGGGCCTCCGGGCCGCGCCGCACCTGCAAGCCGCCGTCCACCCGCACCAGCAGCGGGTTCAGGTCCAGGTCGTCCAGTTCCGGGCCGCCGCGCGAAACCTGACGCAGCAGGTCGGTGCGTCCCACCGCCTCGTCCAGCGAGCGCAGGCCGAGCGAGGCCAGGATCTCGCGCGTCTCCTCGGCGATGAAGCTGAACAGATTGACCACCTTGTCCGCCGTGCCGGTGAACATGGCGCGCAGGCGTTCGTCCTGGACGCAGACGCCGACCGGGCAGGTGTTGGAATGGCACTGGCGCACCATCAGACAGCCCACGGCGATCAGGCTGGCGGTGCCGATGCCGAACTCCTCGGCCCCCAAAAGGGCGGCGATGACCACGTCGCGGCCGGTCTTGATCCCGCCGTCGGTGCGCAGGCGCACATGATCGCGCAGGCCGTTCAGGCCCAGCACCTGATGGGCCTCGGCCAGGCCCATCTCCCACGGCATCCCGGCGTGCTTGATCGAGCCCATGGCCGAGGCGCCGGTGCCGCCGTTGTGGCCCGAGATCAGGATGATGTCGGCCTTCGCCTTGGCCACGCCCGCCGCCACCGCGCCGATGCCGGCGGAGGACACCAGCTTCACCGTCACTCGGGCGTCCGGGTTGATCTGCTTCAGGTCATAGATGAGCTGGGCCAGGTCCTCGATGGAATAGATGTCGTGGTGCGGCGGCGGCGAGATCAGGCCCACGCCCGGCGTCGAATGGCGCATCCGGGCGATGAATTCCGTCACCTTGAAGCCGGGAAGCTGGCCGCCCTCGCCGGGCTTGGCGCCCTGGGCCACCTTGATCTCGATCTCGCGGCACTGGTTCAGATATTCGGCGGTGACGCCGAAGCGGCCCGAGGCCACCTGCTTGATGGCCGAGTTCGGATTGTCGCCGTTGGGGCGCGGCTGGTAGCGCTCCGGGTCCTCGCCGCCCTCGCCGGAGACCGAGCGCGAGCCGATGCGGTTCATGGCGATGTTCAGGGTCTCATGCGCTTCCGGGGAAAGCGCGCCCAGGGACATGCCCGGCGTGATGAAGCGCTTTCTGATCTCGTTGACGCTCTCCACCTCGTCCAGCGGGACGGCCTTGTCCACCTCGCGGAAGTCCAGCAGGTCACGCAGCGATATGGCGGGGATTTCGCGCGCGCGGCGGGAATAGGCCTTGAACCGCTTGTAGTCGCCGCGCGTGGTGGCGTCCTGCAAGCGGTGGATCATCTCGGCGTCCCAGCCGTGGGTCTCCTCGCCCGCCCGGATGCGGTGCGAACCGCCGATGCGGCGGGCCGGGCGCGGCGCCTCGAAGCCGCGCCGGGCCTTGCGCACCATCTGCGCCTCGATGCCCGCCAGGCCGACGCCCGAGATGCGCGAGACCATGCCGGGGAAGAACTCGTTGACCAGGGCGCGGCTCAGGCCCAGCGCCTCGAATTCATAGCCGCCGCGATAGGCGGAAATGACCGAAATGCCCTTCTTGGCCAGAATCTTCATCAGCCCGGCTTCGACGGCCGTCTTGTAGTTCAGGCAGGCGTCCCGGAGCGTCAGGCCCGGATAGCGCCCGGCGTCCAGCCGATCCAGGAACGTCTCCTGCGCCAGCCAGGCGTTGACCGCCGTGGCGCCCACCCCGACCAGCACCGCGAAGGCATGGGCGTCCACGGCCTCGGACGTGCGCACCACGATGGAGACGAAGGAGCGCAGGCCCTCGTCCACCAGCCGGGCGTGAACCGCCGCCGTGGCCAGGATCATGGGGATCAGCGGCCGCCCCGGCCCCATGTACTCATCGGTCAGCACGATCAGGGACGAACCGCCCCTGGCCGCCGCGACCGCTTCGTTCTGGATGCGGTCCAGCGCCGCCGCCAGCACCGCCCCGGCCTTGGCCCCCTCGGCGGGGACGGCGAAGGTGCAGTCGATGTGCGTGGTGGCGCCGGCGCCCACGGCCAGCAGCATGCGCTCATACATGCCGGTGGTCAGGATCGGCGAGTCCAGCACGAACACGCGGGTCTGGGTCTCGTCCTGGGCGAGGATGTTGCCCAGGTTCTTGAACCGGGTCTTCAGACTCATGGCCCCGGCTTCGCGCAGGGAATCGATGGGCGGATTGGTGACCTGGGCGAACTGCTGGCGGAAATAGTGGCTGAAGGGCCGGTCCTGATGCGACAGGACCGCCGGGGGCGTGTCGTCGCCCATGGAGCCCACCGCCTCCTTGCCGTCGTTCGCCATGGGATCCAGCAGGCTTTCGATGTCCTCGTCGGTCCAGCCCACGGCGGCCTGGGCGCGGATCAGATCGTCGCCCCGAAGTCTGCGCGGCTCATCGCCGGGGCCGATCAGGGGCTCCAGCTCGACCATGTTGTCCAGCCACTCGGCGTAGGGATGCTGCTCGGCCAGGCGGTCGATGGTCTCGGCCTCGTCGAAGAAGCGGCCCTCCTCAAGGTCCACGGCGATCATGCGGCCGGGACCGATGTGGCGGCGCTGGGCGATGCGCTCCTCGGCCACGCCGGTCATGCCCGCCTCGGAGCCGCAGATCAGCAACCCGTCGGTGGTCAGGGCCGCCCTCAATGGACGAAGGCCGTTCCGGTCCTTGCCCGCCACGACCCAGCGGCCGTCGGTGGCGCAGATCGCCGCCGGGCCGTCCCACGGCTCCATCACCGCGTTGCAGTAGGCGTAGAGCGCCTCGTGCTCGTCCTTCATCAGGCCGGGCAGGCGCGCCTCGGGGATCAACAGAGCCTTGACCATGGGTGCGGGCCGTCCGGCGTGGACCAGCACCTCGAAGACATTGTCCAGGGCGGCGGAGTCCGAGCCCGAGGCCTGGATCACCGGCTTGACCGTCTCGTCGTCGGCGCCGAAGGCGTCCGCCGTCATGCGGATCTCGTGGCTGCGCATCCAGTTGGCGTTGCCGCGCAGGGTGTTGATCTCGCCGTTGTGGGCCAGCATCCGGAACGGCTGGGCCAGGCGCCATTCGGGGAAGGTGTTGGTGGAGTAGCGCTGGTGGAACATGGCCACCGACGCCTCCATGCGCGGGTCCATGAGGTCGGGATAGAATTCGTCCAGCGCCTCGGCCAGCATCATGCCCTTGTAGATCACCGACCGCGCCGACAGGGAGCAGATGTAGAACTCCGCCAGACCCTTGGCCTGGGCGCGCTTCTCGATGCGGCGGCGCAGAAGGAACAGGGCGCGCTCCAGCGCCTCTCCGTCCAGGCCCTCGGGCGGCGCCAGCATGATCTGTTCGATCTCGGGCCGGGTGGCGGCGGCGCGTTCGCCCAGCACCTCGATGCGGTGCGGCACCTGGCGCCAGCCGTAGAGATAGAATCCGGCCTTGAGGATCTCGCTCTCGACCAGGGTGCGGGCCCGCTCCTGGGCGCCCAGGTCGGTGCGCGGCAGGAACACCTGGCCCACGGCGATGGGGCCGGGGCGGGGCGTGTGGCCGGTGTCGCGCACCTGGGCCTCGAAGAACGCGCGCGGCAGACCGATCAGGATGCCCGCCCCGTCGCCGGACTTGCCGTCCGCGTCCACCGCGCCCCGGTGGAAGATGGCCTTCAGCGCCTTGAGCGCCAGTTCGACCACCTCGCGGCGGGGCTTGCCGTCGATGGCCGCGATCAGGCCGACGCCGCAGGCGTCGCGCTCGGAGGCCGGGTCATAGGCGTTCGCCGCCGCCAGCGCCGCGCGCTGGGCCAGATAATGCTGGGGATCGAAGGTCATGCCGCAGCCGCCTCTCGCGCCTGCAGCCACTGGCCGATCTCGGCCGCCGCGTCCTGGCCCTGGCGCACGGCCCACACCACCAGCGAGGCGCCGCGCACGATGTCGCCCGCCGCGAACACGCCGGGCAGGGTGGTGGCGTGGGTGTGGGCGGCGACCCTGAGGGTCTTCCAGTCGGTCACGGCCAGGTCATCCTGTTCAAAGATCACGGGCAGGTTCTCGGGCTCGAAGCCCAGGGCCTCGACGATCAGGTCGGCGGGCAGGTCGAACTCGCCGCCCAGGACTTCTTCGACAGTCCAGCGGCCGTCCAGGGTCGGCGCCGACAGAGCCATGCGCGCGGCGCGCAAGCCCGTGACGCCCGCCGCGCCGCCCAGGACCGCCTTGGGCGCGGCCAGCCACTCGAAGCGCACGCCCTCTTCCTCGGCGTTCTGGGTCTCGCGGGCGCTGCCGGGCATGTTGTCCCGGTCGCGGCGATAGACGCAGGTGACGGACGTGGCGCCCTGGCGCACGGCGGTGCGCACGCAGTCCATGGCCGTATCGCCGCCGCCGATCACCACCACCCGCTTGCCCTCAGCGTTCAGCAGGCCGGAATCGAAATCGGCCACCGCGTCGCCGAAACCCTTGCGGTTGGACGCGATCAGATAGTCCAGCGCCGCGACCACACCGGTCGAGCCGCAGCCGGGCGCCGACAGGCGGCGGGCCTCATAGACGCCGGTCGCCACCAGCACGGCGTCGTGCGCCGCGCGCAACTCGTCGAAGGCGATGTCCTTGCCCACCTCGGTGTTCAGGCGGAATTCCACCCTGCCTTCGATCAGGCGGTCGATGCGCCGCGCCACCACCGACTTCTCCAGCTTGAAGCCGGGGATGCCGTAGGTCAGCAGGCCCCCCGCGCGGTCGTGGCGATCATAGACGGTGACGGAATAGCCGTCGTCGCGCAGGCGGTCGGCGGCGGCCAGGCCCGCCGGACCCGCGCCGATGATTCCCACCGACAGGCCGCGTTCGGCGAGGGGACGAATCGGCTCCACCCAGCCGTTCTCGAACGCCTGATCGCCCAGCCATTTCTCGACCGAGCCGATGGTGACGGTCTCCCATCCGGCCCGTTCCAGGGTGCAGGCGCCTTCGCACAGACGGTCCTGGGGGCAGATGCGGCCGCAGATCTCGGGCAGGGTGCTGGTGGCCGAGGACAGGCGCCAGGCGTCCTCGATTCGGCCTTCGGCGGCCAGGCGCATCCAGTCGGGGATGTTGTTGTGCAGTGGACAGCCCGACTGACAGAACGGCACGCCGCACTGGGCGCAGCGGCTGGACTGCGCGGTTCCCTCGGCCATGCGGAACGGGGCGTAGATCTCATTGAAATCGCGCACACGTTCGGACGCGGCGGTCTTGCCGGGACCGGCGTGCGGAACGGTCACGAACTTCTGGTTCGCGTCGGCCAATCAAAAACCCTCTCGCAAGTGCGGGCTGAAACCCTATGAGATGGGCGCAAGAGACGCAATAATTTAGTCGCCTAGCGGCCTGTGGTGCGTGAAATCGGCAACAATTGTGCTCCGAGTGCGGCGTAACCTCTTGCACATTTCGCAATTGCAATAAACAGTTCGCAACTGCGGGATAACCAAACCAAGGGGGTATGCCAGTGTCACGCATCTGGAACCGATTGCCCGGAGTTCTCGGGCTCTGTCTTCTGACCGCCGTACTGCTTTATGCAGGCGGCGCCTTCGCCTCGGTGAGCGAGGCTCCGGCCGCAGCCGTCGCGGCCATCACATCGCAAACTGAAGAAACGGCCGCTGAAACATCAGCGGCCGTTTCCAATTCCGCCACGCCCGCCGAGGACCCGGCGACGCCGGAGGGTCTCCTGGCCCACCAGGTTCCGCTGGAGCTGGACGGGGCGGGCACGGCCTGGCTGCTCACGTCCACAGCGCTGGTCCTGCTGATGACCCTGCCGGGCCTGGCGCTGTTCTACGGCGGCATGGTGCGGCGCAAGAACGTCATCGCCACCATCGCCCAGTCCGCCGGGGTCTTCGCGGTGGCCACGCTCGTGTGGTTCATCGTCGGCTACAGCCTGGCGTTCGGCGTGGGGTCCGATGCGCTGCATCCCTACATCGGCAATCTCCGGATGCTGTTCCTGGACGGCGTCACCATGGAGACGGCCAACGGCCTCTTGCCCGGCATTCCGGAATATCTGTGGGTGTCGTTCCAGCTGACCTTCGCCGTCATCACCCCGGCCCTGGTCACCGGCGCCTTCGCCGAGCGGATGAAATATTCGGCCCTGCTGCTGTTCACCGCCCTGTGGTCGGTCATCGTCTATGCGCCCATCGCCCACTGGGTGTGGGGCGGCGGCTTCCTGGGCGAGGCGGGGGTGCTGGACTTCGCCGGCGGCGCGGTGGTGCACGTGAACTCGGGGGTGGCGGGCCTGGTCTGCGCGCTGTTCCTGGGCGCCCGCAAGGGCTACGGCTCGGAGCCCATCGTGGCGCACAATCCGGTGCTGACCCTGATCGGCGCCAGCCTGCTGCTGGTGGGCTGGATCGGCTTCAACGCCGGTTCGGCGGGCGCCGCCGACGCCCTGGCGGGCGTGGCCCTGCTCAACACCCTGCTGGCCGCCGCAGCCGCTTCGCTGGCCTGGAAGGTCATCGAGGTGATCGAGAAGCGCAAACCGTCCCTGATCGGCATCCTGTCCGGCATCATCGCCGGTCTGGTGGCCATCACCCCGGCGGCCGGTTTCGTCGAGCCCAAGGGCGCGGTGATCATCGGCCTGGCGGGCGGCGCCGTCGCCTATGTGGCTTCGATCTGGATCAAGAAGCTGCTGCGCTACGACGACAGCCTGGACGTGTTCGGCATCCACGGAGCGGCCGGCCTGGTCGGCGCGCTTCTGACCGGCGTGTTCGCCTCCACCGCCATCAACAGCGCGTCGGAAGGGGCCACGGTCTCGGCCCAGGCGCTGGGCCTGGCCGGCGCCATCGTCTGGAGCGCGCTCGGCACCTTCGTGATCCTGCTGATCTGCAAGTTCACCACGGGCCTGCGCGTCAGGCCCGAGGAGGAGGAGACCGGTCTGGACACCGTGATCCACGGCGAGGCGGTGGAGTCCTAGAGCTTCGCCGCGCCCGCCGTGGGGCGTGGGAGGGGGACGGGAGAGCGGATGCTGAGGGGCTCCGCTCTCCCAAGCCCGCCCCGGGGCGCAAGGCTCAGGATCTTTCAACGATCCAAATCAGAGGGGATACCAACATGAAAAGACTGTTCGCATACGCCTGCTCCGCCGCTGTTCTGGCCCTGGCCGGCGCCGCTTCGGCCCAGGAGATCAGCTTCAACCTCGGCGCCACGACCGACTATGTCTGGCGCGGGGTCAGCCAGTCCGACGAGGAGCCGGCCTTCTCCGGCGGCGTCGACTTCACCTTCGGCCAGTTCTACGCCGGAACCTGGGCCTCGACCGTGGATTTCGGCGACGGCACGGACGGGGAGTGGGACTTCTATCTGGGCGTGACGCCCTCGGGCCTGGGCTTCGACTGGGATCTGGGGGTGACCTTCTACACCTATGTGGGCGACCCTTCGGGCTCGGACTATGATTTCACCGAGTTCAAGGTGACCGCCGAGCGTTCGGACGGACCGATCACCTGGGGCGGCGAGGTCCACGTCTCGCCCGAATTCACCGGCGGGGTCGGCGAGGCCGTCTATGCCCAGGGCAACCTGGCCTATGAGGTGGCGCCCAACCTGAGCGTTTCGGGCGCGGTGGGCCATCAGTGGGTCGACACCGGGGACTACTTCAACTGGAATGCGGGGGTCAGCTACGCCTTCAATGACACCTTCGGCCTGGACCTGCGCTATCACGACACCGACGTGCACGGCTGGGGCGACATCTTCGAGAGCCGGGTGGTGCTGAGCCTGACCGCCGGGTTCTGACGCCCGGACTGCGGAACGGTCGTGAAAAGGCGCCGTCCGGCCGGTCCGGGCGGCGTTTTTCACGGGCCGGGCTTGTATGGGTGTTATAAAATAACATATGAGCGGCGCATCAGAGGACGCTCATGCCCCACGCCCCATCCGTCGCCGCGCGGCCCCATGCGGACTACATCGCCATCGGCCTGTCGCTGGCCTGTCTGGCCCACTGCCTGGCGCTGCCGCTGGCGGCCGCCTTCCTGCCCCTGCTCTCGACACAGGCCGAGGCGGCGTGGGTCCACTGGGCCTTCGTGGCCCTGGCGGCGCCGGTGTCGGTGTGGGCCCTGGCCTGGCCGCCGCGCGGGGCGCTGGGTCCGGCGCCCGTCGCGCTGGCCGCGCTGGGGATCGCGGCCCTGATCGCGGGGGCGGCGGGCTGGCCCGCCCATGAACTGGAGACGCCGGTCACCGTCATCGGCGGGTCGCTGATCTCGGCGGCCCACCTGATTAATCTGCGTCGCCGCCGTCACCGCCACCCAGGCTGAAAAGTCTGACAAAAGGCGTTGCGGCGAGGGGGCGTGTTCGCATACCGTCGCGCCGGACCCGGTTCGCCCATGCGCCGGGCGGGAGGGATGTCCATTGAACGACACGGCCGCGCCGACCGACGGCGGCACGCAATCCCCGCTGGCCCGCCGCGACGGCCTGGTCATCACCGCCGCTTCGGTGGGCACGGTGATCGAATGGTACGATTTCTATCTGTACGGCTCGCTGGCGGCGATCATCACGGTCCAGTTCTTCTCGGGCGTGAACGAGACCACGGGCTTCATCTTCGCCCTGATGGCGTTCGCCGCCGGTTTCGCGGTCAGGCCGCTCGGAGCCATCGTGTTCGGACGGCTGGGCGACCTGTGGGGGCGCAAGAACACCTTCCTGGTGACCATGGTGCTGATGGGGATGTCCACCTTCATGGTGGGGGTGCTGCCGTCCTACGCCGCCATCGGCGTCGCCGCGCCGGTCATCCTGGTGCTGATGCGCCTGATCCAGGGCCTGGCGCTGGGCGGCGAATACGGCGGGGCCGCCACCTATGTGGCCGAGCACGCCCCGGCGGGAAAACGCGGCTTCTACACCAGCTTCATCCAGATCACCGCCACGGCGGGCCTCCTGCTCAGCCTGATGGTGATCCTGGGGGTGCGCAGCCTGGTGGGAGAGGAAGCCTTCGCCGACTGGGGCTGGCGCATCCCGTTCCTGGTTTCGATCCTGCTTTTGGCCATATCCCTGTGGATCCGGCTGAAGCTGGCCGAGAGCCCGGCGTTCCAACGCATGAAGGCGGCAGGCAAGGGCACGAAGACGCCGCTCAAGGACAGCTTCGGCAAGTGGCCTAACCTGAAGCTGGTGCTGATCGCCCTGATCGGCCTGACGGCGGGCCAGGCGGTGGTCTGGTACACCGGCCAGTTCTACGCCCTGTTCTTCCTGGAGCGGGTGCTGAGGGTCGACGGCGCGCTGACCAACATGCTGATCGCCGTCGCCCTGCTCCTGGCCACGCCGTTCTTCATCGTCTTCGGCTGGTTGTCGGACAAAATCGGACGCAAGCCCATCATCTTGACGGGGTGCCTGCTGGCCGCCCTGACCTATTTCCCGCTGTTCCAGGGCCTGACCTGGGCGGCCAACCCGCGCCTGGCCGAGGCGGCCGCCACCTCGCCGGTGGTGGTCTATGCGGATCCGGCCGACTGCTCGGTGCAGTTCGATCCCGTGGGCCGCGCGGTGTTCAACAGCTCATGCGACCTGGCCAAGGCCCACCTGGCGCGCGCGGGGGTCAGCTACGGCAATGTCGCGGCGCCGGCCGGGACCGTGGCCGAGGTGCGCGTCGGCGACCGGGTGGTCGAGAGCTTCCGGGGCGCGGCCATGTCCGGCGCCGACTTCGCCGCCGCGCGCGCCGAATGGGGCGCGGGCCTGACCGGCGTATTGGCCGAGGCGGGCTATCCGGCGTCGGCCGACAGCGAGCTGGTCAACAAGCCCCTGGTGGTGGCGATCCTGTTCATTCTCGTGCTCTACGTGACCATGGTCTATGGGCCGATCGCGGCGGCCCTGGTGGAGATGTTCCCGACCAACATCCGCTACACCTCCATGTCGCTGCCCTATCACATCGGCAACGGCTGGTTCGGCGGCTTCCTGCCGACCACGGCGTTTGCGATGGTGGCGGCCACGGGCAACATCTACTACGGCCTGTGGTATCCCATCGTGATCGCCCTGATGACCGTGGTCGTGGGCCTGATCTGGGTGAAGGAGACCCGGCACGTGGACATCAACGTCTAGGGTCGGCATTCACGGATGCATTGTATTTCCCTCCGCTCATCCCCGCGAACGCGGGGATCCAGTCCTGTCCAGCGTGGCGCCGATGTTTCAGGACTGGGGGGCGGTGCGTGACCTTGACCCGCTGCAACACCCAAAGCTCTGGGTCCCCGCGTTCGCGGGGATGAGCGGAAGGGATGGGCAACGCATCGCCGTCTTCAGTCGGCGCCGTCTTCCGCGCTCCATCCCCCCGCCAGCGCCTTGAACAGGCTGATCTGGTGGTTGCTGACCGCCGCCTCGGAGGCGGCCAGGGCGGCGTCGGCCTGGGCCAGGGTGCGCTGGGCGTCAAGCAGGGTCAGGAAGCTGTCGGCGCCCGCATCGAAGCGCAGACGCGACAGGCGCTCGGCGTCCGCCGCCCGGTCGCGGGCGGTGGTCAGGGCGGCGCGCCGGTCCAGCTCGTTGGCGTAGGCGGACAGGGCCGTCTCGGTTTCCTGCAGCGCGACCAGCACAGTCTGGTCGAACTGAGCCAGGGCGATGTCGGTCCCGGCCTCGGCCTGGCGGATACGTGCGCGGGTCGCGGCGATGTTGGGGAACGACCAGGAGATCAGCGGCCCGACGCTGAACCGCATGGCCGCGTCGTCGCCCAAGGCGGAGCTGTCAAACGCCGTGGCGCCCAGCGAGCCGCCCAGGGTGATCGACGGATAGAGCGAGGCGGTGGCCACATTCACGCGCGCCGCGGCGGCGGCCAGGCGCCGTTCGGCCTGGCGCACGTCGGGGCGGCGGGCCAGCAAGGACGCGCCGTCGCCCACGGGAATCGGCTGGGCCAACTGGGGCGGGCGGGCGCAGGTGCGGGCGGCCTGGCCGGCCTCGGCCGGAGTGACTCCAGTGAGGGTGGCCAGGCGATAAAGAGCGGCGTCGCGCTGGGCTCGAAGCGGGGGCAGGGAGGCGCGCGTTGACTGCAGGGCCGCATCCGCCCGAGCCGTATCCAGGCCGGTGCCGCGTCCCCCTTCCAGCAGTCGAAGGGTCAGGTCGGCCGTCTCCTGTTGCAGGGCGACGGTGCGTTCGGCCACGGCGATCTGGGCGCCCGCAGAACAGCTGTCGGCATAGGCGCGGGCCGTCTCGGCCGCCACACTGACCTGAACCACCTCCAGCGCCGCCTGGGCGGCGTCGGCGTCGGCGCGGGCGGCGCGGATGGCCGAGCCCACCCGTCCGAACAGGTCGATCTCATAGGCCACGTCCAGACCGACGTCATAGGTCTCGGCGATGGGGCCGGACTGATCGGGCCCGACGCCGGGCGTGGTGGTGTAGGCCGGCTGGCGGCCACGCTGGGCGGCGGCGCCGATGGCGGTGGACGGCAGGCGGGCCGAGCGGGTTTCGGCCAGGGAGGCGCGCACCAGGCGCAGATTGGCGGCGGCCGCCTCCAGGTCGTTGTTCTGGGCCAGGGCCTGGGCGATCAGGCCGTCCAGGATCGGATCGTCATAGAGGCGCCACCAGTCGTCGCGGGCCGGGGTCGAACTGACCTGGGTGGTCATCTGCTGGCCGATGAAGGCGCCCGAGGCTTGGGGGGGGAGGGTGGCCTCGGGCGCCTTCGGCCCGACCGCGCAGGCGGACAGCAGAGCTGCGGCGCAAACGGCGGTCAGGATCCGGGGATTGGGGGACAAGCGCGATCTCATATCAGTGGTCTCCGGTCCGGCCGGCGCCTGCGGGCGCTACGGGCGCGTCGGGGTCGTACGGATCGTGGGGCGGCGTGCCGCCGGTGGTGGGCAGGTCCCGTTCCTTCTCGGGTCCCCTGGGCAGCTTGCCTGCGATCCAGCGGCAGATGACGTAGAACACCGGGGTGAAGATCAGGCCGAAGACCGTCACGCCCAGCATCCCCGACACCACCGAGATGCCCAGCGCCTGGCGCATCTCGGCGCCCGGCCCGGTGGCGATGGCCAGGGGCAAGACGCCGAAGATGAAGGCGAAGGAGGTCATCAGGATGGGGCGCAGGCGGGTCCGCGCAGCGCGCACCGCCGCGTCCCAGCGGTTCAGCCCGTCGTTCTCCTCGGCCTGTTTGGCGAACTCCACGATCAGTATGGCGTTCTTGGCCGCCAGGGCGATCAGGACCACCAGCCCCACCTGGACCAGGATGTTGTTGTCCAGCCCCGCCAGATTGACCCCGATCATGGCCGCCAGGATGCACATGGGCACGATCAGGATCACCGCCAGCGGCAGGGTGAAGGCCTCATACTGGGCCGCCAGCACCAGGAACACGAACACCACCGCCATCAGGAAGATCAGCACGGCGGAGCTGCCGGCCTGTTTCTCCTGCAGCGCCAGTTCGGTCCATTCGTAGCCGAAGCCGTCCGGCAGGGTCTGAGCCGCCAGGGTCTCCATGAAGGCGATGGCCTCGCCCGATGACACGCCCGGGGCGGCCTGGCCCTGAAGCTCGGTAGCCGGGAACAGGTTGTAGCGCACCACCCGCGAGGGGCCGGAATCGTCCCGGAGGGTGGCCACTGAGCCGATCGGCACCATGGCGCCGGAAGCTGAGCGGACCCGCAGGTTGGCGATGTCGGCCAAGTCGTCGCGGGACGTGGGCTCGGCCTGGGCGGTCACCCGGAAGGTGCGGCCCAGCATGTTGAAGTCGTTGACATAGGAGGAGCCCAGATAGACGCCCAGGGTGTTGAACACCTCGGCGGGCTGGACGCCCATCATCAGCGCCCGGTCCCGGTCCACGTCGGCGATGACGCGGGGCGTTCCGGTGTTGAACATCGAGAACACCTGCTGCACCTCGTCCGAGGCCTGAGCCGAGGCGCCCATCATGGCGAAGGTGGCGCCTTCCAGCGCCTGATAACCGGCGCCGGAGCGATCCTGGATCATCATCTTGAAGCCGCCGCCCGAACCGAGGCCCTGCACGGCGGGCGGGGCGATGATGAACACCTGGGCCTCTTCCAGCGCGCCGGCGGCCATGGTCAGGGCGCCGGACAGGGCCTCGGCGGTCAGTTCCGGCGTGGTCCGATCCTCGAATTCATCCAGACGGATGAACATGGTGGCCGAGTTGGAGGCCATGGAGAAGCTGGAGCCGTCCAGGCCGGCGAAGGCGGTCACGGCCTGGATTCCCTCTGTGCCCTGCGCGATCTCTACGGCTCGGTTCATCACCGTGGTGGTGCGCTCCAGCGAGGCGCCGGGCGGCAGGGTGACCACGCCGATCAGCACGCCCTGGTCCTGTTCGGGAATGAAGCCGCTAGGGGTGTCCAGCAGGCGCCAGCCGGTCAGGCCCAGAAGCCCCGCATAGACGACCAGCATCAAGGCCACCATGCGAACGGTGCGCGCGGTGAAACGGCCATACCGCTCCGACAGCCAGTCGAAGCCCTGGTTGAACTTGGCTCCGGCCCAGCCGAGGTAGTGGAAAACCGTGCCGATCGGGCCCTTTCTGCGGGCGCTGTCGTCATGGGCCTGGTGCGGCTTGAGCAGCAGGGCCGCCAGGGCCGGCGACAAGGTCAGACAGACCAGCAGCGAGATCACCGTGGCCGAGGCGATGGTGACGGCGAACTGCTGATAGAAAATCCCCGGAATGCCCGGCATGAAGGCGGTGGGCACGAACACGGCCACCAGCACCAGACAGATGGCGATCAGGGCGCCGGACACCTCATGCATGGAGCGGTAGGCCGCCTCACGCGGGGTCAGGCCCTGGCGAATGTATCGCTCGACGTTCTCGACCACGATGATGGCGTCGTCCACCACGATGCCCACGGATAGAACCAGGGCGAACAGGGACAGGGAGTTGATGGAGAAACCCAGCGCCAGCTGCACCGCGAAGGTGCCCACCAGGGCGATGGGGATGGCGATGATCGGGATGATGGCCGCGCGCCAGGTCTGCAGGAACACCAGCACCACCAGCATCACCAGGATGATGGCCTCCACCAGCACGTGCTGAACCGCCGAGACGGAGGCGGCGACGAATTCGGTGGGGTTGTAGGGAATGGACCAGGTCATGCCCGGGGGCAGGTCGGCGCCGACCAGCTCAAGCTCGGCCAGCACCGCATTGGCGGTCGCCAGGGCGTTGGAGCCCGGCTGCTGGATGACGGCGATGCCCACGCCCGCCTGGCCGTCGAAATAGCCCTGGACGCCATAGTCCTGGGACCCGACCTCGACGCGCGCCACGTCACGGACGCGGGTGACGCGTCCCTGGGCGTCCGTCTTGATGACGATGTCGGAAAACTGTTCGGGGGTCTCCAGGCGGCCCTGAACCTGGACCGGCAGCTGGAAGGCCGAAGGGTTGGAAGCGAACGGCGGCTGGCCCACCGCGCCGGCGGCGGCCTGGACGTTCTGGGCCCGCAGGGCGCCCACGATGTCGGTGGCGGTCAGGTCGCGCGCGGCCGCCTTGGCCGGGTCGATCCAGACGCGCATGGCGTAGTTGCCGCCGCCGAACACCTGAACGCCGCCCACCCCGTCGATACGCAGCAGGCGGTCGCGGATAGTGGAGGTGGCGTAGTTGCCGATGTAGTCCACATCCAGGCTCTGGTCCGGCGACGTCAGGGCCGCCAGCATCAGGAAGCCGGTGGATTGCTTGTTCACCGTGACCCCGATCTGGCGCACGGCTTCGGGCAAGCGCGGCTCAGCCAGGGCGACACGGTTCTGGACCAGCACCTGGGCCGTATCCAGGTCGGTGCCGGGCTGGAAAGTGACGGTGATCTGGGCCGTGCCGTCCGCCGTGGACGAGGAGGTCATGTAGAGCATGCCCTCGACCCCGTTCACCTCCTGCTCGATGGGCGCGGCCACGGTCTCGGCCATGACCTCGGCCGAGGCGCCGGGATAGGCGGTGGCGATGCTGATGGTGGGAGGCGCGATCTCCGGATACTGCGACAGGGGCAGCAGCGGATAGGAGAAGGCGCCGACCAGGGTGATGACCACCGAGATCACGATCGCGAAGATCGGCCGGTCGATGAAGAAGCGCGAGATGTTCATGGGGCGGGTCCGGTTCCGTCGCTTCAGTCCGCCAGGCTTGCCGACGAGGCCGGCGGAGCGCTGGTGACAGGCGCGGACTGCTCGCGCGGCTGGGGCTCGATGGTCACGGTCTGGGGCGCGACCGGCTGGCCCGGACGGGCCCGCTGCAGGCCGCCGACGATGACCCGGTCATCCGGGGCCAGGCCGGCGCGGATCACCCGCAGGCCGTCGACCACGGGGCCTTGCTGAACCGGCTTGGCGGCGACGACCCCGTCGGCGCCCACCACATAGACCACGCGGCGCGGACCGTCGGTGACGATGGCGGAATCCGGCACCAGCAGCGCCTGATAGGCGCCCGATCCGGCCACCTGAGCGTGACCGAACATGCCCGGCCGCAGGAAGCCGTCGCCGTTGTTGACCACCGCGCGCAGGCGGATGGTGCCCGAGGACGCATCGATGGCGTTGTCGGTGAAGTCCAGTGTGCCGGACCAGCGATAGTCGCCCTCGTCCTGCAGGCGGATGCGCACCGGCGCGGCGCCGCCCGAGCGGGCGTCGCGCTGGTATTTCAGCAGCAGGGCTTCGGAGCCCTCGAAGGTGAAATGGATCGGCCCGCCCGAGACGATGGTGGTCAGGACGTCGGCGGCCGACGATCCGCCCGCCACCAGGTTGCCCACGTCGACCCGACGATCCGACACCCGGCCGGACGCCGGGGCGGTGACGCGGGTGAATTCCAGATCAAGCTGGCGGGCGCGCACATTGGCCTGGGCGCTGGTCAGGGCGGCCTCGGCCTGGGCGACGGCGGCGCGGGCGGCGTCGAACTCGGCCTGGCTGACCGCCTGGGCTTCCAGCAATCCCTCGGCGCGGGCGAATTCGGCGCGGGCCAGGCCGGCCTGGGCCTCGGCCTGGGCGACCGAAGCGCGGGCGGCGGCGAGCGCCGCCTGGGCCGGGCGGGGGTCCAGGGTGAACAGCAGCTGGCCGCGCTGCACCGTCTGGCCGTCGCGGAAGTGGACCGCCTGGACATAGCCGCCCACGCGGGCGCGCACGTCCACGGTCTGGACCGCCTCGAACCGGCCGACGAATTCGTCCCAGTCGGTGACCTGGCGCGACAGGGGCGCGGCGACGGAAACGGGCGGCGCCTCTGGCTGGGCCTGGCCTTCGGCGGGATCGCCGCAGCCGGAAAGGACGAGCGTCACGAAGGCGCACGCGGCGAGGACGCGGGGCGGTCGCATGGGGGTCTTCTCCTATGGGAACGGACTGTGTAGCGACCCGGCGATCACACTGAGTCAACGTCTGATGACTTAGTGCGCGCGATCATGTATGTTTGTCAACGGTCGTTGACTTAAAATGCTGCAATGCACTCGAGCGCGGAGATTGGACCTGACTGACTGTGGCGCAAGACCCCGAAACGCCGCGACCACGCGGGGCCGGATTCTGGACTCCGCGCGTAAGCTGTTCTCGCATCATGGTTATGACGATGTGGGCATGCGCGACGTCGGCCGCGCCGCCGGCGTCGACGCCGCCTTGGTCTCGCGCTATTTCGGCTCCAAGGAGGAGCTGTTCGCCCAGGTGCTGCGCAGCTGCGGCGACGCCCGCGACTGGTTCGAGGGCGACCGGGCGGTGTTCGGCCGCGAGCTGGCCTACGAACTGGTCTATGCGCCGCCCGAGATGGACGAATGCAAGCTGGACGGCCTGCTCATCATGCTGCGGTCGACGGGCTCCGCCAAGGCGGCGGAGATCATTCGCAAGTCCGCCCAGGAGCGCTTCTACAGCCCCTTCATCAACTGGCTGGGCGGCGATGACGCGGAACTGCGCTCGCGTCTGGTGCTGGGCATCCTGATGGGCATGGCGCTGAGCCGCGACATGGGCGGCGGCTTCGGCCTGTCGGAGGAGGACACCGCCCAGCTGTGCGAGCGGCTGGCCGTCCTGTTCCAGAACTGCATCGACGGCAGTTGCCGAGGGTGACGGAGTCGGCGGATCATTTCGCCGTTCGATGAAATCCATTCCTTAACCTTGTTAGCGCTCTCATTAATGAAAAGGCCCTGGGGAGAGCGCCTTGCAAGATCACGCCGTGCTGGCCTTCGTGGGCCCCGAAGCCTGTCGCTTCGCCATCATGGAGGCGACAGAGGATCGTCCGCGCCTGTCGCAGTATCGCGAGATCGCCGTGCGGTCGGATCAGACCCTGACGGGCGTCATGGGCGAATACGCCCGCGGCCTGGGCCAACCCCTGCCGCTGCGGCTGGGCCTGGCCGTGGCCGCTCCGGTCAATGACGAACGCATCACCGTCACTCAGTCCGGCTGGTCCTTCACCCGCGAGGAACTGCGCGAAGCCTTCGGCTTCGAGACCCTGTCGATCATCAATGACGCGGCGGCGGCGGCCCTGTCGCTGCAATGGCTGGAGACCGGCGACACCCTGGCGATCGGCGCCGCGGAGGCGCCCGTGGGCGGGCTGGCCGAGGGCCGTTATGCGGTGGTCAGCGCCGACTTCGGACTGGGCGTCTCGGCGGTCGAGGTGGGGCCGGACGGCTGCCGGGTGATCGACACCGAGGCCGGGCACCTGGCCTTCGCCCCCGACGGCGTCGAGGAGATCGAACTGCTGAAAAGCCTGGGCGAGGTGTTCGGCCGGGTGTCCTATGAACGGCTGATCTCCTGGCCGGGCCTGGCCAATGTGCACGACGCGCTGAGCCGCGCGCGGGGCCCGGCGCCGTGCGAGCCTCTCAGCTCGCTCGAGGTGGCGCTCTACGCCCGCACCGGCGCGGACCCCCTGTGCCGCGAGGCGCTGGACCGGTTCCTGGAAGTGCTGGGCGACTTCGCCGGGGCGGCGGCCCTGGCCATGGGGGCCAATCAGGGCGTGTTCCTGACCGGCCGCGCGGTGATCGAGGCCCAGGACCAGCTGGGCGTCAGCCGCTTCCGCGAGCGCTTCGAGGCCAAGGGGCGGCTGAGCGGCGTGGTGGCGCGCCTGCCGGTGTGGGCCGTGGTCAATCCGGGCGCGGTGCTGATCGGCGCGGCGCGCCGGCTGACCACCGACCGGGCGCGGGCCGAGGCGCCGTTGCTGATCCCGCCCGCCGCCGTCAAGGCGCCGGCGACCCCGCCGCCCGCGCGCCCCGCCGACCGCCGCCTGGTCCGGCGCCTGGGCCAGCCGCTTCTGGACGCGGTGGCCAGCGGCCTGCTGGTGGTGGATTCAGACCTGAACATCGTGGCCTCCAACGCCCGCTTCTGGGCCGGATCGGGCGCCCCGGCCGCCCTGAGGCAGGCGGGCGCGCCCATCGAACCGTGCCTGCGCGCCCTGGCCGAGCTGGGCGAGTGGCGGGCCGACGACGTGGAGACGGCGCTGAATTGCCTGCGCCGGGGCGAACCCTTCGTCATCGAGCGCCAGGGGTTCGGCGGCCGGGTCACGCGCGACGAGGCTCTGCCGATCGCGTCCGGGGGCTGGATGATTACCGCCGAGGACGTGACGGTGCTGGCCAAGCGGGCGCGCGAGCTGCAGGGCCTGACCGCCGATCTGCGCGACGCCAAGAGGGATGCGGAAGCCGCCAACGAGGCCAAGTCCGCCTTCCTGGCCACCATGAGCCACGAGATCCGCACGCCCCTGAACGGGGTGCTGGGCATGACCCAGGCCATGGCGCAGGACGACCTGTCCCCCGCCCAGGCCGAGCGGCTGTCGGTCATCAAGCAGTCCGGCGAATGCCTGCTGGCGATCCTCAACGATATTCTGGACCTGTCCAAGATCGAGGCCGGAAAGCTGGAGCTGGAGGAGACCGATTTCGACCTGGAGGCGCTGCTGCTGGGCGCGCGCTCCACTTTCACGGCCCTGGCCAACAAGAAGGGCCTGTCCTTCGACCTGACCGTGGCGCCCGAGGCTCTGGGCGCCTGGCGCGGCGACCCGACCCGGGTGCGCCAGATCCTCTACAATCTGATTTCCAACGCCCTGAAGTTCACCGAACAGGGCGAGGTGCGCGTGGCCGCCGCCTGTGAAGGCGAGGCCCTGACCCTGACCGTGACCGACACCGGTATCGGCATCGCTGAAAGCGGCCTGCAGGGCCTGTTCGACAAGTTCGTCCAGGCCGACGCCTCGACGACGCGCCGATATGGCGGCACTGGCCTGGGCCTGGCGATCACCCGGCAGCTGGCCGAACTGATGGGCGGCGCGATCACCGTGGCCAGCCGACCGGGCCAGGGAACCTGCTTCAGGGTGGTCCTGAACCTGCCGCGCGGCGAAGAGAGCGGGATGGTCGAGCCAGAGGCCGCGCCCGACGCCGCCGTCGGATGCGAGCGCGGGCTGAAGGTGCTGGCGGCCGAGGACAACAGGGTCAATCAGCTGGTCCTGAAGACGCTGTTGCACCAGCTGGGCGTGGACCTGACCGTCGTGGACGACGGGCTGGAGGCGGTGGAGGCCTGGGCCCGCGAGCCTTGGGACCTGATTCTGATGGACGTGCAGATGCCGCGCATGGACGGCCCCGGCGCCGCGCGCGCCATCCGCGCGGCCGAAGCCTCGACGGGCCGGATACGCACACCCATCATCGCCCTGACCGCCAACGTCATGACCCATCAGGTGGCGGAATATCTGGGCGCCGGCATGGACCGCTGCGTCGCCAAGCCCCTCCAGATCGCCGCCTTGGTGGAGGCCATCGCGGCGGTGACGGCGCCCGGCGACGACGCGGCGGCCGATGCGGCCTGATCCCGAGCACCGAGAAAGGCGAACGCCATGACACCCTTCACACGCCGCCGCGTGCTTCTGGGAGGCGCCGGACTGATGACGACCTCGAGCGTTTCCGGATGCGGGCGGGCGACCGACGTGTCCGCGCCGCGCCGGACCGTCGGCGATGTGCGGCGCCTGTCGCCGCTGATGGATGCGATCATTCCGCCCGGCGCCGAGGTCGAGGTGCTGGCCGAGGGGTTCGACTGGGCCGAGGGGCCGGTGTGGGTCGAGGACGGCGGCTATCTGCTGTTCACCGACGTGCCCCAGAACGTGATCTGGCGGTGGTCGGAGGCCGACGGCCTTGCGGAGTTCATGCGGCCGTCGGGTTTCGACGGCGTGGATGGGTCGCATCTGCGCGAACCCGGCGCCAACGGCCTGGCGATCGAGGCGGCCGGAACCCTTCTGATGTGCGATCACGGCAACCGCTCCCTATCGCGGGTCGACCTGGCCGTGCGTGAAAAGACCATCGTCGTCGACCGGTTCGAAGGGCGGCGCTTCAACAGCCCCAATGACCTGGTGATCGCCGCTGACGGCTCGGTCTATTTCACCGATCCGCCCTATGGGCTGGAGGGACTGAACGATTCGCCGGTCAGGGAACTGAGCCATAACGGCGTCTATCGCCTGGCGCCGGACGGACGGGTGGCGCTGCTCGACGCCTCGCTGAGCTTCCCCAACGGCCTGGCGCTGTCGCCGGATCAGCGCACCCTTTATGTGGCCGTTTCCGATCCCGAAGGGCCGGTTGTCATGGCCTATGATCTGAACGAGGACGGCCTGCCCGTTTCGTCCCGTGTGTTCTTCGACGCCGCGCCCCTGATGGGGCCGGATGCGCCAGGCCTTCCCGATGGGATGAAGGTGGACCCACAGGGCCGCATCTTCGCCACCGGCCCGGGCGGCGTTCTGGTGCTGTCGCCCGAGGGCGAGCTTTTGGGCGTCATCGACGCCGGGCGGGCCGTCGCCAACTGCGCTTTCGGCCCTGGGGGCGCCGGCCTGTTTCTGGCGGCGGACGACGTTCTGGCGCGGGTGGCGCTGCACCCCGCCGGACGTCTTCGGTGAAAAAATGCCGCAGAATGGGCGCTGTGGCCTTAAAAGTAGAAATTCATGCCTGATGCCTGTTGCATCGCAGCGGGATTTGGGGTTTGGTCCACACATCGCAGATCAAGGCTGACGACGTGAACCCTCGCGCGCCCATTGCTGGACTGAACACCACGGCCGCCGCCGTCGTGCGTCCGCACGCGCCTGTCCTAGCCCTGCAAACCCTTACTTTTATTACCGTACTCGTGCTCGCGCTTCTTGGAGCCGCGGGGCTGCACGCGACCTGAAACTGAACCTCAGGACCGTCCGCACAGCCCCGCTTCCCACGGAAGCGGGGTTTTTCGTGTTTGGCGGTCCCGAACCCTCTGGACCAAATGACGCAAAAATTTTCCTCCAACCAGCCTGATTCCGGCCGCAGAAGCGGAGCGGTGACGCGCGGCCCGAACCGGGCGGCCGCGCGCAGCTATCTGCGCGCCACGGGCATGGACGACGCCGACTTCGAGCGGCCGATGATCGCGGTGGTCAACACCTGGTCGTCGGTGACGCCGTGCAACATGCACCTGGACCGCCTGGCCGAGGACGTGCGGCGCGGAATCCGCGAGGCGGGCGGCTGGCCGGTGGACTTCAACACCATCGTCGTCACCGACGGCATCTCCATGGGCACGGCGGGGATGAAGGCGTCCCTGATCTCGCGCGAGGTGGTGGCCGATTCCATCGAGCTGGCGGTGCAGGGCCACCAGCTGGACGGCGTGGTCTGCATCGTCGGCTGCGACAAGACCATCCCGGCCGCCGCCATGGCTCTGGCGCGCATGGATATCCCTGGGCTGGTCTATTACGGCGGCACCATCATGCCGGGGCGGATCGGCGAGAAGGAAATCTCGATCCAGGAGGTGTTCGAGGCCATCGGCGCCCACGGGGCGGGCAAGCTGGACGACGCGGGCCTGAAGACGGTCGAGGCCGCCGCCTGTCCCGGCGCCGGGGCCTGCGGCGGCCAGTTCACCGCCAACACCATGGCCATGGCCCTCAGCGTCATGGGCCTGTCGCCCATGGGCGCCAACGACGTGCCGGCCGTCCATCCCGACAAGGCCGCCGAGGGCGAGCGCTGCGGTCGCCTGGCGGTCGAGCTGACGGTCAAGGGGATCAGCGCGCGCGCCTTCATCACGTCGCGCTCCCTGATGAACGCGGCGGTCGCCTGTTCCGCCTCGGGCGGGTCCACCAATGCGGTGCTGCATCTGACCGCCATCGCAGCCGAGGCGGGCGTGCCGTTCGGGGTCGAGGACTGCCATTTCGCCTGCGAGACCACGCCGGTCATCTGCGACCTGAAGCCGGGCGGGCAGTTCCTGGCGCATCATCTGTTCGTGGCGGGCGGCGCGCGGCTGGTGACCCAGCGGCTGGCCTGGGCGGGCAAGATCGCCGACGCGCCCACCGTCTCGGGCCGCAGCCTGTTCGAGGAGGCCGCCGAGGCCGAGGAGGCGCCCGGCCAGAAGGTCGTCGCCGATTTCGACAAGCCCGTGATGGCGCGCGGCAGCTATGCGGTCATCTACGGCGACCTGGCGCCCGAAGGCGCGGTCATCAAGCTGACCGGCCACAAGGTCGACCGCTTCGAGGGCCCGGCGAAGGTCTTCGACTGCGAGGAGGACGCCTTCGAAGCGGTGCAGTCCGGTGCGGCGGGCGAGGGCGACGTCATCATTATCCGCCATGAAGGGCCGAAGGGCGGCCCCGGCATGCGCGAGATGCTGCAGGTCACCGCCGCCCTGAAGGGCCGCAAGGTCGAGAACGTGGCCCTGATAACCGACGGGCGGTTCTCCGGCGCATCCTACGGTTTCGTCGCCGGGCATGTGTCGCCCGAGGCGGCCGTCGGCGGCCCCATCGCCCGGATCCGCGACGGCGACCGCGTCACCATCGACGTCACGAACCGCCGTATCGACGTGGACGCGGACCTGGACGCCCGCCGCGCCGAGCCGCCCCGGCGCGAGGCGCCCGTCGGCGTCTTCGCCAAATACGCCGCCCTGGCGGCTTCCGCCTCGCAAGGGGCGGTGACCATGCCCGATCCCCCGCCCGCGCGCACGGCCCAGGCCGCCGCATACGGCGCCGCCCGAACCCCCGCCCACGAGGACGCCTGATGCCCATCACCATCTACACCAACGACGACATCCGTCCCGGCGCCGTCGCCGGCCAGCGCATCGCCATCATCGGCTATGGATCGCAGGGCCGCGCCCACGCCCAGAACCTGAAGGACTCCGGCCATGACGTGATCGTCGGCGTCCGCCAGGGCGGCAAGGGCTGGAAACATGCGACGGCCGACGGCGTGCCGACCGCCGAACCGGCCGAAGCGGTCAAGGGCGCCGACATCATCGCCATCCTGACGCCGGACATGATCCAGGGCGAGGTTTACCGCGACACCATCGAGCCGAACGCCAAACAGGGCGCGGCCATCCTGTTCGCCCACGGCTTCTCGATCATCTACGACCGGGTCGCGCCGCGCGAGGACATGGACGTGATCCTGGTGGCGCCGAAAGGTCCCGGTGACCTGGTCCGGCGCGAATTCGCGCGCGGCCGGGGCGTGCCCAGCCTGTTCGCCGTCGAGCGCGACGCCACCGGCAAGGCGCGGGACCGGGCCATGGGCTATGCGAAAGGCATCGGCGGGGCGACCGGCGGCCTGCTGGAAACCAGCTTCCGCGAAGAGACCGAGACCGACCTGTTCGGCGAACAGGCCGTGCTGTGCGGCGGCGCCAAGGAACTGGTCATGTCGGGCTTCAACACCCTGGTCGAGGCCGGATACCAGCCCGAGATCGCCTATTTCGAATGCCTGCACGAGCTGAAGCTGATCGTGGACCTGTTCTACGAGGGCGGCGTCACCAAGATGCACGAGTTCATCTCCGAGACCGCCAAATACGGCGCCGTCGCCTCGGGGCCGCGCGTGGTCAACGACGAGACCCGCGCCCGCATGAAGGAGATCCTGGACGACATCCAGTCGGGCCAGTTCGCCCGTGACTGGATCGCCGAGAACGAGGCCGGAAAGGGCCAGTACGAAGCCTGGCTGAAGGCCGACTACGAGCATCCCATCGAGACGACCGGTGCGCGCCTGCGCCAGCGCATGGCCTGGCTGAACGCCCCCAAATCCGAAGCGGCCTGAGCCCGAAGGGATCGCTGAAAGCACCGTCATGACCGCCGTCCTGAAACAGTCCGACACCGCCGCCGTGACCCAGACCGGCGCGCGCCTGCTCGTCTCCAGCCTGGAGGCGATGGGGGTGAAGGTGCTGTTCGGCTATCCGGGCGGCGCGATCATGCCGGTCTATGACGCCCTGGTCGGAACCTCGATGAAGCACATCCTGGTCCGCCACGAACAGGGCGCCGCCTTCGCCGCCGACGCCTATGCGCGGGCGTCGGGCCAGGTGGGGGTGTGCATGGCCACCTCCGGGCCCGGCGCCACCAACCTCATCACCGGCATCGCCAACGCCATGATGGACTCCGTGCCGATGGTCTGCATCACCGGCAATGTCGCCACCGGCCTGATGGGCACAGACGCCTTTCAGGAGGTCGACATCCTGGGCTGCACCCTGCCCATCGTGAAGCACAGCTGGGTGGTGCGTGACGCCGCCGACATTCCCTCCGTGGTGGCCGAAGCCTTCCGCGTGGCGAAGGAGGGCCGTCCTGGCCCGGTGCTGATCGACCTGCCCAAGGACGTCCAGTTCGCTGAGGTCGCCCAGGCTTTCGCCGCGCCCATCTCCAATGACCCGGTCGAAGCGGTCGATCACGCCGCGATCCGCCAGGCCGAGGCGGCCATCCGCGAGGCCGAGCGCCCGGTGCTGTATATCGGCGGCGGGGTCAGGATCGCCGGGGCGGTGGACGAACTGCGCGCCCTGTTCGAGCGCACGGGAATCCCCGCCGTGGCCACCCTGAACGGCCTGGGCGCCGTGCCCACCGACGCGCCCGGCTTCCTGGGCATGATGGGCATGCACGGAACCCGCGCGGCCAACGAGGCGGTGCAGGAAGCCGACCTGCTGGTCGTGCTGGGCGCCCGGTTCGACGACCGGGCCACCGGCAAGCTGGCCGAGTTCGCGCCCCACGCCCGCATCGTCCACTACGACATCGACCCGGCCGAGATCTCCAAGCTGCGCGAGGCGACGGTGGCGGTGGTGGGCGACGTGAAGGCCGCCCTGGCCGCCACCGATCCGGGACCGCTGGCCATCGACCCGTGGATCATTCGCTGCGCCGCGCGCGCCCAGCGGAGCGCGCCCAGCTATGACGCGCCGGGCGAGGGGGTCTATGCGCCGGCCCTGCTGAAGGAATTGTCGGAACGGGCCGGGGACGATTTCGTCGCCGCCTGCGACGTGGGCCAGCATCAAATGTGGGTGGCCCAGCACTGTCGTTTCGCCCGGCCCGAGGCGCACCTGACCTCGGGCGGCCTGGGGGCCATGGGCTATGGCCTGCCCGCCGGGCTGGGCGCCAAGCTGGCGCGTCCCGACGCCCAGGTGGTCACCGTCTCGGGCGACGGCAGCTTCATGATGAACATCCAGGAACTGGCGACCCTGCGCCGCTATGGGGTGGGTCTGAAGATCGTCCTCTTGGACAACGCCTCACTGGGCCTGGTGCGTCAGTGGCAGGCGCTGTTCTTCGACGAGAATTATTCCGAGATCGACCTGTCGGACAATCCGGACTTCGTCCAGGTGGCCCGGGCCTTCGGCGTCGAGGCCTTCCGCATCGAACGCCGCGACCAGGTCTCCGACGGCCTCGACCGGCTGCTGAACGCGCCCGGCCCATGCCTGATGCATGTCCTGATCGATCCGAAAGAAAACGTCTGGCCGCTGGTGCCGCCGGGCAAGTCCAACGCTGAAATGATGGAGGGCGCGCAATGAGCGACACCATTCACATCCACATCGACCGGGCCGACGGCTCGCTTCAGCGTCTCATCGGCCTGGTCGAGCGACGCGGCTTCCACATCGACGGCTTCAGCCTGACGGACGAGGGCGATATGCGCCGCGCGGCCATCGTCGTGCGCGGCCGTGACGCGGGCCGCTGCACCCAGGTGCTGCGCCGCCAGATCGATCGCCTGATCGGCGTCAACCGCATCGACGCCTCCGTCATCCAGTCGGAGGCCGCGTGATGGTCGACGTAACCCCATCGCGAGTATCGCGCACCGCCGAGATCGCGGCTTCGGACCCGAACCGCGTCATCGTGTTCGACACCACCCTGCGTGACGGCGAACAGGCGCCGGGCTTCTCCATGTCGACCAGCGCCAAGCTGAAGATGGCCGCCGTCCTGCGCGACCTGGGCGTGGACGTGATCGAGGCTGGCTTCGCCGCCGCCTCGCCGGGCGACGAGGAGGCCGTGCGTCGCGTGGCCGGCGAGATCGAGGGGCCGGTGATGTGCTCCCTGTCCCGGTCCAATGAGGCGGATATCGATGCGGCCTACCGCGCCCTGTCGCCCGCGCCGAAATCGCACCGGCGCTGCCATATCTTCCTGGCCACCAGCCCGATCCATCGCCAGGCCAAGCTGAAGATGACCACCGACGAGGTGCTGGCCACGGCCGTGCGCGCGATCGCCTACGCCGCCACCCTGTTCGACGACATCGAGTTCTCGGCCGAGGACGCCTTCCGCACCGAACCGGCCTTCCTGGCCGAGGTGCTGGAGGCGGCCGCCGAAGCCGGCGCCCAGACCCTGAACGTGCCCGACACGGTGGGCTATGCGACGCCCGAAGAGGTGCGCGAGCGTTATCGTTTCCTGAACGCGCGCATCCGGCCGCGCCACCCGGACGTGATCTTCTCGGCCCACTGTCACGACGACCTGGGCATGGCGGTCGCCAACTCGCTGGCGGCGGTGGAGGGCGGCGCCCGCCAGGTGGAGAGCGCCGTCAACGGCATCGGCGAGCGCGCCGGCAACGCCTCGATCGAAGAGGTGGTGATGGCCCTGAAGGTGCGCGGCGATCGGTATGGGGTCACGACCGGCGCCGACACGCCGCATCTGGTGCGGGCCTCCAAGATTCTGTGCGAGATCACCGAAACCGCCATCGCCCGCAACAAGGCGGTGGTGGGGATCAACGCCTTCGCTCACGAAGCCGGCATCCACCAGCACGGCATGCTGGCGGACAGCCGCACCTACGAGATCATGCGGCCCCAGGACGTGGGCTTCGACGCCTCGTCCTTCGTCCTGGGCAAGCATTCGGGCCGCCACGCCGTGGCCAAGCGCGCCGAGGCCCTGGGCCACGTCCTGACCGGAGACGTGCTGGCTCAGGTGTTCGCCGGCTTCAAGCGCCGCGCCGACGAGATCGGCGAGATCAACGACACGGAGCTGCGCGCCATCATCGCCGCCGCGACTGAAGCTCCCATGGAGGACCGCGCCTATGCCGCCGCTGGCTGACCACATCTGGATGAACGGCGCCCTGACGCCCTGGGCCGAGGCGAAGGTCCATGTGATGAGCCACGCCCTGCATTACGGCACCTCGGTGTTCGAGGGAATCCGGGTCTATGACACCCCGGACGGCCCGCGCGGCTTCCGCCTGACCGACCATGTGCGCCGCCTGTTCGACAGCGCGCGCATCTATCACTTCGACCTGCCGTTCACCGAGCCCGAGCTGGTCGAGGCGTGCAAGGCGACGGTGCGCGCCAACGGGCTGAAGGGCGCCTATATCCGGCCGATCGCCTTCCTGGGCGAATGCGGCATGGGGGTGACCCCCGCCCGGCCCAGCGTGGACGTCACTATCGCGGCGTTTCCCTGGGGCGCCTATCTGGGCGACGAGGCGCTGGAGAAGGGCGTGGACGCCTGTGTCTCGTCCTGGCAGCGGTCGGCGCCGAACACCGTGCCCACCGGCGCCAAGGCGGGCGGCAACTATCTGTCCTCCTATCTGATCGGGCGCGAGGCGCGGGTCGGTGGCTTCGGCGAAGGCATCGGCCTGGGCGTGGACGGGCGCTTGTCCGAAGGGGCGGGCGAGAACCTGTTCATCGTCAAGGACGGGCGCATCCTGACGCCGACCGCCGCCTCGTCGATCCTGATGGGCATCACCCGCGACACGGTCATGCGCCTGGCCGCCGACCAGGGGATCGAGGTGGTGGAGCAGAGCCTGCCGCGCGAGATGCTGTATCTGGCCGACGAGATCTTCATGACCGGCACGGCGGCCGAGATCACCCCGGTGCGCTCGGTGGACGGCATCGCCACGCGCGCGAACGGCCCCGGGCCCGTCACCAGGGCGCTGAACGCCGCCTTCCGCGGCCTGTTCACCGGCGACACGCCCGACCGCCACGGCTGGCTGGAGCCGATCTACGAGGGCGCGGCGGTGAAGGAGGCGGCGTATGCGTAAGCGCAATCCTGTCTCCTCCCCCATAGCGAAGCGTATGGGGGAG
>JAEZCL010000250.1 GCA_023433585.1 Pseudomonadota bacterium
GGCGGCGCCCGCGCCCGGGCGGCGGTGCGCGCGGTGACGCGGGACCGCCTGCCCCTGGCCGGAAGGCTGGAGGACGGCCTGTTCATGCTGGGCGGGCTGGGATCGCGCGGTTTCGTGGCGGCGCCGCTGCTGGGCGAGCATGTGGCGGCGATCATCGTGGGCGCCCCCTCGCCTCTGCCGGCCGACCTGGCGCGCCGCGTGGATCCGCTGCGCCCGGCGGCGAAAGAATGGCGCGCCAAAGGAGGGAATGGAGAGAACTGGATTGTTTTCCAGCCCAGGCCCTGCGACAGCCCGAAAGGGTGATGTGCGTGGATGATCGGTGAGGCCGCTTGTCTCAGCCGGATGCCGACAGGCGCTCAAGCGCAGTGGCTGCAACTGTTTGGCGACCTATGACGGGGCGCGGTCCTACACCTACGACGCCGCCAACCGCCTCTTGAGCACGCAGCATCTCCCGATCCAGCGACAGGTCCGCCACCAGCTTGCGCAGCCGGCCGTTCTCATCCTCCAGCTGCTTCAGTCGTTTCATCTCCGTCGGCAGCCGGCCGTCGTACTTCTTCTTCCAATTGAAGTACGTCGCCTGACTGATCCCCGCTCGACGGCAAATCTCCGCCACAGGCACGCCGTCGGCGCCCTGCTTAAAAATGAACGCCTTTTGGGCGTCGGAAACTGCGATGCCTTCATGATCTTTCGCACCTTCCCAGCCAGGGAAATCTCAGCGGAAAGCTCTAACGTCGCGTGATCCAGTTTTTGGGGAGCAGATTAGGCTCGAAACAGAAGCACGTGCGCTACGTCCATATCCATGAGGACGACGCCCGCTTCACCGACTGGGTGAAACAGGCCAGCCGCTTGCCCGGCGAGAAGATGTGAGCTGGTCCCCGCCCCCGCGTCAGGGCGGGGGCCGGCCGGAAGGCCGACAGGGGCCCAGCGACCGGCCGCGCCGTATCAGGGGCAGCGGATGTAGTGGCTGACCTGGCCGTTGTTGTTCTGGACCGCCTAGTCGCCCTGGGCATCGATGAGAACGAGCGCAATCTGCGCAACAAGATCGCCAGGGGCACCTTCAGCGCGGTCTTCTTCTGTCAGTGCCTGGAGGCCATCGGCGTCACCAGCCTGCGGCTCGACATGCTGGAGCAGGCGCGTCAACAGACGGCGGGGGTTCCCGAGCAGGAGCGGGGTCTCGATGGAGCCCTGCAATGGGTGGTCTATCTGAAGTGGTGGCACGACAACCCCCGACCGGCAGCCGAGGTCATTTCCATGCCCACGGACGAATACCCCGACAGGGAAGGAGAACTGAAGTTCCGCTGCGGAAACTGCGGCGCGCCCATGATGTATGGCTGGACCATGGAGGAGGTCGAGGCGCAGTTCGAAGGCGAGGACGTCGTCGCCCGCTGCATTGAGTGCCGTCGCTACAATGCCCTGCCGGGAACGCCGCTGGCGAGGCAGTCCTAATAGGCTGAAAGGACGCCGACGCTGTGACGCATATCGCGTATCATCCTGCGTAGTTGTAGCGGTGCCGGATGAACAGGGCGCCGTCGTGGCGTTCAGGCATGTCCAGCCGGACCTCGAAATCCTGATAGAAATCGGCGCCGGGCGGGCTGTTCACCCAGGTCCGCACCAGGGCGATAAAGGTGTGGGGATCGCCGGGGGTTGTCATGGTCCCGCCGCTCACCCTGCCGCCCTCCCATTCCCTTGTCGGGGCGAAGGCCTGTTCACGGCTGAGCGTCGGATCATGAACCGCGCAGACCAGGCCGTCCGTATAGGCCCTGGACGTCGTCGCCAAGCCTGTCTCGCCGCCGAGGTTCAGCCGCCCCGGTCCCAGTTCGGCGATCCAGACGGTGGTGCGATAACCCAGATGGTTCAGCGCCACCCAGCGTTCGCGCACGATGTCGCGCCTGCTGAACGTGGGAGGGCGTTTGAACTCGCCATCGTCGGGCGTCGCGCCCAGACGGTCGGCCATGGCGCCGAACGCCTCCCACGAAAAGCCCTCATTGGGACAGAACAGGGCGGACTGGGCCAGCGCATTGCGGGCCGCCTCCTGGACAGGATCGCGCTCGGGCGGCGCGCCCCGCCCGCAGGCCGCAAGCGATACGGCGAGGACGAGCGCGGGCAGGATTACGGGGCGGATCATGGGCGGGGTGGTCCTCTTACAGTGCACAAGATTCGGGCCGCGCGTTGCAGCGGGCGCGTTCCCAGACGTCGGGCAGGCCTGGGTGCGGCGTATGGAAGGTCACATAGGCGTAGCCCGTGCCCTCGAAGTAGCGGATGATGAAGGGGCCTTGATAATTCAGCCAGTCGCCATAGCCGCCGTGGCGATAGGGCAGGCCATCGTCAAGGCTGTCTTCCGGAGGCAGATGAACGCTGTGCGTATAGGCCAGGGGCGGCCCGTTGGCGGCGACCTGGATCATGGTGTCCATCGGTCGGCAGTTGTCGGCCCAGGCTTCCGTGGTGCAGGGCTGGATGGTGATGCGTGCTCGCTCGCCGGTGGGCCAGGGCTGCTCGGGAAACTGCGATACATCGCGGCTGCACGCCCCGGCGCCTGCGTCGGCGGTGATGACGGCGTCCAGCCACACCACCTCGGCATCGTGTTCGCGAGCGAATTCATGCAGGGCCTGGATGTGCTCGATTTCAGCGGCGGTCCGTTCGACGCTGTTGTCGTAACAGTGCAGCCGGAATTGCACGGCGGGCAGCGGCGTCGCCGTCTGAGCCTGAACAGGCAGGCCATGCAGGTTGATAAGGGCTATCGCCGCGACCGCGACCCACAATCTCATCGTCTTCTCCCTGACCACCGCGTCAGAAAACCCGAAACAGCCGCTGCACGCGACCTGTCAGAATTCCCATCTTGGCAAACCCGTGTTCCAGGCTGTGAAATCGGCGGCGAATGTGGAAAAGGAGGCTCGGCCATTCTGCGGCGCCGTCCATCAGATCAGATGCTGACGCACGGCGATGGCCACCGCCTCGGCGACTGTGCGGGCGCCCAGCTTCCGGCGGGCGTTGGCGATGTGCATATCGACGGTGCGCTTGGAAAGTTTCATGCGGTCGGCGATGCGGTCGGGGCGCAGCCCCTGCGCGAACCGGGCCAGCACGTCGCGTTCGCGCCCGGTCAGGCCTCCGCCGCGTCCTGCGGGCCGGGTCTGATCCAGCAGTGGCGCCAACAGCGGCGCCATGGCGAAGGATGCGATCACCAGTTCGTTGCGGTGGGTCTCGATGCGTCGGCGAGTCTCCTCGATCGGCGCGGTGGAGCAGCCGAAGGAGGCGGCGAAGCACCGGTCGCGGCCACTCTCGACATGGCCCCCGACGAAGGACATGGCGGCGCCCAGTCCCGCATCAGCCGCGCCCCTCAGCACGGGCCGCGCATTGGCCGCATGACTTTCGTCGACCATATGCAGCCCCCAGTCGAAGGCCGCCAGCGGACGGCTGCTGTTCAGGGCGCCGACCTGATGAATCACATAGTCGCGGTCCGGGAAACCGCGCGCGTAATACTCTTCCATCCAGGCGTCCGGCAGGGATGTCCAGACCCTGGCCAGTTCCGGCGGCGCGCCGTTGCGGCCTTCCATGAAGCCGAGGGTGAAATGATCCAGACCGAAATCGCGCAGAAAGCCGGTATAGGCCGCCACCACGCGATCTTCGTCGGCTCGCCCCGCCGTCATGACGGCGGCGAGCAGTCGCTCCAAAGCAGGCGTCATCGCCCCTCCCGCGCGGGCGCGCGAGTCCCCTTCAAGGCCCCCGTAGGTGCAACCCTAAGACATGGTCGGCGCGCATGGCAAATCGCAGCCGCCCTGTTTGCCGCCTCCAGTCTCTGCGTCGTCGCGGCGCCGGCTGAAGCTCAGTCCCTGGGGCGGGGAGACTACGAGCGTTGCGCCGTCCACGATCGCTACGGGGATTTCTCAGGTTATGACAGCGTTTGTCTGGCGGCGAGGCGCGCCGCTCTTCGGGACCTGAACGACGACCGATATGTTGAACGTGACCGCTATTCCGGTCGCTACGGTCGGTCATCGGGATCCAGGGTGGCCGACACAGGAATCTATTTCTGTCCGCACTGGGCCAATCAGGGGCGCGGCTGGTCGGTTGGCGGAGTGACCAACTACGGTTCTGGCATGTATGCGTCGGGCTATGCGACGGTCGACGCGCCGGTGAATGGTCGCCTCTGCACGCCGCGACCGGTGAACTATCAGGGCACGGGTTATTACTGAGATGCAGTCACGCCTTCTGGAATTCGGCTTGCTCAGGCGCACTCCTGTGCTCGCCGCGACCCTGCTGTTGTCGAGCCTTCCGGCATCCGCCGAAACGCGCTTTCAGGTCCCGACTGAGGCCAAGGGTGTGCTTGGGGCAGACGAATACCGCGACGACGCCCTGACGACAGAATCGCTGCTGTCGGACGGGCGGCGCTATGACTGCTGGGTGTTCGGCGTCGAGCCGGGCGACGATGTGACGATCTCAGTCAACACGGCTGCGTTCAGCCCGGCGGTGGTGATCCTGCCGGAGCCCGTCTGCAACGGCCGCACGGCTCTGTATATGGATCAGGCTTCGTTCTCGTCGCCCCTGCACGCTTCGGTGACCTTCAATGCGCCGCGCAACAGCTATGGCGTCCTCGTCACCAGCCGACGACCGGGCGACATGGGTCCCTATCGCATCACCATGAACCAGGACGCCGCCGCCAATGCGCCGACCTGGCTCACCTACACGCCCAGCGAGCCGGAGCGGCTGGTGCTCAGCCTCTATGACGAAAACGCTCGCAATGACTTCAGCGATCCGACCTTCATCGACCGGACGCTGGCGCCCGTGACCGCCAATGCGCTGAAGACGCTGAACGCGGAAACTCGCGGCGTCGGGCTGGGTTTCGACTTTCTGGTCGATGGCCAGGATTCCGACATCACCCCGCCCGACATCCGCCCCCGCGTCTGGCTGGACCGCAGCAGCCTGATCGACGTGCGGTTCCAGAATATGGGCCAGCCGGTCCATCTGGTGTTCCACATGCGCGAAACGCCGCAGGGCTGGCGGATCGAGGACATCGAATCCCGCGCGCCGGACAATGACCAGAACTGGGTATTGTCGCAGGAACTGGGCCTCGACCTCGGTATCGCCGCCGCGCGCCAATGACCGTGACGCGACATGAGCGGCATACGCCGCAAACCCCGGACGCCATCGAGGCGGTCGTTCGTCACGGGCCGCTTGACGATCTGCGCTGGCTGCCCATCGGCCTGTCGCTGGACCCGCCCGAGGGCGTGGACGTGGAGGGGCTGTGCCTGCGCCTGTCGCGGCACGGAGACGCATGGGTGCGTGGCAATGCGCTCACGGGGCTCGGCCATCTGGCGCGGGTGACGGGCGAACTGGACCCCGAGCGGGTCAGGCCCGCGCTGAAAGCAGGATTGAAGGACGATTCGGGAATCGTTCGGGTGCGCGCCGCCGACGCCATCAGCGACGTCAGAATCTTCATGGGCTGGAAGCTCCGTCAGTCGGCCCCGCGCCCTCGCCCGCGCGCGCCCCGCACGATCCCGGTCGTGGCCGCCTGGCGGGTCTGGCTCATCATCGACGAAGACAGGAACCTGCTGGTCGAGCGCGGCGCGCCCGACCCGCGCGGCCTGGCGCCCGCTGACGCCTGGCGCCTGCCGTCCCACAATCTGAATCAGCCGCCGTCCGAGGTTGCACAGCGTATGGAGGCGCTCTCGGACGATCGCTACAGGCCGGAGTGGGTTTACGAAACCAACCTGTTCCATGAACACGCCGTGGTCAGGACCGCGTGTCTCGAAGGCGGCGAAGGCGCGGCCTATGGAGACTGGGTGCAGATTCGCGTCCGCGCCTGGGTGACTGACCGCGCGTCCTCGCCCTGGACGGCTGCAAAGGGCGTCGAGCAGGACTGGCTGAGCATCACAGACTTCATGGTCAAACAGCAGGTGGGCGCGGCGGACCGGCTCGCCTTCGCCCTGTTCAACGACTTCTATCGCGACCGAACGGGCGCCTCGTTCTTCTGATGGCGCGCGGACCCCGACGTTTCACCTGGCTGGTGGTCCTGATCCTCGGGCTGATGGCGGTCGGCATGGCGGTCAAGGCCCTGCGCGCGGATGCGACAGAACAGGATCGCGGCCTGACCCTCGAGGTTCCGGTGGAGGCACGGCGGGTTCTCCGCGAAGCCGACGTGACGCATGTGTTCCGCGAAGTCGACGAGGGAGAGCGCGTCACCGTCTCCGAGGGCGAACGCTTCGCCGTGGTGCTGAGCAGCTGGGCCGAATGGCGGGTCGAGGCCGCGCCCGCCTTCGTGCGCGAGATCGAGGCCCGGACCGGTTCGTCCCAGGCCGGGTCCGTGGCGGGCGGCGATTCATGGCAGGTCAGGGTGTTCGAGGTGTCGGAAGCGGGCGAAGGCGAACTGCGGCTGGTCCTCGGCCGCCCGTGGATGGACGACGACCGGCTGTCCGAATACCGGCTGACGATCAGGGCCAATCGATCCGCAGATCGCCCTTTGAGGCCCGGCACTCGCTGACCAGCGGCGCGAGACGGTTCAGCAGGGCCGCCAGCGCCGGGTCCGCCACCAGCCCGCCGACGAAATCCAGCTCTTCCAGCAGCCCCTCGGCCTGAACGGCGTTCAGGGTCGCGTCCTCCCCCAGCAGCGGCAGTAGATGCAGTTCATAGGCGGCGCCGATCAGCACCAGCCGACGGAACAGGCGCTCTGACAACCATGCCTCGCGGTCCGCATGCAGGACACGGACTTGTTCGTCGTTGGTATGGTCTTCGGGCCTGAGCGAGATCATGGCGTTTCCCGATCAGGCTGATCCGCCCCGGTGGCCGGGAACTTTCCCCGGTTGATCGCATCCAGCAGCCGTTCCAGTTCGGCGATCACGACCGACGGATCGCGGGTTTCGAACACATGCCGCTCCACACCCGTATGATCGCCCTCGAACACGCGCAGCAGATAGCCGCCGCTCGCGTCTCCATCGGGATACCACCCCAGATCGACCAGCATGCCGCGCCGCTCGTGGGCCAGCATCAAAAGACTGTCCTTGAAGGCGTAGCGCCAGGCTTCAGGGTGGTCGAACGGCACGTCGCAGAAATCGTTGTAGCCCAGCCGCCAACCCTCGGTGATGCGCAGCGGACGCAGAGGAAAGTCAAAGGTCGTGAACAGGCTCACGTCGGCGGCTCTCGTCAGTTCTCTACGGCCCGGAAGCCCACATCGCTGAGCCGCAGATCAGGGCTGAGCGCTTCAGGCTCGCCGTCGCTCACAGGGCGGACCGTGCGGTGGCTGCACCGCGACAGCCCGTCGTCATGGCAGTCTGAAAGCCATTCGGCGATATCCCCGCCGCGCGGTCGCCACTGCGCCAGGGTGGGCAGATCATGGCTGCGGCCCGTGCGGACGGACAGCCAGGCCAGATAAATTCGCGCGTCGTCCCACGACACCTCGGTCGCAGGCGCATCAGGGCGGCCGTTGAGGCGAAACGGACAGACGCCTTCACCGGCGCAGATATTCCATTCCGCGACCGTGACCAGACCGTCGTTCTCTACGGGCGCTTCCCGTGGCGTCGCCCCGCCGGTCGCGCAGGCGGACAGCATCAATGCGCTCCCGAATGCGGCGACGGCGGACGCCGGACGCCATCGCGCCAGGGCGCGGCGGCGCTCCCTGTCTTCATGGTGAGAAAGCAATCGTCTCATGGCGCCTATCCGAATAGCGACAGACGCGCGGGTCAATACAGGATTTCATGCAATCACGCGCATGCCTCAATGAGGCGGCGTGGTCGCCGATGCGGGGTTCAACCCTGGCCGCTGGGCTTCTGTTTCCCCAGGCGCAGGGAGCGCGCCTGATTTAGACGATGGCGTCGCATTTCCACCATGCGCTCCACGATTTCCTGGATGTTCGGGTCCACAGGGTCGGATGGAGATTCGAAACCCTCCAGCGCCTGCACCGTCTTCGCGTCATTGCGGCTGGAATTGGAGCGCTTCTTATTCATCGAGCTTCATCTTAGCCGACATCGGGGCGCGATGTCGCGTAATGATCTGGAAAACAACGGCGGCGGCGTTCGGACCGACAAAGGTCATGCCCCGCCAGCACCCCTGACATTGACCATCAACGTCCAGGCTGATCTCGATCAGCGAGGCGCCAAGGTGGAGCGACAGATACGGGCGCATCAGAGACGCATCTTGTGCAGCACACGGCGCAGGAGGGCCTGGGCCGCAGCTTCGAACGTCAGTGCGGAAACGCACGCGCGCCCGTCAACGCATCCCTGAAACGCCAGCTTGCCGTCGATGATTTCCCTGCGAACCGAAAGCCGCCCCCAACCGATGGGCGCCGTGATGATGTCCGTGCGATGCCGCATATGCTTCTCCTGCTCAAAATGCAGGATCACGCATTCATCGGCCGCAAACGCCTTTCGCAACAGGAATCATAACTCGGATTCAAACTAGGGGACTACCGACAGGGCGGAAAATCTTGACTTAATTCAAGGCCTGTGGTAGTTGATAAATAGCCTGCGGGGTCCGCGGGTGATCCCCCACAGCTGTAGTCTCTCAGCGGTACGCGCATTCGCGTGTCGGAACCCCAACTCATGAATCAACTGCCATTACCTCTTTGCACGGGGTCAGGATCGACCCTGCTCCGCCTTCACCTCGTCGGACCCTTTCGCGCCGAATTGCACCCCACGCCTCTCGCCATGGAACAGAACCCTCCTGAACGTGTCGTGGCGAGCCTACTGACCAAGGGGGCGAATTCTGCGGGAGCAGCTTATGTGGAGTCGTCGCAAACCGCCTTGGAGCGACGGGCGGTCAGGCTGAGCCGAACTGGGCGACGGACGTTAGTCATCCCCCATGCGTTTGCCTTTCGGGTGCCCGGCAGCGGCCTGGTGGAGCAACTGGGTCTGTTCGACGAAAAGGGGCGCCTGCTGTTTTTCGGAAACCTCAGAAGTACTCGCCAGGCGGTCGAACGGCCCGAAACCTTCGAGTTCCCGGATGGCGCGGTCACGCTCCTGCACGAGCGCGTCGAGATGCATTAGGCGGTTGGGTGCGCACAGGAGAGCGTGACTTCGGCGGCCCGATATCGCGCGATGTTGCGTTCGAGAGCTGACGGGCGGCGACCACGAGGATCGTCATAACGGCTCGCTGGAAACGCTCGCCCGTTTCGCCGTTCTTTGTGCTGTTTCTGAAAGCCAGGCATCTGGGGAAACCCTCTGCGCCCGGCAGCTTTGCGGAGCGCGCTATTTGTCCATGACAACGGGGCGACCGGCAGGTCGCGTCGCGTCTTCATGTCTGAGGGCCGAATCGGTACGCATATATCGAAGCGCACAAGCAATCGCTGCCTTTGTCAACAGGCCATGCTTCGCCTAAGCCAACCGCCTCTTGAGCGCCGGGACGGTGAACTACAGCTACGGCCCCACCGGCGAGCTCTACGACGCCCGCGAATGGCGCCTGGCCTATGTGGACGGGACGCCGCTAGGGACCTGGAGGGCGTCCGGGGTCGTGCATCGCCGCTTCATCCCCGGCGCGAGCTTCGACGAGTGGGTCGGCTACAACATCGGCGCGGGCACGGGCGACCGGCGCTGGATCCTGCAGGACCACCAGAACTCCGTGATCGGCTATACCGACGTCGGCGGGGCCAGCACCACCATCAACACCTACGACGAATACGGCCGCCCGGGGGCCAACTCCGGCCTGCTGCAATACACCGGACAGTTCGTCTCCAACATCCAGATGGGCGTCTACGCCAACCGCAACCGCTTCTACAACGCCCAGATCGGCAGGTTCATGCAGACCGATCCGATCGGCTACTGGGACAGCTTCAACCTCTACGGCTACGTCGGCAACGACCCCATGAACTGGACCGATCCGTGGGGGTTGTGCGGCACGGTGGCTGGGCCGGTTGACGTAGCTGGGGACGGGCAACTCGTTTCCTGGTTCTACGGCTCACCCTGTACAAAACCTATACCCCATATGAACCCGGTGGAGTCGCCGAGAGGCGGCGGCGGGGGTAGTGGCGAGAGAGATCCAGGGCGAGGCATAGGCGGTTTCTTCCCGGGCAATCCAGGAGGTGGCCCGGTCACGGGCTTGCCAGAGTTTCAAGTTCTGGACGCCGCTCGACGCGAAGCTATTCAAGAAAACCAATGGATGGTGTGGGTCGCGCTCGCACCGACCATGTTCATCGAATCTCCATTTGCGGCTCTCGGTGGATTAAGCCGCATCTGCAACTGTTTCGAGGCCGATACGCCGGTGTGGACCGAGAATGGCCTGAGGCCCATCCAGGACATTCAGGTCGGTGACAGGGTCCTGGCCCGCGACGAAGTCACAGGGGAAACCGCCTACCGCCCCATCGCCGCCCTGATCCAGGGCGCGGAGCGGGCGATCTGGGAGGTGACGGTCGAAACCGTCGACGCGAACGGCGAGGCCCGCCGCGAGACCTTTGGGACGACCGACGAGCACCCCTGGCGCACCGTGGGCGGCGACTGGGCCGAGACCGCCGAGCTCTATCCGGGGCTGGAGCTGGTCACCGCCGACGGCCGCCGCGCCGTGGTGGTGTCAGTCGCTGACACCGGCCGCACCGCCCCCACCTACAACTTCGAGGTCGAGGGCTTCCACACCTACTTCGTTGGCGAGACGGGGGTGTGGGTGCATAATGCATGCGTCCCGCCCGGTGTACCAAGCAACTGGGTTCATCGCCTAACACGGCGAGGGCATCAGATGTGGCGCGACCCTGCAAACCCCCATAACTACGTCAGACAGCGCCCAGATGGATCACTTGTCCAAGTCCGCAACGGTCAAACTCTTGGTCCGAATGGACAGATTGTACCAAGAAATTCGCCAGAGGCGCATAATACATTTTGGAGCAATTTTAGGTTCTGGCCATGATAGATTTAGAGAATGTTTGGCTTCCCGGCATCAACGAATGCGCGGAGATGATCGTTAAAGAGAAAAAAATTTGTAAGAAATTTGAATCAAGGGAAATTTCGCTCACATCGCGCGAAGGTTTCGATGAGTTGCTTGAGCAGGTTTTTCAAGACCTTGATTCCGAAAATCAAATTTTTCGATTAAATTCCATTATTTCAACAGAATCTGAATCATATCGAGCCATTTCCGAGTTTCTAAACTCTCTAACCGATGCGGAAAAAGCTGTAGATTCTGGAGATTTCGTAGATGAAGATGCACTTCTGCACTCCGAAGAATGGAAGCGTGTGAAGGGGGCCGCGCATAGGACTTACATAGCACTTAGCGAGTAGACTGCCGCGAGACTTTCGGGGCCACCGACGAGCACCCCTGGCGCACCGTGGGCGGCGACTGGGCCGAGACCGCCGAGTTCTATCCGGGCCTGGAGTTGGTCACCGCCGACGGCCGCCGCGCCGTGGTGGTCTCAGCCGCCCACACCGGCCGCACCGCCCCCACCTACAACTTCGAGGTCGAGGGCTTTCATACCTACTTCGTTGGCGAGAATGGCGTGTGGGTGCATAATGCTTGTTCTAGACTACTGGCCGCCGCTTTGACGAGGGCTGGCATTGTACGGCCCGCAGGCACAGCTGCCCACCACATCGTTGCTGGTAACGCTAGGGGCGCAGCAGCTGCTAGGGCAACACTGTCGAAGTTCGGGATTGGGATCGATTCCGCTGCTAACGGCGCCTTCCTTCCAACGGCGCAACATGCGGCCCTTCATACCAATGCATACTATTCAGCAGTCAACGCAGCTTTGTCTGGAGTAACATCGCGCACTCAAGTGGCAACAGTACTTCAAGGGATCGGAAGGGCGCTGCTCAGCGGAGGATTTCCTTAGTGACAGATCACGATAAAATGACATTAGATAAATTAATTAAAGTATTTGAACATATTGGCGCATCAAATCCCGAAGAATGGGCAAAATCCCAGATTGATGAAGGAATACCTCAGATTGCCAGGTATTTATTCTTGCGGCAGGCATGGAGGAAAGTTATTAATTCTGGAGACAACTCCTGGATGGAGGATATTATTACATTAGAGCCAAATATTCCAGGAAGTGTTGGTGCTGAAGCATTGCGGAGAATGCTAAATGAGGGTGTATCCAAACGAGATATCACCGAGTTAGTTCGAATGATGCAGTGGCGGATTCTATTTTCTATATGCTATTTGCTGGACGATCCAGGAGAACTTGAAGATGAGGTTTCCGACGTCGGCTGGTCTCTCTTCCAAACGGATGTCGAAGGAAATCCAGTCGCCCCACTCCGTGGCTTGCACGAATCTGTCTTGGAAACTGAGCCAAACGGTAGCGAGATGCGATCGTCCGAGTAGGCTCGACATCTCTCCTCGGCGAACCGTCCATTACCGCTATGACGCCGCGCGCCAGCTGGTCGGGGTGATCGGGCCCGATCCGGACGGGGCCGGGCCGCTGCTGCGGCGGGCGGTGCGCAACACCTACAACCCGCGCGGCCAGGTGACCCTGAGCGAACAGGGCACGGTGACGGGCCTGACCGACCCGAACTGGGCCGCCTTCGTGACGCTGCAGCGCCAGGCGGCGGAGTACGACGCCTACGGCCGCCCCACCCACACGCGGGCCCAGGCGGCGGGCGGGGCGACCCATGCGCTGAGCCAGGTCGGCTATGACGCGCGCGGCCGGGTGGACTGCGTGGCCACGCGCATGAACCCGGCCACCTTCGCCAGCCCGCCCGGCTCGGCCTGCACCCTGGCGACCCCGGGGGCGTTCGGGCCGGACCGGGTGGTGCGCTATGGCTATGACCTGGCTGGCCAGATCATCGAGATGACCAGTGGTTACGGCTCACTCGTCACTGGGCTACATCAGCCCCGTCGAGGCCGAACGCAGAGCCGCTTAACCCCGTCCACTTTTGCGGGGGAAGATCAACACTATCGTTCCCAACAGCAGACATTCCCAAGCACCGCTTAGAGCCCGCAGACGTAGTTCCTAGCGCCTCAACTTTAGCAACTCATGCCCTTCGAGTTTAAGGGCGCGCGCGAGTTTCTCGATGTTGTCGAGAGAAATGTTCCGCTCACAGCGCTCCACAGCGCCGACGAACGTTCGGTGCAAGCCAGCCTCGTCCGCCAAGGCCTCTTGGCTCAGGCCGAGGTTGGCGCGATAGCGGCGCAGGTTCGCCGCCAGGATTCTACGCAGTTCACCAGAGCCATCCGCCATAAGCGGAGCCTGTCCCTGAGCTGCATATACGGCGACAGCGTTTACGTAGCGTTTTGGAAGTTCTGCTTAAGGTCTTTCCCGTGGTGAACTCTGAAGGAAGACCCATGTCGGTGAAACCAGTAAAGATCAGGAGTCCGCTGAAGACGTTCCTGAAGTGGACGGCAATCATTATCCTCACGCCCATCGTCCTGTTCATCTGGGCGGGGATCGCAGGCCTTCTGGACGCCACTCCGGAGGACCGGGCCAGATGGGAAGCCGAACGCCAGGAGCGGCAGGCGGCTCGCCAGGAACGGGCTGCCGAACGCGAGGAAGCTGATCGACCGGAATCCGAACGGCGTGGGGAGGAAGAAATACCGTACAGCGCGCCTATTCCGGTGATAGAGGAACCACCTCAGGAGACCCGACCGATCCAGATGATCATACGTGGCCTACCCGTGGCGACGAGGTCGGGCGAGGTTGATCTGAATGCAAGGCCGAACGTCCGTTACGCCATTGCTGGAGCCGCCTGTAGACGGTCGCACCAGTTGGAGCAGTGGAATGCGCTAAACGATCTCGGCGCGCCGCATGAAGAGTATCCTATACGCGGCTGTCGCCCGCTTGCTGTGGGTCAGAAAGTGGTGATTGTCCGGGAATTCCATGACACGACCGCGAATGCGCTCATCGACTTTGGCGACGGCCGTATGGAGGACGTATGGCTTGTGGCCCATTACACGTTGGCCCCTGAACGGTATGCCGCATACATACATAGGGTTGAGCAATCTGCAGATTAGAAGCTGTGAGCGCATTTCCCTTGCCCCTGCTGCCGCTCCAGCTAGCGTAAATCCCGGGTCCTTCGGTTTTCGCCCTCCCTGATCACAGGAGGACGACATGCCATATCCAACCTTGCCGCCTGGGCTTGATCCCCAGGTCACCAGCTCCCTGCTGCAGAAGGCCATCCGCCGGGGCGAGACCGAATTGGCCGCGTCGGCGGCGCGGCTTTACAACCAGCAGCGTGGCCATGCCGTCTGGCTTCGCCTGCTCACCATTGCCTTTGAAGATGTGGGCATCGGCGATCCCGATCTGGTGGTGGAGGCCGCCACCTATTCGCTGGGCCGTAAGGTGCGCAAAGTCTGGGGAGAGGATGACCAGCTGGCCGGCGCCTTCGCTGATCGGCTGGCCAAAGCCCCCAAGGACCGCTCGGCCGATCACCTTTACTGCGCCGCCGTGCGCCATCCTGACTGGAAGATCGCCCGCGAGGTCCTTGAGGACGGTCCCATGGAAACGGCCATGGAGATCGCCCTGGACCCAGATCAGGTCCTGATGCACCGGGCCATCGCCGCCCTCAGGGTCTGCGGCCCCCTGGATCAGCCCAGCCGGCACTTGCCGCTGTTGCTGTCCGGCCTGGAACAACAGGGTGCGCCGTCAGACCTGATGACCGCCACCGAGATCGCCGCTCGCCGGCTCCAGCACCCGTTTGTGGTCATGACGGCCCTGGCGGCGGCGGTCAGGGCCGCCGATGGGGGAGAGGCCGTTGTCCAGGAGGTCGACCTTCCCCCCTACCCCGATCTCCAAGGCGCTCCCCTCTACGCCTGGGACAAACACACCCACATGGGCCGCAAGGCCATCCGCCGTCTGGTCGGCGCTCAAACCAGCCTGCGCCACCAGCTCCTGAAGCATTTGCCGCCCCGGGCCGTGATCCCTGTCACGGGCATGGCGGTGTTCCACACCGAGAGCGCCCTGACCTCCCGGCCTCTGGTCTGGTCGCACACCAAAGCCCTGGAAGCGGCGGGCTGTCAGGCCGACCTGATGAAGGCCGGCGCCGGCGCCTCTGCCGTCGGGCCTGTCCTGACCCTGATCAATCAGAACCTGCCAGCCCTCAACCAAATCCGAGCCGGGCTTTTGACACCTTCCGGCTATCCCGCAAGCTAATCACAAGGTGCTGAAAATATGCATCTTTATGCAAAACTAAATAGTGGAGATGAACCCAATGACCAAGAGCCTCGACGCCCTGATGGCAGACCTGAAAAACTACCCTAGGAGCGACTTCCTGGGCCGGGCCAGAACCCTGGACGCCATCCACACCCTGAAGCCGGACGCTTTCACCATGGCGGCCAAGGCCGCCGGCATCGGCCTTCGGACAGCCTATGGGCTGGTGCAGTTGCACCGCCGTTTCGGCTCCAAATCCGCCTGGCAGGCCCGGTTGGAGAAGATCGGCTGGACCCGGCTCTATATCGCCGCCCGCGCCGATCCAGAAAAGTGGAGCACCAAGCAGCTGCTGGACCTGGCTGAAACACACACCGCCCATGACCTGGAGGTGATCCTGAAGGGCGATACGCCGCCGCAGAACGCCCGGGTCGTGGTGCTGCGCTTCACGCCGGAGCAGTACGCGGTGTTCGAAGGGGCGGTGCTGGCGCACGGCGCGGAGGCGGTAGGCAAGGGGCTGAAGGGCCGGGAAGACGCTCTGATCAAGGCCCTGAGCAGCACAGATTAAGGAGCCGGACCCGGCCCCTCGCCCCATGCCTAAAGCATCAGAAGCGGATGCTTTAGGCA
>JAEZCL010000279.1 GCA_023433585.1 Pseudomonadota bacterium
GTTCTTCATCCGCGGCGCTACGACCGGGTGCCGCTCGTCACCCCAACGCGCGATAAGTGCATCCACCACGCGACGAGTCACCTCCACACCGATGTCCGGATCGATCCTCGTGGCGAAGAAGGCCGCGTCCTCCAGCGTCGACGTCGACTCGTGCGTTGGCCCGCCGGCGAGCGCGACGAGGCGCTCGACCTCGCGGGTAGCCAACTCGTAGGCGCGGCGACGGTCACCCTCGGCCGAGACCTGACTGGCCTCGCAGGACTCGATCGCGTGCTTGAGCGCCAGGTCAGGCGCCTGTAACGAATCCATCAGCGCACGAGCTTGATCGAGATGATTACGGGCTCGCGCCCGGTCGTGGTGCTCGACGAGCCAGGCCCCCCGGGCCAATCGACTGCTCTCGAGGAGAGCGCGCGCTCGCAGGCCGGGCCGTCGATCCGCGACCGCGGCGGTCGACGTCAGTGCGTCATCGACGAGCGCCACCACGGCCTCGTCGGCTCGGCCTTCGACCAACCGGTGCACACGCGCACGCGCCACAGCAAGCTCGGCACGTTCCTCCGCGCTGAGGCGCGCCACGCGCACGGTGGAGGTGACGGACGCGAGCCGCACCCGCAGCGCCCCGCGCGCCCGCTGCGCCCACAGCGACGCGAGCAGCTCACGCAGCGAACGCGAGACCGCGTCCTCGTCCCGGTCAGTGTCGTGCACGACGAGCTGCAGGTGCAGGTGGTTGAGCAGGTCCCTGTCCACGTCGGGCAGGTCGTCGTCCAGGAGTTCGCGGACAGCGGCGAGCCCTGCCCTCCGGATCGCCTCGCGCTCCTGTGGCCGTAGTCGCCCGGTCGCCCAGTCTTGCGCCACCTCGTGCCGGATGGGCTCGATGAACTGCAGGAGCTCGGCGTGGATCATGTCGCGCCGGACCCAGTCCGTCAGCACCGCGTGCTCGATCGATGTGGGCGGTGCCGCCGCCACCGCCGCCCGCTCGCCGACCATCTCCGGCAACCTGTAACCCAGGATCGCAATCGCGCACAGCGCGAGGCGCGCCAGCGGGTCGATGGTCTCCAACAGCCCCGTGAGCTGGGCGTGCAGGCCGGTGTCCACTGTCCGGAGCCACTCGGGGTCATCGACGAACGGCTCGCCGACCCTGGCACCCTGGCCGAGGAGCAGCAGGCCCAAGCCGTAGAGGTTGCCGCCGCACCGCTCTGCCAACGCGAGTGTCACATCGTCGGTGGTCCCGGGGTGCAGTGCCCGGACGAGCTGCTGCGCCTCCTCGACCGTGGTCTCCTGCAACTGCTCGACGCGCAGGCCCGCCGGCGTGTCCGCCACCAGCTGCTCGAACGGCCAGTACCGCGCGTTACCCACGAGCGGCCAACCGGTGGCGACGACAAGGGCCGGGAGTCGGGATGCCAGCACCGCTCGCAGAAGCTCGGCCGACTGCTCCTTGAGAAACTGCGCGTCCTCGATCACGAGTACGAGCGGCGGCCCCTTGGTGCCGTCCTCGCCCCACACGCTCGACAGCAGTCGCCACAGACGGGCGGCATGCTCCTCGGTCGGGCTGTCGCCGACGACGATCGACCGGCCCCCCGCGCCAGCGAGCTCCTCGGCGACGTCCCTGGTCACCCCATACAAGCCCATGATGTCGTCGAGCTCCGTCGGAAAGGGCACGAACGACGAGATCAGGCCGGCGATCGCCTTCCGTGCGGTGCGTGTCAGACGCTGCCGACGAAGGATCGGGTATAGGTGCGGCTCAAGCTGCTCGACGATGACGCGGTAGGCGTCGTCCGGGCGCGCGAGCACCGAGGGGTCGGACGCGATCGACAGCCACACCCACGGCGCCCGAAGGTTCGCCGGGACCGTGAACGGCATGGGCCGTAGCCGCTTGCGGTAACGCGAGAGCTCCACCTGGTCGGTCGGGTCGTCGGCCACGAGCTGAGGCGGCCAGTAGGCGGGGTCGGCCTGCTGGGAAGCCAGCCGTTCGTACATCTCCTGCACGACCCTCGTCTTGCCCCATCCCATCGGGGCACTGAGAAAGACGATCCGGGGCCCGGCCCCGTGCGCGACGGCGGCGAAGTCGTCGAGGAGGCGGTCGACGAGTGCTGCCCGGTGCGAGGCAACAAACGGCCGTTTCATACCTAACCCCCTCGTTCGTGGTGCCGCACGCTAGCGGATCGGGGAACGATGAAGGGCGCTTTCGTCGACGTGGCGGCGGACCCGCAGGGGTGAACCTCGCGCAGCTCCGCCCCCAGGATTCGAACCTGGACCGCAAGGCTCCAAAGGCCTGCGTGCTGCCGTTACACCAGGGCGGACCGGCGCCCCAGTCTGCCAGGTCGGCCGGGCACGTCGTCCTGCGCAGGGGCACGGCACGGCACAATGGACGGATGTCCTCCGACTCCAAGCGGTCCCGCGCGCGCATGACGGGCACCCAGCGACGCGCGCAGCTGCTGGACGTCTCGCGCCGGCTCTTCGCCGAGAAGGGGTTCGACAACACGTCGGTCGAGGAGATCGCGGCCCGCGCCGAGGTGTCCAAGCCCGTGGTGTACGAGCACTTCGGCGGCAAGGAGGGCGTCTACGCGGTCGTCGTCGACCGCGAGATCCAGGCGCTGACGGGCGCGCTGACGGACGCGCTCGAGCAGGGCGGGCACCCCAAGGTCATGGTCGAGCGCACGGCGCTCGCGCTGCTGTCGTACATCGAGGCGTCGGAGGACGGGTTCCGGATCCTCGTGCGCGACTCGCCCGTCGCGCAGGCCACCGGGACGTTCTCGTCGCTCATCGGCGACGTCGCGTCGCAGGTCGAGCACCTGCTGGGCGCGCAGTTCAAGAAGCAGGG
>JAEZCL010000015.1 GCA_023433585.1 Pseudomonadota bacterium
GTCGAGACCCGCACCATGGAGCCTGCCGCCACCACCGCCGTGGTCGGGCCCGCGCTGACCCCTCCGCCCACGAGCGGCGTCCCCCGCGGGGAGCAGCCGATGCTCGAGGGCGACGTCGTCTACATCCTCCCGGCGGAGGACGCGCTCGCGAAGGGCCCGCCGCACAAGGTCCGGTCGGCCGCGAACGACCGCGTCGTCGAGTCGCTCACGTCGGTGCTCGAGCAGTTCGAGATCGACGCGCAGGTCACGGGTTTCACGCGTGGCCCGACCGTCACCCGGTACGAGGTCGAGCTCGGCCCGGCCGTCAAGGTCGAGCGCGTCACCGCGCTGAGCAAGAACATCGCGTACGCGGTCGCGTCCGCCGACGTGCGGATCCTCTCGCCGATCCCCGGCAAGTCCGCCATCGGCATCGAGATCCCCAACACCGACCGCGAGACCGTCGCGCTCGGCGACGTCCTGCGGTCGTCCGCGGCCAAGCGCACCGAGCACCCCATGGTCATCGGCGTCGGCAAGGACGTCGAGGGCGGCTACGTCGTCGCGAACCTCGCGAAGATGCCGCACCTGCTCGTCGCCGGCGCCACCGGCGCGGGCAAGTCGTCCTTCGTCAACTCGATGATCGTCTCGATCCTCATGCGCTCGACGCCCGACGAGGTCCGCATGATCCTCGTCGACCCCAAGCGCGTCGAGCTGACCCTGTACGAGGGCATCCCGCACCTCATCACGCCGATCATCACGAACCCGAAGAAGGCCGCCGAGGCCCTCGAGTGGGTGGTGCGCGAGATGGAGGCGCGGTACGACGACCTCGCGATGTTCGGGTACAAGCACATCGACGACTTCAACGCCGCGGTGCGCGCCGGCAAGGTCAAGCCGCTGCCGGGCTCGGAGCGCAAGATCGCGACGTACCCCTACCTGCTGGTGATCGTCGACGAGCTCGCCGACCTCATGATGGTGGCGCCCCGCGACGTCGAGGCGTCCATCCAGCGCATCACGCAGCTCGCGCGCGCCGCGGGCATCCACCTCGTCCTGGCGACGCAGCGTCCGTCGGTCGACGTCGTCACCGGACTGATCAAGGCCAACGTGCCGTCGCGCCTGGCGTTCGCGACGAGCTCGCTCACCGACTCGCGCGTCGTCCTCGACCAGCCCGGTGCCGAGAAGCTCATCGGCCAGGGTGACGCGCTCTTCCTGCCGATGGGCGCGGCCAAGCCGATGCGCACCCAGGGCGCCTGGGTCTCCGAGTCCGAGATCCACGCCGGCGTCGAGCACGTCAAGCAGCAGCTCAAGCCCGTGTACCGCGAGGACGGCACGGTGCAGGCGGCCAAGAAGCAGGTGGACGAGGACATCGGCGACGACCTCGACCTGCTGCTGCAGGCCGCCGAGCTCGTCGTGACGACGCAGTTCGGCTCGACGTCGATGCTGCAGCGCAAGCTCCGGGTCGGGTTCGCCAAGGCCGGGCGTCGCATGGACCTGCTCGAGTCGCGCGAGATCGTCGGCCCGTCGGAGGGGTCGAAGGCGCGCGAGGTGCTGCTGCAGCCCGACGACCTGCCCGCGACGCTCGCGATGCTGCGGGGCGACCCGGGACCCGCGGCGGCACCGCCGGCGGACGAGGAGAGCGACGACGGGCGCGGGCCCGTCGACGACGACTGAGCGGGACCGGGCGCGTGAGCTCAGGTCTGGTCGGTCCGTACAGCGTCATCACCACCGTCATCGCGGTCGTCGCGGTGGCGGCCCTCGGCACGGTGCTGGTGCTGCTGCGCCGCGAGCGGGCACAGGCGCGCCGCAACGCCGACCTCGTGCGCGTCGCGCGCCAGCTCCACAAGCGGTACGACGCGCTGCAGCTCGTGACGAGCGAGGGCGTCGTCGTGCAGTCGCGCGACGGGACCGTGCTGGACATGTCCGAGCGTGCGGCGCAGATCCTGGGCGTCACCCGGGAGTCGGTGGTCGGCTCGCACGTCGGGCGGATGCCGGTGGTGCTGCTCGACGACCGTGGCCTGGCCGTGAACCCGGGACTCGTGCTCGGGCGGCACGACGCCGAGCGCGAGGAGCGCACCACCGTCCTCACGCTCGTGCCGCCGGGCCCGGGGGTGCGCCCGTCCGTCGTGCAGGTCACCAGCCGGGTGAGGCCGCCCGACGACGGCGGCGAGATCGCGGTGCTCACCACCGTCGTCGACATCACCGCCCGGCACGACGTCGAGGTCGCGCTCTCGCGCAGCGAGACCCAGTTCAAGGTCGCCATGGAGAATGCGCCGATCGGCATGGCGCTCGTCGACCTGCAGTGGCGCATCACCGAGGCCAACGTGGCGCTCGCCGAGCTGCTGGGCACGCACGCGTCGGCGCTGCGGGGCTACCGCATCGACGAGCTCAGCGCGCCCGAGGACCGCGCGGCGCAGCGCATGGAGATGGACAAGCTGCTGGGTGGTGGGCAGCAGCGCTTCTCCCTGGAGATGCGCTGCCGCCGCGCGGACGCCCAGCTGGTCTGGGTGGTGGTCGACGCGGCGCTCGTGCGGGCCGCGGACGGCCACCCCGACCACTTCGTCGTGCAGGTGCGCGACGCGACCGAGTCCAAGATGCAGGCCGAGATGCTCACGCACCGCGCCATGCACGACCCGCTCACGGGGCTGGCGAACCGCACGCTGCTGCAGGAGGTCCTGCAGACGGCGCTCGCGCAGCCGGGCGCCGTCGACCGCATCGCGGTGCTGGCGTGCGACCTCGACGGGTTCAAGGGCATTAACGACCGGTACGGGCACGCCGCCGGGGACGACATCCTGGTGCACGTCGCGGGTGTGCTGCGGGCCGCGTCGGCGGGCAGCGGCACGGTCGCGCGGCTCGGTGGTGACGAGTTCGTCGTCGTCCTGCAGGACGTGCACGCCGCGCGCGCCGTCTTCGAGGTCGCCAACGAGATCCACTCCGGGCTCGCCGAGCCCGTGCGGGTCGGTCGGCGCAGGCTCCCGGTCGGCACGAGCGTCGGGATCGCGCTGGCGGACCCCGCGCTCGTCGAGGCGGGTGCGCCGACCCTCCTGGCCGC
>JAEZCL010000081.1 GCA_023433585.1 Pseudomonadota bacterium
GCGCGCCGCCGGCGCGCCGGCAAGATCCCGTCCCGGCTCTGGCGGCTCCACCATCGAGTCGCGGTCCGCCTCTGCGTCCGTTTCGATCCAGCCCTCGTCTTGAAACAGGCTATGGACGGCCGGCGCCGTCAGGCGGACCCCCTGCTGCGGCAAGGGCGTGATCATGTCCGCGGCGCCCGGCCAGCATTCATAGGCGTCCCGGCCGAGGTCCATCAGAACAATGTCGTCGCCGAGGGCCGCCAGGCGCACGTTCGGCGACAAGCGCCAGCAAAGGTCATGGGACATGGGATGCGCTCGCACATCGCCGCAAACGGCGGGCGGCGACGCCGCCCGCCGCCGGCGTCACGGCATGGGATCCCAGACAGTGAACTCATCTTCGATGAGCCGCCCTTTCTCGGCGCCCTGCGTCAGTTGGCAGGCCGCGCCCAGCCGGATGCGACGAATAGTGAACGTGGTCATCGCTCGTCTCCATCAAATCACGCCGAACATTCGGCGCTCAGCGAGCAAAGTCCTCCGGTCGCGGACATTCAAACTATATGTGGAATATATTTGCGGTCAGGCCGCTTACGGGTCTCGGTCTGCCGGCCCGCGCCCATCGACCTGCCCAAGACGGTCTTCGCGCGGCTGGATCCACCCGGCGGCGATGCGCTCGCGCTGGGCCTCATGTTCGGCGAGCGCGCGAAAAGCGTCGGTGAAGGCCTTGATGAGCGTGCGCGGATGCTGACCGGCGATGCGGTCGCCCAGGAGCTCGTCGTAGTCTTGCAAGGCCATCATCATGATCATCATCAGCTTGTTGTCGGCGCAGCGCCAGGCGAAGCGCGACGACCCCAGGCTCAGACTGGCGAGGATGGCGAACGGATCGCTGTCGGTCACCTGGGCGAAGCGGTGGATATAGGGCAGGTTGACGCGGCCCCGGCCGCTTTCAAAATGTTCGTAGGTGCGAAGCGGCATGTGCATGGCTTCCGCCACCTCAGCGGCGCGCAGGCCGCGATGCTTCCGGATCGCCCGCAAAGCCTGCGACAGCGTCCTGGAATGATCGCCGAGATTTGGGGATTCCGATCGCACCGGCCACACGCTCCCACAACCTAGCCGTCAGTAATGGTGACGGCTCGCCTTGAAGCTTTCAATGCAAGGCGGCGGTTTCCCACAAGGCCCGCAACTATTTTGCGGGTCAGCCGCAATCCAGCGGCGGTTCATCCCGCGATCTCTTGCGCACAGGCCGCACCCTATGGCGCCGGGGGCGCTGACGCGGCATGCGCAACGGCGAATCAATAAAGGCCAGGACCGTGGCGCGCGCTCGCAATCCTCACAGCTTCGCCCTGACGACTTTGCGCGGAGCGCTCAGCGTCGGGGCCTATCGGCCCGGCGCGCCGATCGTCATCCAGGACGAAGCCCGGCGGCTGGCGATCTCGCCCACCCCCGTCCGCGAGGCGCTGGCCCGACTGGCGGGAGAAGGGCTCGTGGAGGACAGGCACGGCGAAGGCTATGTGGCCCGATCCATGGACGCCGGCGCCTTGGCGGATCTTTATGCGCTGCATGAACTCTATGTCCTGGCCGCCTTGGCGCGAACGCTGAACGCGCCATGGGTGCAGACGGCCTGGCCGTCATCGCCGGGCCCCGCCGGCCCGTCCTCTCCCGCCCACATGACGCACGCCCTTTTCAGCATGATCGTTTCGCGATGCGGCAATGGCGCCCTGTGGCGCGCCCATGAGCGGACATCGGTGCAGCTGGCGCCGGCGCGACTGGCCGAAGCCGTTCTGTTCGCCGACCATGGGATTGAACTGGCCCTGCTCAAGACCGCCCTGGGTCAAGGCGATGTCGCGCAGAAAAAGGCGTCTGTGCGCGCCTATCATCAGCGCCGCCGCATCGCCGTCGGCGCCCTCGCCGCTCACCTCAACACCCCGCCCTGAGCCGCTTAAACCTGGCTCCGTAAACCTGCGACCGCGAAGCCGCCACGGTGATCGTGCCGCGGTGAAGTCGCCGGCTTTTCCGGTTGCGAGCATCGCGCTGAGCTAGGGCTATGGTTGTCCATACCCTCGCCCCCTCACCCGACCGCGGCCTGACGCCGCGCCAGACCCAGTGCTTGGCGTTGGCGGCCCACGGCTGGAGCTCCGCCCGTATCGGCGCGGCCTTGGCCCTGTCGCCGCGCACCGTCGACGATCACCTGGCGCGGGCCTGCGACCGGCTGGGCGTGCGCACGCGCATTCAGGCGGTCGCGGTCGCAATCGCCCTTGGTCAGATTCCGAGCCGCCGCACCCCTCCGCCGTCACTCAGCGCAAGCGCGCACCCGGGCGCGCGCCTCCAACGGAGTTCCTATGTTTAGCCCTTCGTTCTCTTCGCCTCTGCGCCTTCGGTTTAAACGCATCGCAACCGCCGCCTGGCTCGGCGCGCTCAGCGTCGCTTTCAGCGCCCGCCCCGCCTTCGCCCAGGATGTCGAGGGCCTCCTCCAGAACGTGGTGGACATGCTGACGGGCAACACCGCCCGGCTTCTGGCCGTCCTGGCCGTGATCGTGGTGGGCGTGCTCTGGATGTTCGGCCTGTTCGATCTGCGCCGCGCCGCCATTGTGGTTCTGGGCATCATCGTGGTTTTCGGCGCCGCTGAAATCGTCGGCCTCATCACAGGCGGATGACCATGCTGGCGATCACCCTCACCTTGTCCGCAGCCGCAGCCTTGATGGCGGGCATGGCCTTAAGGTCGCCGCTGACCATTCGCGCCCTGAGCGGTCTGCTGTTCGGCGTCCTCATCGCTGAGGCGCTTCAAACGCAAGGCCTGCGGCCATGACCCAGGAGCGCTTGATCGAGGACCCGTTGTTTCTGGCCTGCACGCGCCCGGCCATGGTCCTGGGCGCGCCCATGGAGGCGATGGGGGTCAATGTCATCCTGACGGGGTTGGCCTTCCTGATCGGCGGCAGCCTCCTCTATCTGGGCATAGCCGTCGGACTGCACCTGATCTTTCGCGCCGTTTGCAAGGCCGACCACAACGCCTTCCGGCTGCTGTTTCTGCACCTGGACACCAAGGGACGGGCGCGCAACCGGAACCTCTGGGGCGGAGCCTCGGCCTCGCCGCTGCCGGTCGTGCGCCGCCTAAGCGTGCAGGCGTTGCGCCATGGGTGACGCGGTCAAACGTTCAGCTCGCGCCCTACGGCAGGAACGGCTCCTGGGCGGCGAACTGCCCTATGGCCGCCATGTCACGGACCAGGTGGTCGCCCTTCACAGCGGCGCGCTGATGATCAGCTTCAAGGTCAGAGGGCGGCCCCATGAGACCGCCGAAGCCCGCGATCTCAATGATGCGCATGGCAAGCTCAACCAGGTTTGGCGCAATGTCGCGCATGAGCGCCTTGCGGTCTGGACGCATCTGGTCCGCGCCCCGGCCTCTGCGCCGCCCGCCGATCGATTCCAGTCCGGCTTCGCCGCCGCGCTGGATGCAGCCTGGCGCGAACGTCTGGGTCGCGCTCAGCTGTTTGACAACGCCCAATACTTGACCCTGGTGCTGCACCCGGGGCGCGCGACTGCCGACAGGGCCGCCGGGCTGGCCGCCGCGATCAGCCGGCGCCCCCGCCATCGCGACATCGGCGAAGACCTGAAAATTCTGGAAGACGCGGCGCGGGATCTGCAGCAAGCCTTGGCCCCATGGGGCGTTCAGCCCCTGGGGCTACGGTCAGACGGCGGCCTTTGGCGCTCCGAGCCCCTGGAAATGCTGCGGCATGTGCTGACGGGCCGGCGCCAGGTCATGCCGTTGCCTGCCGGCCCGCTGGGCGACGCCATGCATGGCGAGCGGATCATATTCGGTCGCGAGCTCCTCGAGTTGCGCGATGTGGGCGAAAGCCGCTTCGCCGCCATGCTGGGGGTCAAGGACTATCCCGCCGCCACGCGTCCAGGCCTTTGGGACGGGTTGAGTTCAGCGCCGTTTCCGCTGGCGGTCAGTCAGTCGTTCGCTTTCCTGTCCCGGCCGGCGGCGCGCTCCATCCTGGAGCGCAAGCAGAACCAGCTGGTCTCGGCCCGTGACCGCGCGGCCAGTCAGGTCGCCGGACTGGACACGGCCCTGGATGATCTGGTCAGCGGTCGGTTCGTCATGGGCGAGCACCAGGCGTCGGTTCTGGTTTGGGCCTCCAGTCCTCAGGCCCTGGCTGAGCGCTTGTCCAAGGCGCGGGCGGTCCTGGCCGACAGCGGTCTGGTGGCGGCGCGCGAGGACCTGGGTCTGGAGGCGGCGTTCTGGGCGCAGTTTCCGGGCCGTTTCAACCGCCGCACGCGTCCGGCCGCGATCACCTCGCTGAACTTCGCGGCCTTGTCGCCGCTGCACGCGGCGCCGGCGGGCCGGCGCCGCAATCTTCACTGGAAGGCGCCGGTCGCGACCCTGCGCACATCCGAACGCACAGCCTATGCCTTCAATTTCCACCTTGGCGACCTCGGTCATACGTTCATCTGCGGTCCGTCCGGATCCGGCAAGACGGTGGTGCAGAACTTCCTCCTGGCCCAAGCCGAGCGGCTCGGCGCGCGGCGTCTGCTGGTCGACAAGGACCGCGGCGGCGAACTCTTCGTGCGCGCCTGCGGCGGAACCTATCTGACCTTGCGCAACGGCGAGGCGACCGGTTTCGCGCCGTTTCGGGCTTTGGAGCCGACCCCGGCCAACCGGGCTTTCTTGGCCAGGCTGGTTCGGCTTCTGGCCTATCCCGGCGGCGAGGCGCCGGACCCATTGTCGGCGCGCGCCATCGAGCGCGGCGTTGACGCCCTGGCCCGACTGCCGGTGGCGGATCGGTCCTTATCGAGCCTGCGAGACCTGCTCGGCCAGAAGGACGCGCACGGCCTGGGCGCCCGGCTCGAACGCTGGACGCGGGCCGGCGCGCTGGGGTGGGCGCTCGACAACCCCCACGACCAGTTGTCCTTCGACGCGCCGCTGGCCGGCTTCGACATGACCCACGTTCTGGATCATCCCGAAGTCCGGGCCCCGCTCATGCTTTACCTCTTTCATCGCATCGGCGGCCTTTTGGACGGGTCGCCGCTGATCCTGGACATCGATGAGTTCTGGAAGGCCCTGGGCGATCCCGCCTTCGTCGATCTGGCGCGGGACGGTTTGAAGACCTGGCGCAAGCTCAACGGCGTCATGGTCTTCGGCACCCAATCGCCGTCTGACGTTCTGGCCTCGCCGATCGCCGCCGCGGTTCTGGAGCAGTGCGCCACCCAGATCTTTCTACCCAACCCGCACGCCCAGGCGCGCGACTATTGCGACGGCTTCGGTCTCAACGCCGAGGAGTTCCGGCTGATACGGGACGTCCTGACGCCGGAATCGCGCCGCTTCCTGGTCAAGCAAGGCCGCGCCAGCGTGGTTCTGGAGCTGGATCTGTCGGGTCTGGACGACATGCTGTCGGTGCTGTCCGGCCGCGCCGAAACCGTCGCCCTGCTGGATCGTCTGCGCGCTGAGCACGGCGACGATCCAGCCGTCTGGCTTGCTCACTTTCACACAGAAAGGCGCCGCTTATGAAACGCTTACTCGCCGCGCTGGCCGCTGGAGCCAGCCTCATCGTGCTGACCCCCATGCCGGGCGCAGCTCAGGTGGTGGTCCATGATCCGACCGCCTACGCCCGCATGCTGGAAGATGCGCGCAACGCCCTAGACCAGCTTCGCGCGCTTCAGGCGCAGGTGCAGCAAGGCGAGGCGCTGCTGGACAGCCTGAACGCCGCCTCCGGGGTCAACAGCTTGGCCGGGATTCTCCAGCGGGTCGATGTTCGCTCACCCCTTCCCGACCTGGACGCCCTGACCGCCGCGGCTCGAGGCGACCTGGATGCGCTGACCCGCATCGGCGCCCGGGCTCGCGCGCTGCGAGACCAGGCTCATGGAGGCGCTCAGGGCGATCACCGGCTATCCACCGCGGACGCCTTCTATCGCCAGGCGCTGGCGCGCGCGACCGACCATGCCGCTCGCGACCAGGCGTCGGGCGAAGCGGTGATCGAGGCCGCCCAGAACCGCCAAGCCGGTTTAGCGACCCTTCAGCAAGCGCTGGACGACGCGCCCAATGCGCGCGCGGTGCTCGACCTCAGCGCGCGCCTGGCGGTCGAACAGGCGCTGATCGCCAATGAGCGCAATCAGCTTGAAGGCCTGGCCTTGATGCGTGAGGGCGAAGCAGCCTTGGAAGCGCAGCGGCTGAACGCCCGGCGCTCGGCTGCGCGCGAGGCGCGCCTGCGCCTCTACGAAACCGCTTGGCGCTGAGACGGCGTCGGTCATGTCCTTCCGCATCTACGAACCCAGCTACGCTTTCATCGACGCCCGCCTGAGCGCGGTCTTGGATGTGCGCACGGCGAGCGTGATGGCGGAGGTCGAAGGCCCTCTGCGCACAGCCTTGGTGCTCTACATCGTGCTTTACGGCTATGGCGTCTTTCGCGGCGCCATCAGCGCACCGGTGATGGACCTGCTCATCCGTGCGGTGAAGCTGGTGTTTCTGTACGCCCTGGCGGTCACCCCGGCTTACGGCGCCTACATCGCTGAGCCCCTGTTCACGGGCCTGCCCAATGTCCTGGCTCGCGCTTTAGGCGGCGCCGAAACCGCCAACGTCGGCGCCGGCTTTGATCAGTTCCTGGCCTACGCCGCCTGGCTCGGCGACAGTATCGGCCGCGAAGCGTCTTTGTTCGATCCGATCCCGCTGGTGGTGGCCGCCGGCGTCTTGTTAGCGGGCGCCTTGGCGACGGCCCTGGGGTTCGGCGTCGTCATGATCGCCAAGATCGCCTTAGCCCTGCTGGTGGCTTTAGGCCCCATCTTCATCGCCTGCGCCCTCTTCAACAGCACGCGCCGGTTCTTCTTCGGCTGGCTGTCGCAGGCGGTGAACTATCTGGTCCTGTTCGCCCTGATCCTGGCGGTGTTTCAGCTGGTCTTGGGTCTGGTGCGCGATCAGTGGGATGCGGTGCAGGGCCAGGATCCGATCGTCGCCGGCTTGATGTTCATCGCCCTCACCCTGCTGGGCGCGATCTTCTTTCTACAGACCCCCGCCATTGCGGCGGGCGTCGCCGGCGGCGCCAGCGCCGGCTTGGCGGACTTCGCAAGCGCCTCCGGCCTTCAGGGGCGCTCTGCGCCGCTTTCGCCTCAAGGCGCCAGCCGCGCCCCGCCCGCTTCCGGTCGTTCGCTTCGTCCCTATGGAGTCCGCTCATGAAACCGTTGTGTCTGCTCATCGCCGCAATCGTGATGGTTTCGGCTTGCGCGTCTAACCGCGTTGGACCGCCCGCCTGCGACGGCGCCCGGCGTCAGCCAGTCAACGCCCCCCTGCCGGACGCCATCGCCGCTTTCCCCGCCCTTGCCCTGCGGTGCTGAGATGTTCGAAGCCTCACCCAAGGACCTGAAGCTCTATTTCCAGGAAGCGCGGCGATGGGAAGAGGATCGCCTGGCGACGCTCATCCGATCACGACGCCGGGCCTGGATCCTCGCGAGCGCCTCGGGCGTCCTCTGTCTGGCCTCGGTGGGCGCGGTCGCGGCGCTGGCTCCGCTGAAGACCGTTGAGCCGTTCGTTGTGCGCGTGGATCGCGCCACCGGCGCGGTGGAAGTCATGCGCGGCCTCAGCGAAGCGACGCCGCTGAGGTTTGAGGAGGCCGTCAGCAAATATTTTCTCGGTCGCTACGTTATCGCCCGCGAAGGCTATCTGGACGCCGCGGCTGAGGATCAGTTCCGCACGGTGTCGGTGATGTCGGCGCCGACGGTTCGCCGGCATTTCGCCGAGGTCTTCCGAGGCTCCAACCCTGACAGTCCGCAGCAGCGGTTCGGCGCCGCAGCCGACGTGCTGATCGACATCCGCGCCGTGAGTTTCATCGAGGAGCGTGTGGCCCAGGTGCGTTTCCGCCGCGTCATCCGCTCGGCCCAACAGGCCGTGGAAAGCGATTGGATCGCCACGGTGGTCTTCGATTGGAGCGCGAGGCGGCTGTCGGATGCGGACCGCCAGCGCAATCCCCTGGGCTTCCAAGTTCAATCCTATCGCGTCGATCCGGAGGTCGCGCCATGAAGATGCTTGCGCTCATTCTCGCTCTGTCCGCCGTAGACCCCGCTCCGCCGGTCGATCCGCGCGTTCAGACCATTGAGCATCACCAGGACGCGGTCACCCCGCTTCGCGGTCGGCTGCGCACCGCCCTGCAGGTGGTGTTCGCCGAAGCGGAGGTCATCCAGCAGGTCGCTCTTGGCGACGCCGTGGCCTGGGAAGCGGCGCCGGACGGCAATGTGCTGTTTCTGAAACCGCGCGAGCGACACGGTCCGACCAATCTGATCGTCACGACCGACGGCCCCTACGGCCGCCGACATTATCTGTTTGAGCTCGCCATTGCGCCGGAGCGCGATCGCGAGCGTACGCCTTTGCAAGTTCGATTCGTCTATCCTCAGGATGAGGCGCGCCGCCATGAAGCGGCGATCGACCAGGCGGTCGAACAGGCTCAGGCCGCGCTTGTTGACCTGACCTTGCAAGGCGCCGTGTTTGACGCGCCGCGCAACCTGAACTGGACCTACCAAGGCGCCGTCGCGCTTAAGCCGCTTGAGGTGTTCAACACCGCCCGTTTCACCTTGCTGCGCTTCGCCGACGGCCAATCCTTGCCGGCGATCTTCGCCGTCACAGACGGCGGCGACGAAAGTCTCGTCGCCTATGACGTCCGCGGCGACCTCGTGGTCGTGCACGCGGCGCCCCAGGCGTTGCGATTGAGGCGGGGGGACGCCGTCCTGTGCCTGTGGAACGAGGCCACGGCGCCGCTTGACGAGCCGCTGGCCGGCGCCGCGTCCCCACAGATCGTGCGCCGCATGGCGGGAGACCGGCCATGACCCGCTCTGAGGCCGATCTGGCGGCGCCGGAACCGCCCGAACGCGGTGCGCCGGCGGCGAGCGATCGAGGGTTTTCACTGGTCGGCGGACGTCGGTCGCGTGTGCTCAGCCGTGCACTGCCGCTCGGGGCGCTGATCGTGGGCGGCGGGATCCTCTTGGCCGCCAGCTGGGGCGATGATGATCGGCCAGCGGGTCCGCAGACGCCTGCCGCCGAGCCGCCCTCATCCCAAAACGCCAGCGCACCGGCGTTCGAGCCGGCGCGACGCAGCGGGGATACGGAGCCCTTGCCCATGCTGTCAGGATCGGATGACGCGGGCCACACGACCGATGCCGTCCTCCCTGGCGGCCGCTCAGACCTCCCGACGGCTGACGCGGACCAAGAGGCCGCCCGGCGCGCCCTGGCCGAGGCGGCCCAGCGGGCCCCGGTTCTGGCCTGGAGCGCCCGCCCGCAGGACCCTGCGCGCGCCCAAGCTCCGCTCAGCGCATCGCCCAGCGACCCAAGCCCAGCCTCAACGCTGGACGGCTTGCGCCGTTCAGGCGCGATCGCGCGGGTTCGCGCCAGCGTCGTCGGTGATCGCAGTCATCTTCTGCTGGCGGGAACGGCGATTCCTTGCCTCTTGGAGACCGCGATCGACAGCGCGCTGCCGGGCTATGTGCGCTGCATTGTTCCCTCCGATGTTTGGTCGGCCAACGGCGCCATGGTGTTGATCGAGCGCGGCGCCCAGGTGCTCGGGGAATACGCCTCGACGCCCGCCCGCGGCGGCGGGCGGCTGTTTGTGGTCTGGAACCGGGCCGTGACGCCGGCGGGGGTCAGCGTATCCTTGGCGTCCCCGGCCGCCGACGCCATGGGCCGCTCCGGCGTCGACGGGGTTTTGGACACCCATTTCTGGACGCGTTTCGGCGCCGCCTTGATGTTCTCTCTGGTGGATGAGGGGACCGCTGCGGCGGCCCCCAGCCGAACCGCGCCCCCTGTCACGCGCCTGCCCTCCGACGCGGCCTCGGTGGCGTTGGACCGCTCGATCGATCTGCCGCCGACGCTGCGCTTGGACCAAGGCGCCGAACTGACCATCATGACGGCGCAGGATCTGGACTTCTCCGAGGTCTATCGTCTGGCCTTGCGCGCCCCATGACGGCCGGAGCGGTTCTGCGCCGGCACCTGGAGCCGCTGACGCCCTTGTTGGCGGCCGACGGCGTAACCGACCTTGTGGTGAACCGACCCTTTGAGGTGGGCGTTGAGGCCGGCGGCGTTTGGCGTTGGCGCGCGGCGCCCGAGTTGGATCCGACCTGGCTCATGACCCTGGCGATCGCCGCCGCCGCACACACCCGGCAGGACATCGACGACACACATCCGATCTGCTCCACGGTCCTTCCGGGCGGCGCCCGTTGTCAGATCGCGGCGCCGCCCGCGACCCCGCCGGATCAGATCAGCCTGACCCTGCGCCTGCCCTCCAAGGCGCCGCGGGATGCGCAAGCGATCCCCGACGACCTGTTCCAGGGCGTGCAGGCCCGGCACCCCCCGAGGACCGCCGAAGATGACGCCCTGATCGCCCTGAAGGCCGCCGGCGACTGGCCCGGATTCTTCCGGCGCGCGGTCAGGCTGCGTCGCAACATCCTGATCTCGGGCGCCACCGGCTCGGGCAAGACCACCTTCGCCAAGCGGCTGCTGCGGCTGATTCCGCCGGACGAGCGCCTGATCACCATTGAGGACGCCCGCGAACTGGACCCGCCGCACCGCAATGTGGTGCATCTGCTCTACGCCAGCGAGGGCCAAGGCCTGTCTCAGTTGCGCCCGGAAGCCCTCCTGCGCAGCGCCTTGCGCATGCGCCCGGACCGCGTTCTGTTTCAAGAACTTCGAGACGGTTCCGCTTATCATTTCTTAAGAGCGGTCAACTCCGGCCATCCGGGATCCATCACCACCATCCACGCCAACTCCGCCGCGTTGGCGTTTGAGCAGCTGTTCCTGCTGGTGCGGGAATCCGAGGCCGGTCGCGACCTGCCGCGCGACGATGTGCGCGCCCTGCTGCGGCTGCTCATCGACATTGTCGTGCAGGTGGCGCGGGTGGACGGCGCCTATCGGGTGACGGAGGTCTGGCATGACCCTGACGGTGGGCGCGCCCTTCGCCCATAGCCCCTGGGGCCGCGTGCTGGCCGTCGCGTTCGGCCTCATAGCCGCAATCGGCCTGGGCGCCGTCATCGCTCTGGCCGGTCTTGGCCAGCTGTCCGCCGACCTGGACTGGGGCGCGGCGCCCGGCTGGTTCTGGCGTCATCGCCGCCACCCGGAGATTCAGCTTTGGGCCGCCATCGGCGTAAGCGTCGCCGCCCTCGCCCTGGGCGCCCTTTTCATGCTGACCCTCTGGCCGCGCCGGCCCCTGCATGGCGCAGCCCACTGGGGCGGCGCCGCGGATCTGCGCCGCGCCGGCCTGTTCGCTGAGACCGGCGTGGTCATCGGCCGGGCCCATGGCCGATATCTGGTCAGCGACGCGCAGAGCCATGTGCTCACCTATGCCCCGACGCGCGCGGGCAAGGGCGTCGGCCTGGTGATCCCCACGCTCCTGGCCTGGCCCGGCTCTGCGGTGGTGCTAGACATCAAGCGCGAGAACTGGGCGGCGACGGCCGGCTACCGGCGGGCCTGCGGTCAAACGGTGCATCTGTTTGACCCCCTGGCCGTCGACGGTCGCACCTCACGGTTCAATCCGCTGGGCCATGTGGATCGCCGCGACCCTATCCAGGCGCTGGATGAGCTGCAGCGCATCGGACTGATGCTGTTCCCGGGCCACGACCACGCCGACCCGTTCTGGAGCGAGGCGGCGCGCACGGGCTTTCTGGGCGTCGGACTGATGGCGGCGGCGGACCCGCAGCGCCCCTTCACCCTGGGCGAGATTCTTCGACTACTCACCCAGGACGACCCGCGTGTCCGCCTGCCGGCCATCATACGCGACGGCGAGGATCGCGGCCTCACCTATCACGCGGTCTGCATCGCCGCGGTCAATGACTTCTGCGCCGCCAGCGAGAACACCTTCGCATCGATCCGCCAGACCATCACCGCCCGCATGGGCTTGTGGCTCCACCCTGGGGTGGACGCCGCCACGGCGGCCAGCGACTTCGACCTGGCCGACGTGGGCCGGGGCGGCCTGTCGATCTATCTGGGCGCCACGCCTGACAACATGCAACGGCTGGCCCCGCTTTACGCCCTGTTCTTCCAGCAGCTGATCGACCGCAACACGCGCACGCTGCCGGACAGACGGACGCCGCGCACCCTGGTGTTGCTGGACGAGTTCGCTCGCCTTGGCCCGGCTCCGGTGCTGGCCAAGGCCTTCGCCTACGCCGCCGGCTATCAGCTGCGCTTGATGGCCGTGATTCAGAGCCCCTCGCAACTGCGCGGGCTTTACGGGGCGGACCTGGCCGAAGAGATCATGACCAACTGCGGCTTGGAGGTGGTGTTCGCGCCGCGCGCGCTGGTGGTGGCTCAGGCGCTCAGTGAGCGTCTCGGCGCCCAAACCGTCACGGCGCGGGCCCGCTCACGCCCGTCTGGCCTCACCGCGGGCCGGCGCAGCCTGACCCTGACGGATCAGCGGCGACCGCTTTTGCTACCACAGGAGTTGCTGAACTTGCCAAAGGATCAGCTGGTCATCCTGGCCGACGGTCATCCGCCGCTGCGCGGCCGCAGGCTGACCTATTACCGTGACCGGCGCTTCAAGGCGCGAGCCGCCCTGCTCCCGCCCCAGCCGCCAAGCTGCACGTCATCAACAGGCCATCCCGCGGAACCCGCCACGCCGATCGCCTCAGAGCGGATCAGCCAGTGGATCCGCCAATCCCTCGCCGCCGAACGGGACCGATCCGAGCGTAATCATTCTACCTAATGGAGAGTCACTCTACCCAAATATTGACGGCGCCGCGAAGTTGAGCAAGCGTGGCCATAACCACCGTCGACGACCGATTCGGACGCTCCCTTCGGGCACAGTCATGGGGGAGGAACACGCTCTATGGCCAAAGGGCCTTTGAACCCGCAGACCCTGACGCCCTTTCTGGCGCCTGTGCTGCTCGACAGCGCCGACAAGACGGCGGACGCGGCCCTTTTGACCCAGCTGGTCAAGGCCGCTCGGCAGCGTATTGAAAGCAGCGACGCGGTCACACGCCGTCTCATCCGGGATCAGCCCACCGGCGAACTGCGCGGGTTTCATCTGCACGCTCTGATCTATGAGGAAGTGCGCGAACCCAGCTGGCTGGCCGACGGCAGCCTGAAGGACAAGGCGCATCAGCTGATCATCCTGGCCGTACGCGGTCGGCGCGCGGCGCTCAACGCCACCGACAGCGACATGCGCGACCGCATCTTGAAGACGCTCAAGGCCGCGCGGCCTGTCCCTCGGGCGGTGATCGAGCCCTTCGTCGGCGACGAGGCCTCGGTGTTGCACCTGGCGGGCGTTCATACGCCGACGGCGGTCAAACCCAACAGCAAATCCTTGACCGGGTCGGCCCTGGAGCATGCGCTGGATCCGTTGGGCGACCAGACCTTCATGTTGTCGGCCGTGCGCAGCCGACCGGACATCGCAGGGCTTAAGGACGCGCAGAACCGGTCCCTGTCTGTCGGCGCCGCGCCGGCCGGCGGACGGATCTGGGTCGGCCGCCAGAAGAGCTGGGAGGACTTTGTCCAGAACCTGGAGCGCGTGTTCGCCCACGCCGAGACACAATCCACAGCGCCGCGCTTTGCGCTGCTGGCCCAGCAGATCACGGACTTCAGCCAGGTGAAGGACGCCTATGAGATCAGCCTGACGCCCAAGGATTTGCTGACGGAGGACGCGGTCAATGCGGCCGATTACGCCTGGGCCCGCAAATGGGCCTATGAGGCCCGCTTCGAGGTGGTCCAAAGCGACGGCCTGTCCCTGACCATCGACGGCTATCTAAACGGCGTAGCGCTCGGCCGCGCCGATCTCATCGTCACGGTCAACGACGCGAACGTGGAGCTGGATCTGGTCTGGGAGACCCCGGATGACGCCAAGACCAAGGATCACGGCCAGTGCCGCAGGGCGCTGACGGATGTGGACATGGTCAAGATCCATTACGACAGCGGCCACGCCATCGCCCAGGGCCGGTGCTATCTGAGCCAATATCGCGATGAGCCGTTCGACTGGACGTTCCAGCCCTTCGACGGCTTCAATGTGCGCCAGGAGAAGCCCAAGCTCGCCAGCGGCCAATCCCTCGCCGACGCCATCGGCGCCGAGGGCGATACATCGCTGTTCGCCTTTGTGCTCCAAAAGATGTTCCTGGACGCGGACGGCAGACCCAAGGGCTGGCTCGCGTGCGACGACGGCTCCATGGAGTTGGCGGATTTCATCCACCTGGATCCGGAGGCCAAGGTGGTGACCCTGGTCCACGTCAAGGCCTCCGGCTCGGACAAGGCGGATCGCCAGGCGTCTGTCTCCGACTATGAGATCGTCGTCTCCCAGGCCGTCAAAAACCTCCGCCATCTGGAACGGCGAAACCTCTTCGACGAAATGACCAAGGGCAAAGGCAAGAAGATCGGCGCCGCCGTCTGGAAGGATGGCGAAAAGCAGAAGGATCGCGAAGACTTCTTAAAGGCGATCAAGCGCCTTCCCGCCAACTACAAGAAGGTCGCCATGGTGGTGCAGCCGCGGCTGACCCGCACCGAGCGCGACGCCTGCGGCGCCCTGAAGGCCGGCGCGAGCCGGCTCATGCGCATGAAACAGCTCAGCACCTTGCTGCTGTCGTCGCGGCTGTCGGCCAACGCCTGCGGGGCGCAACTCTACGCCGTGGTCGACGGCGCGCCGGACGCTTGAGCGATAGTAGGGAAACCGGCCCATGGGCGATGGCTACAATTTCCAGCGGCTGAAGGCGGCGATCCTCAAACTGAGCCAGGCGCAAGATTGGGAGACCGCCAAGAAGGAATGGAGCCTCAGAACCATTTTCGAGGCTGATGAACCGGACACCTGCCTTTGCGGCCATCACCCCATCATGGAGATCTGCGAGATCACCAACCGGGTGACCGGCAAATCCGCTGAAGTCGGCAATGTCTGCGTCAAACGGTTCCTGGGTCTGCGCTCGGACCTGGTCTTCACCGCCTTAAAGCGCATTCGCGCCGACATCGACAAAAGCCTCAACCCGGACGCCATCGCCTATTTCAAATCCAAGGGCGTGTTCACCGACTGGGAGTATGGCTTTCTGGAGAACACGCACAGCAAGCGCAAGCTCTCACCCGCCCAGGCGGACATGCGGCGCACCATCAACAAAAAGGTCCTGGCCGCCGTTGAGCGGCGCGGCTTCCAAGGCCCCGGCTGAACAGACGTCTCGGGGGGACGATCCATGCCGTTCTACATTCGCAAAAGCGTGAGCGCGGGTCCGTTCCGGCTCAATTTCTCCAAAGGCGGCCTCGGCATGTCCGTGGGCGTCAAAGGTTTGCGGATCGGCACGGGTCCGCGTGGTCACTATGTGCATGCCGGCCGCGGCGGCCTCTACTACCGGTCTTCCATCGGCCGGCCGGGACAAAAACGCATACGCCCATCCCAGGCCGGCGCTCCGTCGCGCGGCGGGTCGCACTCTCCATCGCCCTATGACGCGGACGGGGTGCACATGGTCGAGATCGAGTCCGGCGATGTCCTCCAGATGCGCGACGCCCAATTCGCCGATCTTCTGGATGACATCAACGCCAACGCCGCGCGCACGCCCTTGGGCAAGCTGACCGGCTGGGTCGGGATCATTTTGGGCCTGATCTGCGTGTTCATCGACGCCAGCGTCGGCCTTTTGGTGTGGGGCCTGACGATACCCGCTTGGCTGTCTGCACGCTGGCTGGACAGCTATCAGCGCCGTTCGGTGCTGTTTTACGATCTGGAGCCGGACGCCTTAGACGCCTACCGGGCCCTGACCGAAGCGTTCGACGTGATCGTGGCCTGCGACGGCAAATGGCACGTTGCAGCCGGCGGCGCCGTACAGGATCTGACCACCTGGAAGCGCAACGCCGGCGCCACCCATGTGGTGCGAAAGCAGCCGATCACGCCGGCCTACGCCCTGCCCGCGATCATCGCCTGCAACCTCACGCCGCCCGCCATTCCGGTGGGCGCCCAGACCCTCTATCTGCTGCCGGACGTGGTGCTGATCGTCCACGGCAAGACGGTCGGCGCCGTCGGCTACGCCGATCTTGACTTGCGCTGGGACGATTCCAACTTCATCGAAGAGGGCAAGGTGCCTGGCGACGCCTTGGTGGTGGGCCACACCTGGAAACACCCCAACAAACGCGGCGGCCCGGATCGGCGTTTCAAGCACAACTACCAAATCCCGGTCTGCCGCTATGACCTGCTGCATTTCAAAAGCGCCTCGGGCCTCAACGAGCTGGTGGAATTTTCCCGGCTCGGCGTCTCACGCCCCCTCGTCCAGACCGCACACCGCCTGGCTCAGCTGAACGGGCGGATCACCGTTCCGCATCGGCTGGCTGGAGGCTGAGCCAGCGCCATAAAGTTCCAGTCTGGACAGCTTCTCGTTCCCTTCGCCGGTATGCAGCGTCAGGGTGTCAGCTCTGCGGATCTGCGGGATATGGCCCTAAGAACCGCACGCCGTTGAAGTGGATCAGGTGGGACGGCGCGTCGGCCACCCAAACTTCCGTCTCCCAGGCGATCTGGCCCAAATAGCGGCCCATGACGGCGCGATCGGGAAACGCCGTCACATAGACTAGGCCGGCCTTGGATCCGGCGAACAGGCGGCTCAGCTCCGCGTGCCGCTTGCCGTCCACCGGGCCATGGCTGGTGACGGACTCCACCAACAGCAGCCAGTTTTTCCGGGTGAAGTGCAGCACCACGTCCGGCATCTTGCCGTGGGAGTCGATCTCAACGCCGAGCTCGGCCAGCAGCACGGCGTCGAAATAGCCCCATTTATCGCCGGTGTCGCCGGCGTAGACCAAGACGCTGCCGGGCGCGAACCGCGGCGCGAAGTCTTCGATGACGGCTCGGATCAATTCGCTATGGTCGCCCGGGCTGAGCGTGATCGCCTTGCCCGGCGCGATCTCCACCGGAATCCGGTTCTGCTCGCGCTCGCGCGCGTAGCGCGCCACCAAGGTCTCGCGCTCGGTCAAATAGTCCGTCAGGGCGCCATGCCACGACTCTGACCCATAGGCGCGCAGCAGCGCCAAGGCGGCCGGCTCGATCTGATAGACCGCCTTGGGGCTGTTCACCGGCCGGTCGGGCTGATCCGGATTATAGAGGGCGACGCCGGCGTCGCAGAACTGGTGCATGCTCTGACGGCGGATCGTCTCGCGGGTATTGGGCGCATAGGCCTTGCCGTAGTGCTCCCGAGCCCAATCCATGATGGGCGTAATGCCGATCAGCGGGTTTTCAGCCTGGGCCCAGGGCTTGCCCGGCGTCAGGTTCAACAGCGCCAGCAGACACAGGGCCGAGCGCTCGTTTTGCTGAGCCCGCGGCAGGCCCAGCGAGACGATGATCTGCAAGGCCGCATGGATGTGCGCGTCTCTGTCGTTCATGCCGCGAGGCGCTCCAACTGGGCGTCGACCATAGCCTGGCTCAGGCTCTCCTGCGTCATCGCCCAAGCGCCCAGCGCCATAAGGGCGTCCCGGCTGGGATATTTCATGGTCTTCAGATCGGTCGCATTGACCTGTGTATGGCCGTTGAAGCGCCGGAAGCGCTCATCCACCGCCGTGCTGTTCAAGAACACCGCCAGCCCCCGGGCGAGAGCCTCAGGCAGCCCTCTCTTGCCGTCGTGAAAGACATTGAGGTGGTTTTCAAACCCGAGCATGGGCGCATCGCCGAAGGCCTGGGGATTGACGACGCTGGCGACGATGCGGCGGCTCTCCTCCTTCGACGAGAACCGCCGCACCACGCAGTAGAAGCCGTTCGGATAAAGCCACTTTTCGGTCTCGCCATTGCGGACGATGGCGTTGGCCTTCTTCGACCCCTCAACGGGCCACACGGCCCCCTGCCCCTTCAGATGGACCGGATAGATCAGCGGCGCCGTATCCGCCCCGGGCATGGCGCGAAGGTGCGCCTTCAACCGGAAATCCACGACCGGTCCGGTCGAGACCTTCACGCCCACGTCAGCCAGGCTGAAACAGACGCCGGACAGCTGCTCGATCGCGTCTTGCTCGGCGGCGGTCGGCACATGGATGAACCGCTCCCCGTCATCCGGAAAGACGATCCGCTCAAACGGATGATCGTGAGACGTAAGATCGGAAAAGGTTCCGTCCGTCGAGGTCGAGACCGTCACCGCCCCCTGGCGCCCATCGCGCTCCAGGCGGATGATGATGTTCTCCTGGAGGACCTCGTCGTCCTTGAACGCCTTGCTGCGCGAGGCGAACAGATGTATGCGCCGGATCGCGGCGCGCTCCAGGATGTAGTCCCGAAACGGTCGATAGTAGGGCCCATTGCAGAAGCTGCGCGGTATGATCGCCACGATCTGCCCGCCCGGCGCCGCCTGCTCCACCGCCAGGGCGACGAAGGCGGAATAGAGGTTCACGGTCTCGATCCCGGCCCGGCGCAGCGCCGACCGATGCGAAGAACGACTGGAAATCTTCTTATAGGGCGGATTGAGGATCGCATGGGTGAACCCCGGCTCGCTCCGCCCCTCGCGCGTCGCCAGTTCAATATAGTCCCCAGCGATAATCCGGCTTGTCACGCCCTCATAGGCGCTAAGGTTCTGCGCCAAATGCGCCCGCAACTCATCATCGATCTCATAGGCCGTCGCCTCGACCGACCTAAACGGCAGCTCGCCCCCAACCCAGCGGTCCAGAAAGGCGCACGACAAAGCGCCCATCCCGGCGCCGGCATCGAGCAAACGACACGCTCCAATGCCCTCAGACGGAAACAGAGACGCCATGAACCGCGCCACGCCCGACGGCGTCATGAACTGGCCCAGAGCCGCCTTGCGCTGCGGCGCCAGCGCCGCCGACACCTTACGCCGCGCATCGTCTCGCTGGTCGAGTTTTTGAAGCATTCTGATTCCCTAACCGGAACCACGATAGCTCGCCCTGACCGCCGATTGGAGACCTGCCGACGAGTATGACTGCTATGGGCTCATAGCGGCGGTTGGGAATGTCCGCTTCTCAGACCTGGTCACGTAGACGAACGGCCCAGCTTAGGGTCTGCCCATAACTTGGCATCTGCGCCGCGCACCTCGACTATGAGGGATGACAGAACGGTAGGCGTAGGAGACGGCATTGAGGGAGTTTAGTGATGAATCGGATTCTAGCGTTCGCAGCAGCCTATGCCATGGTTCTCAGCGCATCTTCCGCGCTGGCCCATGCCCGACTGGTGTCCGCTACCCCCGGCAACGGCGCCACCGTGACCGCGCCCCGGACGATCAGCCTGACATTCAGCGAGCGGTTCGCCGCGCCTTTTTCGACCGTTGAGGTCGAGGACAGTCGGGGCCGTGCGATCAGTCTTGCCAAAGCCGTGTCAGAGGATGGCAAGACATTGGGCGGGTCGTTCGCCGCGCCGCTGACGGTCGGGGTATATCGGGTGACCTGGGCGATCGCGGCGGCCGATGGCCATCGGATGACCGGGACCTACAGCTTCACCGTCCGCTGAGGTGCCGATCGATCTGACTGTCGTCGGTCTGCGCTGGCTTCAGTTTGCTGCGGCGGTCCTGGCTCTCGGCCTGCCGCTGTTCCAGGCTTTAGGCTTGAGCGAACCCAGTCCGCAATCCGCCAGACGCGCGGCCATCATTGCGGGCCTCTTTCTTTCGGTCGCGGCCTTGGGCGGCCTTCTGGCCCAGACGGCCATGATGGCGGGGGGATGGGCGGCGGGGCTTGACCCGGCCGCTCTGGGCTATGTCGTCCAGTCCACAAGCTTGGGCATGGCGCATCTGGTTCGTGCCGGTTTGGCTCTGGTGGGGGTCGTCGCACTGGTGATGGGGCGGGGGCGGAGATTGGGCGAGACGGTTGGAATTCTCGCCCTCTCGGGGGCCGTGGTTAGTTTCGCCTGGAGCGGGCATGGCGCCGCCAGTGAGGGCCCCCTCGGCCTATTGCATCTGGCTGCCGACATAGCCCACGCGCTTGCCGCTTGCGTCTGGATCGGCGCTCTGACGGGCTTCTGCCTGCTGCTGATCCGCCCGGCGGCGCGAGAGGCGGCCGGAACGGCGAGGTCCCTGGCGGGGTTCGCCTCCATGGGGACGGTCACGGTTGCGGTCCTTGTTATTACCGGTCTGATCAATGCGGCTTTCCTGATCGGTGCGGAGGGCCTCGGCCTTGTGCCAGGCTCGACGTGGGGACTCCTGCTGATCGCAAAGCTGGCTCTGTTCGCCGTGATGGTCGGTCAGGCGGCGCACAACCGCTTCAAACTGACGCCCGCGCTGTCGCGCGCCGTCGAGACGCAGGCCGACACGGCCGATGTGGCGCGACGATTGCGGACCAGCATCGGTATGGAGATGCTGGCAGGATTTGCCCTGCTCGGGCTGGTCGCGGCGATGGGCGTGCAGATGCCACCCGCCTCGATGTGACCTTCAGGTTGGCGCGCGCGAGGACCAGTGGATGTGGCGGATGCGCCAGCCTTCGGCTTGCCGGTGCAGGATCATGGTCTCGGCCGTCAGGCGATCGACGGGCCGACCGTTGAATGTGCCGCGGGTGCGGCCCTCGGTCAGAACCCAGGCGATGTCGCCCTCCACCGAGGACGCGCGGCGGGTGATCTCAGCCTCGGTCGCGGCGGCAAAGGCCATGTCGGCGGGCAGGTGATGGCCCGTGTATTCCTCACGCGATCTCTCAGCGCCGCCTTCTTCCAGCACCATGACGTCCTCAGTCAGCAGCGCGAGGACAGCGTCGCGCTCGCCCGAAGCCAAGGCGGCGTGAAACGCGTCCACTACTGCAATGGCCGGGGCCGCAGCTTGATCGACCACCTGTGCGGACGCAGGCGCGACAGCCGGCTCATGGGCCATCGCGGCGGTCGCCGAAACGGCGAGAACAGCGGTGAGGATCAGGCGCTTCATCGATGGCTCCTTGAAAGTCTGGATCAGGACTATGGTTCATTTACGCCGACGGCCAACCGCCCCCTCGCGAGGGGGTAATCGCACCGGTGCGTAGAGGGGCGAGACGCATGGAGACGATCGGCATGACAGACCTGGATACTCTGATCGCACAAACGCAATCGTCGCGAGCGGAGGGTCTGGACGGCCTGGAGGATGGCGTCTGGAATCGAGTCGCACAAACGCAGGCGCGGGCGCGCGAGCGGAAGCTGCGGCTCGCGGCTCTCTGCGTCGCGGCTGGCATCGGGGGAGTGGCCGGCGGCGTGTCCGCCCCGGCGGTAGAGCAGGGTCAGAGCGAGTTGACGGTGTTCAGCCCCAGGATGGCGGCGACGCCGCTGGATATGAGGGGCGTCCTGGGATGAGCGGCCTGAAGTCCACGCTCGTCACCGCCGTCCTGGCCGCTGTCGTGGGGGCGACCGCCGCCTGGGGGGCGATGACATGGTCGGCGCGACAGGATCAGCCCGCTGACCTGCATCACATTGTTCACGAGCGGCTGGACCTCACCCCGGAGCAGGACCGTCGGCTGGACCAAATTGAGGGCGCCTTCGCGGCGCGGCGCGGATCGCTGGAAGCGGAAGTGCGCGCGGCGAATCAAGAACTGTCCGCCGCCATCGCCGAGAGCCGGGGCGACACGCCCGAGGTGCAGGCCGCCGTCGAGCATTTCCACGGCGCGATGGGCGATCTCCAGATGGCGACGATCCGCCATGTGTTCGAGATGCGCGCGGTGCTCACGCCCGAACAGGCGGAAGAATTCGATCGCGCCGTGGTCGAGACCCTGCGCGCCGACGCCGACTGACGCGGGGGTGGGGGCTGGCGACACCGACGAAGGCCAGGCCGCCCAGGGAGACCGGGCTGCGTTTTCGCGCCTGATGACCGCGACGAAGGGTGATCTATACCGCTTCATCACCCGGTATGTCGGCGACCCGGACGAAGCACTGGACCTGACCCAGGAGACCTACGCCGCTGCCTGGCTGTCGATCCGACGGTACGACCCCGACCGACCCTTCGGCGCCTGGCTGCGCACCATCGCCCTGAACAAATGCCGCGACTGGAGCCGCCGTCGCCGTGTGCGTCGGCTGGTCAGGGGGGTCATGGGCCTGGACGCGCCAGAGGCCATGGCGGTCGGCGACCCGGCGCCCGGCGCCGAAGACCGGGTGGATGATCGGCGTCGGGTGGAGCGGCTGAACCGCGCTCTGCGTGAACTTCCCGACGGTCAGCGCGCGCCGCTGCTCCTCGCGGTCTTGGAAGGTCGGTCCCATGCCGAGGTCGGGCAGATACTGGGGCTGTCGCCCAAGGCGGTCGAACTGCGGATCGCCCGCGCCCGCAAGGCCTTGTTGGATCGCCTCGGCCCATCCGATTGAGCCCCTGCGACCAGCCGTCGCGAGGGGCGCGCGCGGTTCTGGCGTAAGGCCAGTCAGACAGATGGACAAAGACTGACGCATGAGAGTGATCCAGACAGACCGCCGGGCATTGCTGCGTGGCTTCGCAGGCGGGGCCGGGCTGCTGGGCGTGCAGGGACTTCTGCCCGCCTGGGCCCAGAGCGGATCAGGGGGGCTGCGCGCCGATCTGCCTACCCTGGAGGGGCCGGACGTCCGGCTCAACGTCGGCCATTCGCCCTTTGCCGTAGGCGGCCGCACGGGTCACGCCATCACCGTCAACGGCACCCTGCCGGCGCCGCTGATCCGGCTACGCGAGGGCCAGACAGCCCGACTGTCGGTCACCAATACGCTGGACGAGGACACCTCGATCCACTGGCATGGCCTGTTGCTGCCGTTCCAGATGGATGGCGTGCCCGGCGTCAGCTTCCCGGGCATCCGGCCCGGCGAGACCTTCCAGTATGAGTTCCCCGTCATCCAGTCGGGCACCTTCTGGTATCATTCCCACTCCAACCTGCAGGAGGCGATGGGTCACTACGGGCCGCTGATCATCGATCCGGCGGGTGCTGAGCCGGTCGGCTACGATCGCGAGCACGTCGTCGTCCTGTCGGACTGGAGTTTCCTCCATCCGCACGTGATCCTCGACAAGCTGAAGAAGAGTCCCGGCTACTTCAATCAATCGCGCACCACGTTGTCGGGCCTGGTCTCCGGCGAGGACGGGATGTCGCTGGAGGAGCGGCGCATGTGGGGGGCGATGCGGATGGACCCGCGCGACATCGCCGACGTCAACGGCACGACTTACACCTATCTGGTGAACGGCCATGGTCCGACCGAGAACTGGACCGGCCTGTTCCGGCCCGGCGAACGGGTCCGGCTGCGCGTCATCAACGCCTCGGCCATGTCGATTTTCAATGTCCGTATCCCGGGTCTGGCCATGACGGTGGTCAACGCCGACGGCGAGAATGTGCGCCCGGTCGAGACCGACGAGTTCCAGATTTCGGTGGCCGAGACCTATGACGTCATCGTCCGCCCGACCGAGGACCGCGCTTATACGCTGGTCGCCGAGTCGGTCGACCGCTCCGGCATGGCGCGCGCCACCCTGGCGCCGCGAATGGGCATGAGCGCCGAGGTCCCGCCGCTGCGCGAGGTCCCGACCCTGACCATGCGCGACATGGGCATGGGGGGAATGGACCACGCCGCCATGGGCCACGGCGCCATGGACCACTCCACCATGGGGCACGCCGTGCCGGCTGCGACGCCGGTGGATCACGGCGGCATGGATCACGACATGCGCAACCCCGACAACGCGCCGGCCAGTATGGCGGTGGGGGTGGGCGTCGACATGATCGCGCCCGCTCCGGCCAACCGCCTGGGCGAACGGCCCATGGGCCTGGAAGACGTCCCCCACCGGGTGCTGGTCTATACCGACCTCGTCTCCCTGACGCCCAACAAGGATCAGCGGCCGCCGTCCCGCGCGCTGGAAATCCACCTGACCGGCAATATGGAACGGTTCATGTGGGGTTTCGACGGTCGGAAATTCTCCGAGATCGTCGAGCCGATCCGCTTCGAGCGGGACGAGCGGGTGCGGGTGACCTTGGTCAACGACACAATGATGGCCCACCCCATCCACCTGCACGGCCACTTCTTCGAGTTGGTGACTGGCGGACCCGCCGGGCATCAACCGCTGAAGCATACGGTCAATGTCGCCCCGGGCTCGAAGGTGACATTCGATCTGACCGCCGACGCGCCGGGGGACTGGGCCTTCCACTGCCACATGCTGATGCACATGCACGCGGGGATGTTCAACGTCGTCACCGTCCGTCCGCTGGATGGAGCGGCGGCATGATCCGTCTGATGACCGCGCTCGCCCCTCTGTTGCTGGTCGCCGGAGCCGCGACCGCCCAGGATCACAGCCAGCATGCGACGCCCGCCCGGCCTCCGGTTCAGGCTCCCGCGACCGATCCGCATGCGGGACACGTCATGCCTGCGCCTTCCCAGACCGCTGATCCGCACGCCGGGCATGACATGGGCGCGCCGTCACAGGCCGCTGATCCTCATGCCAGCCATGCGATGCCGGCGCAATCCGACCCCCATGCGGGCCACGACATGGGTGCCCAGTCTGTCGGCGGCCCGCCCGACGTGCCCACCAGCGCGGATGACGAAGGCCGTCCGCGCCAGCCGCCCCTGCCACCGGCCGCCCTGTCCGGCCCGGCCCATGCCGCCGACGCCATCTGGGGCGCGGACCAGATGACCGGCGCCCGCGACATCCTGAGGCGCGAGAACGGCGACGTCCGGACCACCGCCGCCATCGTCGACCGTCTGGAGGTCGGCTTCGGCGACGGCGAAGAGGGCTGGACTTGGGACATCGCGGGCTGGACCGGCGGCGACATCAACCGTTTCTGGTGGAAGTCCGAGGCCGAGGGAGACTTCGACGGCGAGATCGAGGGCGAGGTCCAGGCCCTCTACAGCCGCGCGATCTCGCCCTTCTGGGATGTGCAGGCGGGCGTGCGTCAGGACTTCGGCGAGGGCGACGAGAACCCGACCCATCTGGTGCTCGGTCTCCAGGGCCTCGCCCCCTACTGGTGGGAGGTCGACGCCGCCGCCTTCCTGTCGACCGAAGGCGACGTGACCGCGCGCGTCGAGGCGGAGTACGACCAGCGCATCACCCAGCGCCTGATCCTGCAACCGCGCGTCGAGGTCGAAGCATCAGCCGCCGACATTCCGGAGCTTGGGTTGGGGGCGGGCCTAACCCACGTGGAGGCGGGCCTGCGCCTGCGCTATGAAATCGCCAAGGAGTTCGCGCCTTACGTCGGCGTGGAGTGGAGCCGTGAACTCGGCGAGACCGCTGACTTCACGCGCGCTGTGGGCGGGGAGCCCGAACACACTCGTTTCGTCATTGGCCTGAAGGCCTGGTTCTGAGGAGTAAACACATGCGCTACCTGCTTCCGATCGTCGCCGCCGGCCTGTTCATCGTCGCACCCGCCGTGGCCCAGGATGCCCACGCGGGACACGGAGCGCACGAAGCACACACCGGTCACGGCCAGGCCGCATCCGTCGACCATGCCGCCCACGGCGTCGTCACCAGCCCGGCGGACGGCGGCATGACCGATGGTTCGCCCGACTGGTTCACCGCCACCTTCCCGCATCCCATGACCCTGAAGGCGGTCACCATAACCGCCGAGGGTCAGGCCGACGTCACGGTTCCGGTCGCAGCCGCGGCCGCGACGACGCGCGTGTCCGCCGACCTGCCCACTCTGGCGCCCGGCAACTACGTCCTGAACTGGACCGCTGAAGGCGCGGACGGTCACGAGATGACGGGCACCGTTCGTTTCATGGTCCACTGATGACGGTCCCATTGACCCGTCGTCTGCTGCTCGGCGGCGCTGTCGCTCTTGCCTCGGCCGGAGCGGCAATGGCGCAGGATCGCCGCATGACCGCTTACAAGACGCCGTGGTGCGGGTGTTGCGACGGCTGGGTGACCCATATGCGCGGTGCGGGCTGGACCGTCGAGGTCATCGAGCGCGATGACCTCGCCCCGATCCGCGCGCGCCACGGCGTGCCGGACCGCTATGCGGGATGCCACACGGCGGTGGTCGGCGTCTATGGCATCGAGGGCCATGTGCCGGCCGCCGACGTCGTGCGCCTGCTGCGCGAACGGCCCCAGGCCGTGGCGCTCGCGGCGCCCGGCATGCCCGCCGGATCGCCGGGCATGGAGGCGGCGGGACGCGAACCCTACGTCACCCTGCTCATCGACCAGAGGGGCCAGGCCACCGTCTTTGGACGTCATAACGGCGCGTGAGCTTCAGGCCTTCTCTCCCTGGAAGGCGGCGATGATCGGACAAGGCCCGCTATCTCTTGAGGCGCAGGCGCTTGCCAGCCGCCTCAGGGCCGCTCTCGCATCGTTCAGATCGGCGATGGTCCGGTCCAACGCGGCCAGACGCTCGGCCGCCAGAACGCGGGCCCGCGCCCTATTCTCGCCGGCGTCCAGAGACAGCAGTTCCTTGATCTGCTCAAGGGTGAACCCGGCCGTCTGGGCCGAGCGGATGAACTTCAGCCGGCGCACGTCCTCCTCGCCATAGCGGCGAATGCCCGCGCCCAGGCCGTCGCGCGACCATCGTTCCGGCGTCGGCATAAGGCCGCGCCGCTGATAGAAGCGGACCGTCTCCACCCCCACACCGCCCTGTCGCGCCAGGCCTGCGATCGTCCGCACACTCATGCTTGACTCCGTATCGTGATACGGAACTTAAGGTGTGCGCCTTGGATTTGAAGATCACGGAGGCTGCAATGACCAAGACCGCCATTATCCACCGCATGGTGATGCCCGACCACACCTGTCCTTGGGGGCTCAAGGCTCGTCATTTGCTCAAAAGTCGGGGCTACCAGGTTGAGGACCGTTGGCTGACGACCCGCGAGCAGACCGACGCCTTCAAGGCCGAACACGGGGTGAAGACCACGCCGCAAGTCTTCATCGACGGACAGCGGATCGGCGGTCACGACGACCTGCGTCGCTTCCTCGGCCTGAAGGTTCGCGACCCGAAGGCGACGACCTACACGCCGGTGCTGGTTGTGTTCCTGACCACCGCCGTCATGGCCGCGATGCTGAGCCTCGCGGCCTATGGGACGCCGCTGACCGTCCGTGCGGGCGAGTGGTTCATCGCCCTGTCAATGATGGTTCTGGGGATGCTGAAGCTGCAGAACGTCGAGAGTTTCTCTTCGATGTTCCTCAACTACGACCTGCTGGCGAAACGGTGGGTCCCCTATGGCAAGGTCTATCCCTTCGCCGAGTTCGGGGCAGGCGCCCTGATGGTCGCGGGGATCCTGACTTGGGTGTCAGCGCCGGTCGCCCTGTTGATCGGCGGCATCGGGGCGATCTCGGTGTTCAAGGCCGTCTATATCGACAAGCGGGAACTCAAGTGCGCCTGCGTCGGCGGCGACAGCAATGTGCCCCTGGGCTTCCTGTCGCTGACCGAGAACCTGATGATGATCGCCATGGCGGTGTGGATGCTGGCGATAGAGCTCAACCTGATCAGCGCGACGATGCCTATGTGAAATCATGATCTGAGCGTCTGCTTTCAGGCGAGCAGTCAACGTCCGTTACTGGCGCTTGTGAGCCGCGCTCGCTGCCATTCGCCGAGCAATCTGATCGTGATTTGGTAGTCCTGAAAAGGCCCTCCCTCTAGGAGACTAGATTTTGGTGGCGCTAGGTGTCGTTTCCAAGAAGGTTGTTCACGCGTTGCCACGGGGTTGAGCCCTTGATGCCGGAGTGGGATCGGGTGAGGTTGTAGTCATCGGTCCAGGGTTTGATGGCGGCGGCGCGTTCGTCCGATGAGGTGTAGGGTCTGGCGTAGGCCCACTCGCGCAGGGTGGTCTGGATGAAGCGTTCCGCCTTGCCGTTGGTGCGGGGCGTGTAGGGCCGGGTCCGGACGTGGCGGGCTCCGGCGTCCCGCAGGGCGTCGGCGAACAGTTTCGAGCGATAGGCCGATCCGTTGTCGGTCATGACCCGCTCGACCGCGACGCCGTGGCGGCTCAGCCAGTCCAGGGCGCGTCGGAGGAAGGCGGTCGTGTCCTCCTTTCGCTCGCTGGGCAACAGTTCGGTGTAGGCCAGGCGCGAGGCGTCATCGACGCAGACGTGCAGGAAGTCCCAGCCTGCGTGACGTGAGCGTCCCGCCTGGCGGTCGCCGGTGGAGCGGTGACCGGCCCGTTTGAACCGGCCCAGCTTCTTGATGTCGAGGTGGATCATCTCGCCGGGCCGATCGCGCTCGTAGCGGACCACCGGCGGCTTCGGATCCAGCAGGGCGAGGCGGCCAAGGCCCAGCCGGCGCAGGATCAGGCCGACCGTCGAGCGTGGCATGCCGAGCCTGCGGGCGATCTGCGGCCCAGTCATCCGCTGACGGCGCAGGGCCTTGATCTCGGCCATCCGTCGCGGTTCCGTCCGGCGCGGACATCGCCTCGGCGCCGAGCTGCGGTCGTGATGCCAGCGCTCGCCTTCGAGCCGATGCCGGCCCAGCCATTTGCGCGCCGTCCGGACCGACACTCCTGCGGCCTCCGCCGCCGACCGGGTCGTCCAGCCCGCCTCGATCCGCTTCGCCAACAAGGCTCGACCCGACGGCGTCAGCCGGGCATTCTTGTGTACGTTCATCCGAGAGGCTCCGCAAAGGGTTGGTTGGCTTCACAACCCCAGCTTCTCAGCACCCCCTCGGGTGAACAACCTTCATAGCTTCGACAGCTAGGTAGCGCTCGACCAAACGAATCGCGTTGCGGTGGTGGCGTAGCTTTCTTAGCCTCGGTGGGGATTAACGAGACTGGAGGAGGCTTGCCCGAGCTCCCCAAGAGAGCGGGTGGAAAGATCGCATAATGGCAGCCAATTTTGCACTCCACAGCCTTGGCTGGCAGGCCTTTCAAGACCTCTGCGTTGCCGTGGCGGAGGAAGCGCTGAGCCGTCCGGTTCAAACCTTCCTTCCGACTAAGGACGCTGGGCGTGATGGCGCATTTGTCGGGCGTTGGGATAGAGGTCCGAATGCTGGCGAAAGCACCATCCAGTGCAAGTTCACCTCAAAATTAGACCACAACCTCTCCCTGTCTATGCTTGAGGATGAACTACCAAAAGCAAAGGCATTGGCAGCGAGAGGCCTAGCCGACGACTACATCATACTTACGAACCATCCAGTTACCGGCGAAAGCGAACTGACTATTCGAGAGGCCTTTGAAGCCGTCGGGGTGAAGCGCTGCCGCGTATTTCATCGGGACTGGATCGTAAATCGCATCAACGCATCCCCCCGGCTCCGGATGATGGTGCCGAGGATTTACGGCCTAGCAGACCTCCAGGGCATTCTTGGTGAGGATCTTCGAGCCTACAAACAGGCGCAGCTGATCCTCAGCGAAATGGGCGACAACCTACGGAAGTTCGTTGTCACTGATGCCCACCGACGTAGCGTAACTGCTCTCAACGAACATGGCGTGGTTTTGCTTCTTGGTGAGCCGGCCGCCGGGAAATCCACCATTGGGGCAAGCCTGGCGTTGGCAGCAGCCGACAGATGGAAATGCGCCGTAGTGAAAGCGACCTCGCCGGAGAGTCTGGAGCCGCGAATTGATCCTGATGCGAAGCAATTCTTTTGGATAGACGATGCGTTTGGAAGCACCCAGTTTCAGCATGATCGGATTGAGCGATGGAACCAGCTGTTTCCGCTCATGCAGGCCGCACTCACTAACGGGTCAAAATTTCTCATTACCTCGCGGGATTATATCTGGGTTCCAGCCCGCAAGGAGCTGAAGCTGTCTGCGTTCCCGTCGCTCCGAAGCAGCCAAGTTGTCATCTACACCCAGCAGCTGTCCGCCGCCGAAAAGGAGCGCATACTCTACAACCACATTAAGCTGGGCGATCAGCCGCCGGACTTCAAGCGTCAGCTAAAACCATTGTTGCGAGGATTGGCGGCTCGACGCGACTTTTTGCCCGAGACAGCGCGTCGCCTAGGAAACCGCGTCTTTACAAGAGGATTGGTTGTCACTGCGGATAGGGTGACTTCATTCTTCCAGCATCCGAGGGACTTCCTGGAGCAGACCATTTCGACATTAGCGCCTGGTAGCCGAGCGGCCATAGGGCTCCTGTTCCTAAACGGCGGATTGGTGCGATCTCCAGTGTCATCGGAGTTGCTTACGCACCCTGCAGAGATCTTCGGCGCAACCAAACCAGATACGCGGGAACAACTGACAGCCTTGGATGGTAGCCTGCTGCTTCTCGCTCAGGACGACGCTGGGCCATATTGGACCTACCGCCACCCGACAGTCACCGACGCCTTCGCCTCATTCGTTGGCAAAGATCCCGAGCTTGTGGAAATTTATCTGCGAGGAGCGAAACCCGAAAACCTGATCCGCGAGGTTGTGTGCGCTGGGGTGTCAATTAGGGGGGCAATGGTCACCGTACCCCAAAGTTCAGCAGACATGTTGGTTGAACGGATAGCTTCGCTTCCCAAGGATAGCCTCAAAAACTTCATTTCTGCGCGGGCTAACAAGGATGTTGCGGGTCGCCTTCTCGCCTGTCGACCAGACATTTACGAAGTGCTCGACAGACCTCTAAATAGCCCGATCAAAGAGGATTCTGACGCTGAATTCGTCGTAGCCTTGCACAAGCTAGGGCTGCTCCCGGAAGATCGGCGGCGTCAGTTTTTCGAGCGCGTTCTCGAAGCAGTAACCGAGGAGGCTGATCCCAGCTTCATCGACAATGACGACATCGCTGACGTTTTGACGCTCAAGGAGCGCGCCGAGCTAATCGAGGTCGTAAGGAGCGATGTTCTTTCGAACTTGGCGCTCTACGTCGAGACACAAAAAGATCGTTGGGAATCAAACTATGATCCCGAAGATTACTTTGAGCCTCTCATGGCCGCATTTGTTACATTTGCAGATGCTGTGGGCGAAGACCCTAGCCAGCTCAGTCGTAAAATCCTGCCTTCGGTCAACGACGCGATCGACGATCTGAAGGCACGCTACTATGAGCGGCAGTCCGAACAGTTCGACGACGGCTCTCGCGATTTTTCACCCGAACCAGCAGGCGATCTATTTCGCGATGTGGACGAGTGACCTCACGCCGCAGCTGCCTCCGCGCTTGCAACAGCAGGTTCCGCCCCTGCAAACTGCAGGAGTGCCTCGCCGAGCTTCTCCAATGTGTCTGGCCTCGCATTGTCGCTGAATGCATTGAACAAGCGCTCCGCTATGTGAAGCGTGTTCTTTTGAAGGTTGCCAGCACCGCCCAACGCAACCGATGCCGCGCCCCCGTAGCGGCTCCAAGCATCATCTCCGACATCGCGCTTCACAGTGTCGGCCAGGTCGGTTGGCCAAACCGTTAGACGCTCCGCCCAGACAACCTCATCCGGGAAGGCTTCAGGCTGGCCGCCAACCAGAGCAAGGATTGTCAGGTTGTCCTTTGAGTGCTGCGCTCGTCTCGAAGCAGCGGTGTTTGGGTCGCTGTGATCCAGCTTGTCGCCGTCAGCATCAAAGAGCACGAACACCGGAATGCCGAGCCCGAGCGCGATGGCGAGAGGACGCGCTAGCTCGCTCTTTCCGCCAGCAGCAACGATATGACAGCCGCCTTTTCGGAACGCCTCCCATCGGCCTGTCAGTTTCAGCCAGGCCGTGATGTAGGCCTGATCCTCTAGCCCCTCGACCAGGACCAAGCGGCCTGTGAAGAATATTTCTGTGAGAGCCGGCTGAAGAGCTTGATGCAGTTTCGCCAACATGGCGTCGATTGGCGCAATCGCCTCGCCTAAGGCAGCTGAGAGCGAAGCGCTGAGCTGTTCAAACGTCATTTGTTTGACGTGTGAGCGCCTCGTGGCCTCGTCCTTTTGAACCAGTCGGACACTCTCAAAGCCCTTGCCGTCCACAAAGTACGGGCTGTGCGTAGATAGAACGACTTGAGTATTCGCCCCTGACAACTTCTCCAGAACCGATGCGAGGTGACGCGCCTGGGGAGGGTGTTGGTAGAGCTCAGGCTCTTCAATACCGAGGATCAGCTTTGGTTGGTTACTGTCGTCGATTGATGCGAGGCCCTGCAGCAGGGCGATGAGATACGACCGCTGCATACCGTGCCCAAAGCGCGCGATGCTCCCCTCGAAATGCCCATCGCCGGCGGTGAGACGGGCGGTTGGTTCTTCTACTCTCACCGCAGTTTTAGGGTCTTGATGCCAGTTCAAGCGCGCTGTTGCGTTGGGGACAGACCACTCAGCTAAGCGAGCCTGGAGGGCTCCTGACACCTCATCGAGTACACCCTGCTGGGCCGCGATCAGCTCCCCATATTTTGCTTCTGCTTCGAGCCGGAGCTGGGCCAGCTCATCCAGGAAATTCACCTTTGCGCGGACGGTCCGGCTTACCAGGCGGCCAAAGGCGGTGTTCTTGGCCTCCGCCTGCTCATCGGAGGCGTCCTTGACCGCCGGGATGTAAATCCACTGGACGAAGCGCCTCAGTTTGCCAGCCTGACCGACACCATAAAACATATCCTCACTGGCGACTAAGACACAAAGGTCCGCGCGCTGCGCCTCGTATTCCTGAAGCGCAGTGGCGCGGGCCTCTTTGCTATTGGCGCTTGGGATGTCCGGATATGTGCTGCGAAAACCGTCGAAAATTGTCTTCAGATCGCCAGCGCTCATACCGGCTTTCATACCGTCGAAGTACGGTCGGAATTCCTCCATCGCCATGCGATTGCCGAACTGGCGGACAACCGCATGACCCGCCTGTTGGTCGTAGACCGCCTTAGCGGTGACGATCAGGCGATCTTGGCGATAGTACGCGGCAAATTCGGACTGCTCATCGGGGGTGAGGTCTTTGAAGGTGACGGTGATCTCAACCGGTTCGGTCGTGTCGCGGTTGTGGAAGTCCTCCGCCTCAAGCTCTGACAGATTGGTCGCGGCGTTTTCCGTCTCGCGGAAAAAAATGTTCAGTGCACAGAGGATGGTTGACTTACCTGCGCCATTCGACCCGACGAAACACGTGTAATCGTCGAAGACGATTTCCTCGTCCTTGAATCCACGCAGATTTTGAATGCGCACCTTCTCGACTTTCATCGTCCCCTCCGGCCTTTCCCGCGAAGCGTAGACGTGGCACAAGCGCGCACAATCTGAAAGCGCACACCTTCTGGAAGGCTGCATGCGGTGCGTGTTGCCTAGAGCTGTCAGCTGGCTTTTGCACCTTGATGCAATCAACCGCCGCCTCAGCCTTGCCCGAAGCTGTGAAGATGGCGCGGCTGTCGTTATTCAGCACCTCCAGCCCGGACGCGATTTAGCTAGCCTGGTCGGGACGGGACGATGGCGAAATTCCAAGGTCGGCGCATAGGAAAGCAGCCCTGAGCTCGGAGATCAGCTACCCGAACTAGCTCCGCAACTCAGCGAAGGCAGACGGTCAGCCGAAAGCGTCGCGTATGTCCGCTTGCCGGGTTGGTCCGAATGACCGCTAGTGGCGCCAACCAGCCGAGTCACCGCCGTCTCTCCCGGTCCGATCGCTCCAACTGTCGAGTCCGCGACCGTCCCAGCGCGACCCCCAGCTCCCTCATCCCCGCAAACTCCTCCCGCCCATAGTGCAAGCTGACGGCCTCTCGGTGCCGGCTCATCGCGACGTAGGCCGCATGCCGATCCATATGCGAACTGGCGAGCACATAAGTCTTGTCGACGGTGGCGCCTTGGAGCTTGTGGATGGTGGCGGCGTAACCGTGACTCAGATCCGCGTAATCCTTACGATCGAACCGCAATGTCCGCCGGCCGTCCAACCGCACTTCCAGCTCTGAGCGCCCGATGCGCACGAAAGTCCCCAGCGTCCCGTTCTTCACGCCCATCGACCCCTCGTTTCTGAGGAACATGACCCGATCCCCCGCCGCGAACGCCGTGGGGCCACGCGTGGTCTCGATCAGCTTGTCCGGCCCCAATGCCCCTTCGGTCCTGAGCGCCGTCCGCGCCAACCGATTCAGTTCAACAGCATCGGCACGGGTGTAGGCCAGCATCATGCGCGAGGCGTCCGGATCGCGGCGCCGATCTTCGGCCCACTCCTTGACCAGGGCCTTTCGGGCATCTCCCCGCGTATCATGACTGATGACGGCGCCAGCCTGCTCATACCGCGCCAGCGCCTCGGCCGTGCGACCGGTGGCCAGATCCTTGGTCGCCTCACGCTGCCAGTCCAGCCGTTGCCGGCGCACCTGGGTGATTTCGGCGGCGCCGTGGCGTTCGACGATGCGGCGATAGGGCGCCCCGGCCTCGATGGCCTGAAGCTGTTCCGGGTCGCCAGCCAGCACCACCTTGGCGCCCCCGCGCTCCACTTCGGTGAGGATACGCGCTATCTGCCGCGTGCCGACCATGCCTGCTTCGTCGATGACCAGAATGTCTTTGCGGCTCAACTGATCACGACCCCGCGCCCAGGCATGCTCCAGGCTGGCCAAGGTGCGTGACGCGATGCCTGATCCTTTCTCCAGACTTTCGGCGGCGATGCCGGACAGGGCCGCGCCCTGGACGCGATAGCCTTGCGCCTCCCAAGCCAGGCGCGCGGCGCCCAGCATGGCGCTCTTGCCTGTCCCTGCGTAACCCACCACGGCGGACAGACCATCTCGCTCCAGCACATGGGCCAGGGCCAACACCTGATCCTCCGTCAGTGAGCGTTCGCCCTGTTGCGCTATACGGACAGCACTCTTCACCGCCCGCTCACCCACAGGGTGGCGACCGCTGGCCACCAGTCGATCGGCGGCGCGGACCAGGCTCTGCTCGGCACGGACCAAATCCGCGCTGGTGAAGCGCTCATGGCCCCGTTCGTCCTCGCCCAGGCGGACCAGGGCGCGCGAGGACAGGATGGCGCCCATGGCTCGGTCGAACTGGTCTTTGCCGTCAGTCCGCGCGAACACGAACCGAGCCAGATCATGGCGGCTGAAGCTGGACTGGGTGTGGGTCAGAGCTTCCAGCGCATGAGCGGGATCACGGATGATACGATCGCCGTTGCGCCGGGCGGTTTCCCTATGATCCTTCCACCGCTCCGAGGTCCGGCCCCGCGCCGCCAGTCGCGCGGCGGCCGAGCCGATCTTGGGCTGGGGCTCAAGGTCAATGCCCTGCTCCTCTAAGCTGCGATGATCGATACGGACGTCCAAGTCCAACTGGGCCAGCCGTTCGTTGACGTGCTCAGCCCAGGCTTCGCGCCAGTGCTCCAGCAAGGCGGTGCTGTTCCAATCCCGCACCTTGGCGCCGAAGCCGTCATTCGTGACCTCGCGCATGGCCAGCATCACATGGGCGTGGGGCTTGGGCAGGCCGTCTTCGCCCATGTCCCAGTGGACGTTCAGGTCCGCGACCATGCCCCGGTCCACGAACTGATGCTGGACGAAGGACCGGGCCAGCTCAACGGCGTCGTCCTGTCCCATTTCCCGAGGCAGGGCGAACTCGATCTCCCGGGCCAGCTGGGCGTCTTTTCTCTTTTCGCCCCACTCCACCTCATTCCATAGCGCCTGCCGGTCCTGCCAGCGCTCCGGCGCCTGCGCCGGCGCCATGATCTCCGAATGCACCACGCCGGACTTGCGCGTGTAGTCACAAGAAAGCTCGGTCCGCTCATCATAGAGGCGCGACGCCGAGCGGTAGGCTGCGGCCGCCACGGCGCTGCGGCCCGCCGAGCGGGCGATGATCTTGGCGGAGAAATGGTAGATCGCCACCGGGCTCTGCTCCGAAGCCGAGCACACGTCGGAACGACGTATAAGCGCGCACTCTGGACATCCTGTCCGTCGTGAGGGGCGCTCGCCGATCCGTAAGCTTGCGGAACGCGCATCGCGCGGCGCCGCCCTACCCTGCTGGCCAAAGGAGACCGGCCATGCGCAAACCCAAGGACATCCATCAGCAATTGCAGGCGCTGAACGAACGGGCCCAGCGCCTGAAAGCGCGCCGGGTCCGCGATCTCGGCGAACTCGTCATCGCCACCGGCGCCGACCGGCTGGACATGGAGATGCTGGCCGGCGCCTTGGTCGCCGCCGCCGGCGAACGCCAGGCGGCGGTCCAACAGCGCTGGGCCCGGTCCGGGCGCGCGTTTTTTCAAGGGACGCCAGAGGCTGGCGGTGCATCTGGGCGGCGCAGCGACGGCGACCCGCCGACTGAACGCTCAGCGCCGGAGGTTTGAGGCGATGATCGCGCGCAGCACCTCTAAGGACCAGGCCGCGGCCCGGCGCGCCCGCACCCGTCGGCTCATCGAGCTGGGCGGCCTGGTGCACAAGTCCGGACTGACGGACCGTCTGCATGATGATCGTGCGGCGCTTTATGGCGCGCTGCTGACCCTGGTCGATCTGCTGGACAGCCCGGAACGCCAGACGGCGATGGCCGTCTGGCGCCGGCGGGGCCGCCGCCGTTTCGACAGCGACGATCAATCGCCGGACTGACGCCCGTGCAGGAACTCTACGGCGCGCTGAGCGTGAGCCGCCGCTGAGAACAGAAGGCGCTTCTCCGCCTTCAGCAGCTGAAGCCAGCAGCCCAGATAGGCCGCATGGTCTTCACGCGGTTCAAGCTCCAGACCGAGGTCCGCGCACAGGAAGGCGGCGCCCAGTTCAGCGACCAGCTCCTCGCGCGCGTAAGCCTGCTGCGAACGGCTGAAGTCTCTGCCCAGACGAGACCCATGGCCCGTCCAGTGAACGCATTCATGGCCCAAGGTGGCGTAGTAGGCGCCGGCGTCGCGAAAAGCCTCAAACGGCGGCATCCGCACTTCGTCGGTCTCGGGGACATAGCAAGCGATCGATCCGCCATGGCGGATGTCGGCGCCCAGCGCGGCGAAGAAACGCTCGGCCCTATCCAGCCGGACGTCCGGATTGACCGGCGCCGGCGCGACCGGGCGATAGCCCTCGGGCAAGCCGTCGATCTGCTCGACATTGAAGACGGTGTAGGCCTTCAAGAACGGAATGCGCCGTTCAACCTCCGCGCCGCTTTCGTCCGCCTCGGTGCGGACAAGCTGATTGGCGTAAACGACGACGGCGCCGGTCTCGCCTTTACGGACATGCGCGCCGAGCGCCCGGGCTTGGCGGAACGTCATCCAGGTGGATGAAGCGTATCCGCGATTGAACGCCTCGCACCACAGAAGCAGGACATTGATCCCGCTATAGGGCGTGCCGTCATGGCGCAGGGGCCGGGTCACCGGCGCTGAGGTCGTCCAAGGCTGTGTCCAGGGGCGAACGCCGGCCTCAAGCTGGACGATGATGGTCTGAGTAATCCGGCCATAGAGGTCCGGACGAACGGGATCGACGGGGCGCGACATGGCGGCCTCCCAAGGATTGGAATGTTGAAAGGGCGGGCGGGGGGGGGGGGGGCCC
>JAEZCL010000135.1 GCA_023433585.1 Pseudomonadota bacterium
CGCGAGCATGATCGCCGCCTGTCCGAACTGGCTCCCGGCGCCGGCGCCGGCGCCGCCGCAGCATCCGATCCTGCCGGAGCTGGCGACGCGGCCGTGTCCGCTGGCGACCCTGGCTGAAACGGCCACCTGGGCCGATCTGGAGGAAGCCTATCTGCTGCGCGGCCGCCAGCTGGTCGAATGCGACCTGGCGCGGCGGCTGGCGGTGGAGACGCTGGAGGCGGAGCGCCGCGCCGCCGCCGGACTCTGAAAGAGGGGGTGGGCGGCAATATCTGCCCGCCGCTCGGCAGATATTGCCCAGGGCCGGGCGCCACTGCGGGCTTTCTGCCGGGCGCGTGTAGGGTTAATCCATATATAACACAGTATTTTCAAAGTCTTAGTTCAACTCTTGCGGCGCGGATTCTGGCCCGCCACTTGCTTGGTGTGGCTCGAGCAAAATGCTCCCGGCTGTCAAAATGACGTCGGACACCTTGAAAGAAGGACACCGTGCCATGGCGCTGAACAGCGTTAACACGAACGTGGGCGCAATGATCGCCCTGCAGAACCTGCAACTCACCAACTCCGAGCTGAACACGGTCCAAAACCGGATCAACACCGGCAAGAAGATCAATTCGGCCAAGGACAACGGAGCCATCTGGGCCATCGCCCAGAACCAGCGCGCCGAAATGGGCGCCCTGAACGCCGTCAAGGACAGCCTGCAACGTGGTCAGTCGACCGTCGATGTGGCCATGGCCGCCGGCGAATCGATCTCCGACCTGCTGCTGCAGCTGAAGGAGAAGGCCCTGGCGGCCACCGACGAGACGCTGACCAGCGCCTCGCGCGCCGCCCTGGCCGAGGACTTCGAGTCGATCCGCGACCAGATCACCTCGGTGATCGAGAACGCCAAGTTCAACGGCGCGAACCTGCTCGATGATTCGCTGACCGGCGGTTACAAGGCTCTGGCCTCGGCCGACGGCGTCTCGACCATCGATGTGGGCAACGAGGACATGAGCCTCAGCGGCAGCGTCGTCACCCTGGGCGCCGGCGACAGCATCACCAGCGTCACCGACGCCTCGGACGCCCTGGCGGCGGTGGACGCCTCCATCGCCAACGTCTCGGCCGCCCTGGCGCGCCTGGGCACCAGCTCCAAGGCGCTGGGCACCCACCTGACCTTCGTGGGCAAGCTCCAGGACAGCCTGGAAGCCGGCGTGGGCAACCTGGTGGACGCGGACCTGGCCAAGGAGAGCGCGCGGCTGACCGCTCTGCAGACCAAGCAACAGCTGGGTGTGCAGGCGCTGTCGATCGCCAACTCCTCCACGTCCATGCTGCTCGGACTGTTCCGCTAATCGAGGAACGGGAGGCGGCGCCGCGTGCGCCGCCTCCATTCCTCCGACCATCGGAGGCGTCGGCCTGAGGGACGGCGAAACGAGGGATGGATGCGAATGCCAAGATAATCCGCGTGCAGCCGCCCATGGTCACCGCGACATCGTCTTCACACGAAGGCGATTTCACGGATTCGAGACCTTCGGAGGATGCCGAGCGTATGGCGCGTTACCGGCTGGTGATCGAGCAGGGCTCCGCCAAGGGAGCCTTTATCTACAAGATCCTGGACCGGGAGACCGGAGAGGTGATCCGCCAGCTGCCCCGAGAAGAGGTGGCGCGCATCGGCGGACGAAACGACTACGCTGCGGGAGCCGTCATCGACACCCAGATCTGAGGATCCGGCGTGCCATGAAACCCATCACCACCGCCCGACTCCAGGTCGCGGCGGCGATCGTGGTTAGCGCGCGTTAACCATACGCTCACGACTCGGTCGATAGCGTCCCCCTCGAAATCCTCGGGGGACGAAGACCCATGACCAGCAGCGTTCACACCAACACCTCGGCTCTGATCGCCCTTCAGAACCTCAATCAGACCAACCAGCGGCTCGAGGCCGTCCAGGGTCGGGTGAACACCGGGCTGAAGGTGCAGGGCGCCAAGGACAACGCCTCGGTCTGGGCTATCGCCCAGGGACAGCGCGCGGACATGGGCGCGCTGGGCGCCGTGCAGATGAGCCTGGACCGGGCCACGTCGGTGGCCGATGTGGCGCTGTCGGCGGGCGAGACCATTTCCGATCTGCTGAACCAGCTGAAGGAGAAGGTCGTCGCCGCCAACGACGAATCGCTCAAGACTCAGTCCCGCGAACTGCTGAACGACGATTTCCAGGCGCTGCTGCGCTCCATCAGCCAGGCGGTGCAGAACGCGGAGTTCGACGGCGCCAACCTGCTGGATGGTTCGCTGTCGAACGGCGTGAGGTTCCTGGCCAACGCCGAGGCCGACGCCTTCGTCACCCTGAGCACCCGCGACCTCAGCCTGGGCGGCGGGATCATCGATCTGACGCTGAGCTCCAGCCTGCTGACGCTGACGGGCGCCGCGGACGCGCTGGATGATCTGAACACCTCGATCTCGCAGGTGAACTCCGCGCTCGGCGCGCTGGGGTCGCAGGCCAAGCAGATCGAGGCGCACAACGGTTTCGTCTCCCGCCTGATGGACACGCTGGAATCCGGCATCGGCAATCTGGTGGACGCTGACCTGGCCAAGGAGAGCGCGCGGCTGACGGCGCTGCAGGTGCAGCAGCAGCTGGGTGTGCAGGCGCTGTCCATCGCCAACCAGGCGCCACAGGTGATCCTGTCGCTGTTCCGCGGCGGTTAAGAGCGATTTTTCCGCTTTTTCCTTCGTGGGTTAGAGGTTTGTTACCCGTAGGCGGGGGAAGGTCGGGGCGGAGCCGCCCATGATCGACAACAGCTATCTGTTGAGCCTGTTCGGGCAGCCCGGTTTCACCATGAACGGGCTGGGCGGCGGCGCGCCGTCCGCCGTGAAGCCGAAAGCTCAGCCGACACCGCCGTGGGACACCACCCGCCAGACCCCGCAGAGCGACTTGCTTCGCGCGGCCCTGGGCGGGCGACGCCTGATGAACGACGGCGCTGCGCGGCTGGATCTTCCAGGCGCATCAGCAGATTACGGACGCCTGTTCACCCTGTACCAGGGGTTGGCGTCCCTGGCCGCCCTGGCGGATCGGGCGGGCCAGAAATCCGTGCCCTCAACCGAGATGACCCTGCTGGATCGTCGTTTCGAGGCCGGGATGGCCGAGGTGACGGACTGGCTTTCCCAGGCCGGATTCGACGCCTTCGGCATGGTGCAGGGGACGTCATCGTCCCTGTCCAAGAGCACGGCGGCGGTGGCGCGTGACACTTCCAAGTCCCTGACCGGCGTGATCCATGAAGGCTCGCCCGGCGATGCCGTGGCCGCCTTCCAGGGCGACGTGCGCTTCCGGATCACGATCGATCAGTCGCCGGCGCTGGCGAAGCTGAACCCCAAGGATCCGACCCACATCGACATCGATCTGGCCGAGATGGGCGCCCAGACCCGCAGCCTGACCAACGTCATCGCCTTCATCAACGGCAAGCTGGAGGCCGAGGGCGTCCAGACCCGCATCGGCCGCGAGATGATCCCGGCCGAGGAGCGCTCGATCAAGGTCGGCGACAAGACCGTCGCCCTGCCCAACGGCCCGGATCGCTGGGCCCTGATGGTGCGCGGATCCTCGGTGGAGACGGTGGAGTTCTCGGCGCCGGACGTCGCCGACGCTGTCTATGTCACGCAAGGAACCGGGACGGGGAACCAGCTGCTCAAGTTCACCGACGGCGGTGTGGCCGGCGCCGCCGGGATCGGCGAGACTCACTGGGTGGAGGGCCGCCTGGCCCAGGACGCCCTGCCGAGCGGGATCAGCGCCGTTCGCGCCAGCGCCACGGACGCCGACGGCTTCGTCTGGATGGTGGCGGACCTTTCGGAAGGCTTCGACAACCAGCCCATCAAGGGGACCAGCGACGTCGCCCTGATGAAGTTCGATTCCGCCGGGCGGCTGGTGTTCAGCCGGGCCCTGGGCGCGGCGGACCAGGCTTCGGGCTATGCGCTGGCGATCTCGGATGACGGGCGGGTGGCGGTGGCGGGATCGGTCACCGGGGCGCTGGACGGCGGCGCCGCCGGCGCGAACCGGGCGCTGTCGGACAGTTTCGTCACCGTCTACGACCTGAACGGCGTGGAGCAGTGGACCCAGCGGCGCGGCGCCTCGGCCGCCGACGAGGCGACCGCCGTGACCTTCGGCCCCGACGGGACGGTCTATGTGGCGGGCCGGGCCCAGTCGGCCATGACGGGCGCCTCGGCCGTGGGGGGCTGGGACGGCTATCTCCAGGCCTTCAGCCAGCATCAGCCCTATCCCACCGCCCCGATCACCGCCGGCGTGCGGTTCACCGCCCAGTTCGGCACGGCGGGCGAGGATTCGGTCGCCGCCATCGCGGTGGAGGGGAACGACCTCTACACCGCCGGGATCGAAAACGGCCGGGCGGTGGCGCGCCGCTATGTGCTGGACGGCGAGGGCCAGCCGACGTTGGCGGCCACGCGCGATCTGGGCGCGGCCTCGGGCGAGATCGCCGGGATCGCAGTGTCGAACGGGCGGGTGATCCTGGCCGGGACCACCCGTAACGACGCCCTGGTCTCGGGCGCGACGGTGAACACGGCCCATTCCGGCGGAACCGACGCCTTCGTCCTGTCCATGGACGCGGACCTTTCCGGCGCGGGGGACCGGCTGACCTTCCACGGCGGGGAGGGGGACGACACGGTCGCGGACGTGAAGGTCCAGGACGGCAAGGTCTGGATCACCGGCGTCGCGGACCGGCCCCTGGGCGCCAAGGACGAGGATCCGACCCAGGCCTATCTGGCGCGGCTGGACCCGGACACCGGCGCGGTGGAGTGGAGCCGCATCTGGAAAGGGGCGGGGGACCAGGCGGCGCCCGCCACGATCGCCGTGGCGTCGGGCGGCGCCAGCGTGCTGGACCGGCTGGGCCTGCCCACCGGCGTCATCGCCCAGGAGGATTCCAAGCTTTTGACCGCCGCGACATCGCTGCGCGTCGGCGATCGGTTCCAGGTGGTCGACGCCAATGGCCGCGCCCGCACGGTGACCATCGAGGCGCGCGACACGCTTCAGACGCTGGCGCGCAAGATCGAGCAGGCCTCCAACATGCAGCTTCGGGTCACCGTGGCCTCCGAGGGCGGCGAGGTGAGCGGCAAGGACGGCGAGACGACCCTGACCATGGGCGGATTCCAGCGCCTGTCGATCCAGACCCGCGACGGGCGCGAGGGCGCTGTGCTCAAGGCCGGCGAGGCCGGGCGCGACGCCCTGGCCGGGCTGGGGCTGAGCCCCGGATTCGTGGGCCGGACCTCGGGCGACGATGCGAAGAAAACCTATGGGATCGAACTTCCCAACACCCTGAATCTGTCGACCCCCGAGGCGACCAAGACCGCCGCCGACCTGATCCTGGCGGCCATGCGCGTGGTGCGCGACGCCTATCGCGACCTGGCGCCCAGCAACGCCGTCAACCGGCCCGTGGGCCAGGCGCCCGCCTATCTGACCGCGCAGATCGCCAATTATCAGGCCGCGCTCAGCCGTCTGACGGGCGGATAGGGGAAAACCCGCACCCGTCCCCGCTTGTCGGTTGACGCCGGGGCCGCGCCGAGGGTTATTGCCCATATCATCCGCGTGAGAGGCCCATGGCGTTTCCCAACGACAATCGCATCATCCTGGCGCTCGGCGCCGTGCTGGCCGTGGTGGCGGCCGTGGTCATCGCCCTGATCTTCGGCGCGCGGGGCGGCGATGATGCGCCCCAGACGCCCGAGGAGCGGGCCGGCCTGCAACTGGACGTGACCGAGGCGCCCGATCTGGAGCCCACGCGCGAGCTGCGCTGTTTCGTGGATGGGCAGTTCGTCGGCATGGCCACCCTGATCGACTGCGCGCGCCGCAACGGCGTGGCCACCGAGGGGCTGGACGTTGGGCTGGACGAGACCGGCGCCCTGGCCGCCGCACCCACCGCCGCCTTCGCGCCGCCGCCCGCCGAGCCGCTGCCGGCGCTGATCGAGAAGCACGA